>NZ_CP134398.1:1890613-2205716 GCF_002968335.2 Mycobacterium sp. ITM-2016-00316
CAGACACTCTAAGTGTCGAGGCTCAGTCCTCGGAGCGATCCCGACCACCGACGAAGGCCAGCAGCGCCGGGTCATCGGAGACGAGCCGCTCGACTTCCTCCCCGCCGTCGCACCGCAGCAGCGCGATGGTGAGCCGATCCGCGGTCCGGGACACCACCTGCCAGTGCGCGCCGGAGTCTTCCCAGCGGCGGAGTTCTTCGACCGGGTCGCGCGTCATGTACCTACTATGGCAATGCGGAGCTGGTCGGGGAAGCATGCCGGTGTAGAGCACTCCAACTTCGGGCGGTTAGGTAGGGTCGCATATCAAATGATCGACATTGACGAGGCACTGCCGATTCTTCCGCGCGAGCTCACCGACATCCCGGACGCGGTGCGCCGGGTCGGCCCGCCGCAGATACCCCATATCGCCGCGCCGTACGCTGCGCGGCCGGTCGACCCGGACACCGATGCCGAGCTGATCTCGGAGTGGATGAACCTTCCGCATCTCGCGGAGGCCTGGGAGTACGCCTGGCCGCCGGAGCGCTGGCGGCTCTACCTCAAGGCCCAGCTGGCCGGGTCGTTCTCCCGGCCGTTCCTCACCAGTCGCAAGGGTGAGGACATCGGCTACGTCGAGCTGTACCGGGCCGCAAAGGATTCCATCGCCACCCGCTATGACGCCGACCCGCATGATCTCGGCATGCACGCCGCGATCGCGGACACCAAACTGGTGAACCGGGGGATCGCGCCGCTGATGCTGCCGCGGCTGATGAAGGACATGTTCGCCCTGGAACCCGAGTGCCGGCGCATCATGTTCGATCCCGACCACCGCAACATCGGTGCGCGCCGGCTCGTCGAGTACGTGGGCGCCACCTTCCTCGGCGAGCACCAGATGGCCAATCGCACGATGGCGCTCTACGTCTTTCCGCGCACTCCCGAGGACATCCCCGCGCACAAGTAACGCCGCCGGCGCTACGAAGCGGTGCCCATCATCGCTTCGTAGCCGTCGTGATCCGGCTTCATCGCGGCCGCGACCAGCTCCCACAGCACCTCGTCGGTGCCGCCGCCCACGCGCGCCAGCTTCATATCGCGCCACCACTGGCCCAGTGGTGTCTCATCGACCAGATAGCCTGTGCCGCCGAAGATGTGCATGCATTCGGAGACCACTTCCTCACCCAGTCGCGCCGCGCACACCTTCATGGCGGCCGCGGTGCGCAGGTCGAGTTTCCCCCCTGCGGCGATCCCGGTGAGCGCGTGGCGCAGCATGTCCACCCGTGCCTGCAGGTCGGCCATCCGCATCCGCAGCGCCTGATGCTCGTACAGCGTGTGCCCGAACTGGCTGCGGGTCATCATGCGGGCCAACGTGATTCCCAGCACCCGCTGGCAACTGCCGGCGATCTGGCCGGCGACCGACATCCGCTCGTGGGCCAGCCCCCAGGAGATGGCGGCCAGGCCGATACCCGCCCTGGCCACCAGCGCATCGGCGGGCACCCAGGTATCGATGTGCACCGCCGCAGTGTCCAGCGGTCCGGCGCCGACCTTGTTGTAGGGCTGCTGCACCCGCACGCCCGCATCATGCAGCGGGATGGCGATGACGACGACGTTGCCGTGCCTGCTGTCCGGATTGTTGTCGACATTGCGGGCCACCGCCATCACGTAATCGGCGATAGGGGAGAGCGAGACGAACTTCTTGATGCCCTTGACCTCGAACCCGTCGCGCACCGAGCGCACCTTGGTCTCGACGATCTGCAGGTCCGATCCGCCGGACTCCTCCGAGGCGCCGACGCACAACACGACCTCGCCGCGGATGGCCTTCTCGGTGATGTCGCGCAGATGCTCGGAGCGGCCGAACCGGCGCAGCAGCGCGATGGCCGAGTCGTGCAGGCTGACCCCGACGGCGATACCGGCCGATCCCAGCTTGCCCAGTTCCAGCGCCAGCGCGATCACCTTGGCCACGTCGGGCTGCTGCGAATCACCCCACTTGGCGGCGAAAACCCCTTCGGCGCCTAGGTATTCGATGAGCTCGCGGGGGAACTTCCCGGTGCGCTCGGCTGCGGCGGTCCAGGCCCGGACCTGGTCGTCGAAGACCCGGTCCAGCAGCTCCTGGAACTCCGCCAGCGATGTCGGTTCGGCGGTGTCGATGGTGGCGGTCACTGTCCGGCGCTCTCCAGGTTGCGTTTGACTTCGAGCCGGCGCAGCTTGCCCGAGGAGGTTCTGGGCAGCGATCCGGGTCGCATGAAGACGACTTCGGCCGGTACGACGCCACATTCGGAGGCGACCAGCTCGACCAGCGCGGTGCGGGCGGCCGGCTCGTCGGCGCCCTTGAACTCCGCGGCGATCACCAGACCGGGGCGGGTGGCCGGTCCGTCGGTGCCGACGGCGACGACGGCACCGGCCCGGACACCGTCGACCTGGGCGGCCACGGTCTCGATCTCGGTGGGGAAGATGTTGCGCCCGGCGACGGTGATGATCTCCTTGGCGCGCCCGCAGATGACCAGGCTGCCGTCCAGGAAGTAGCCGATATCCCCGGTGGGGAACCAGTTTTCGCGATCCACGGTGCCCTCGCCCAGGTAACCGCTCATCATCGAGGTGCCGCGGATCTCCACCTCGCCGACCTCGCGGTCGGCGACATCGCCGGAAAACCGTTCGTGGGGTGCGATGCGGATCTGCATACCGGGGATGGCCTCACCCAGCACCGCGTGCTTGCGGACGTAGCCACCGTCATCGGTGACGATGTTGATCTCGTCGACCTGCAGACCGTGCCCGGGTACCGGAACCGCTACCGCACAGTTGGATTCGGCCAGGCCGTAGGACGGGGCCAGCGCGCCGGGGTCGAGTCCGAACTTGGCCATCTCGGCGGCGAAGCGCCGGCTGCCGTCGCAGTCGACGGGCTCGCCGCCGTTGAGTGCGAAGCGCAGATTCGAGAAGTCGGCCTCGCTGATCAGGCCGGCGTACTTGCCGACGATGTTGTAGGCCATGTTCGGCGCCGCGGTCAGCGAGGCCCGGCTCTCGGTGAGCCACTTGATCCAGCCGAACGGTGATGCGGAGAACGCCGATGTCGGCGCCTGCCACAGCTCGGCGCCGGCCAGCGCCATGGTGAGCACGAAGGACAGGCCCATATCGTGGTAGAGCGGCAGCCAGGAATGGCCGCAGTCGGCGTCGGTGACCCCGACGCGCTGCACGAGTGCGCCGATGTTGGCCAACACGGCCTCCGGCGAGAGTTGCGCCGTGCGTGGGGTTCCGGTGGAGCCCGCGGTGCCCTGCAGCACGGCCGTCCCGGTGCCGGTCACCACGCCGCTGTGGGTCGTGGAGCGCTGCGCGTGCGCGACCGCACCGACATCGTGCACCGCGATGGCACTCTGCACGCCGGCCAGCTCACGCAGCGGCGCGCCGTGGCTGAACACGGTGCGCACCCCGACCCGGTCGAACCGTTCCATGGTGGCGCGGGCCCAGCGCTTCGGGTCGGCACCGCGCACCGGTCCGGGCAGGATCGACACGGCGGCACCGGCCAGGAAGGCGCCGGGGATGGCGGCGATGAACTCCGCGGTGGGATCGCCGACGAGGCCGATCGTGGCGGCGCCGTCATCGCAGATGCGGGCGGCGACATTCTCGGCGCGCGAGTGAATCTCACCCCACGGGTGACGGGTCCAGGTGCCTGCGCCGGTGTCGAGCACCGCCAGCGCGCGGTCCGTGGAGGTCATCGCATGGGTCAGCGCCTGCGCCAGCCCCCATGGCGCCGCCGTCACGAGTTCGCCTGATCCGCGGGCAGTTTGGCCAGGACCACCTTTTCCAGGTCGCCGAGGGTCTCGCAGCTGAGCAGATCTTCCTCTGACAGCGCGGCGCCCAGGCGATCCTCGATGGCGACCATGCCGACGGCGAAGGCCACCGAATCCATGCCGACATCGTCGACCAGTCGGGAGTCCCGCGACACCCGGCTGACGTCGATGTTGAGATCGTCGCGCAGGATGGCCAAGAGCTCCGGATTGACCGCTTCGGGCTGTGACATTTCCATGTTCGGCGACCCTACACCTGAGAATTTACTCAGGGTAGGCTTACCGAATGTGCCCTCAGGGCGACGGGCGGGCGAGTCTCGTGTCGCCCTTTGTGACGCCCCCGTCAATCGAGACCAGTGCGGGCACAACTTCACTGGTGATCAGGCCATGAACCGCGGTCAGCGGGTCGATCAGGTCGAAACACGCAGCAATCCGGGCCGGGGTGTCCACGACCACGGTTGTGACGGGGACCTCACGTCCGAGTTGGAGCAGTCTGTCGCCGTGCGGCGCGTGATCGCCGTGGAAGCCCCAGATTCCACGCAGCACGGTGGCGCCGCCGCCGGCCTGTCGAGCCCGCAGCACGTCGACGATCGCGCGATGGATGGGCACCCCGTGGTGCCGGGTGCCCTCGGAGGTGTGGATGGTGAGTTTCTGCCACAGCGGCACGCCGTCGGCGTCGGCGGCGGGCAGGGTCGCCGGCCGGTCCAGCAGCCGTCCGTCGCGCTTGCAGATCTGGAGTCGCTCCACCGTCATCGCCGCGGCGGGCAGCAGTTCACGCAGGCGCGGCAACGCCGCCGTCACCTGTCCGTCGGTGCCCGACCCGACGATCATCACCGGCACCTCGGTGTTGGCGCTGAAGAACCGGGCTCGCCGGCGCGCGCCGTGCTCGGTACCGTCGACCCCGAGAAAGACTGCCGCGCCCGCGAATCCGAGCTCGTGCAACACCGCGCAGATCTCCCGGTACGCCGGCCGGCCGCCGATCCGGGTCTGACGCCCGATGTACAGCGTGAGCTTTGCCGCGCCCGAACCGTCGACGCCGGTCCCGGCCCGTTCCAGGGTGACGATGCCGCGCGCGATACCGGCCACCACGGTGGGCGCGAGGCCGGCGATGCGATCGGCGGTGTCCACCGCGACCAGCGCCACCGGCAGATCCTCGGACGCCGACAGCGAACGGTCGGTGCGCAGCTGATGGCTGGGCCCGAATCCGCCGATGCCGCGCAGCACCACGCTGTCGGCCACCTGCTCGGTGCCGATCAGATCGAGCAGTTCATCGGCGGCGAACCCGCGATCACCGCGCAGCCGCTCACCGAAGTACGCGGTCAGCTTCAGCAGTTCGGCACTCACAGTGCCCGTCCGATCAGCTGGCCCAGCCAGGCCGCCGCCAGTCCCAGCGCGACGCTGAGCACGATATTGGCCACCGCGATCCGTCCCCGGCGTTCCTCACCGAGCCGCTGGGTTTCCAGCATCCAGGTGGAGAACGTCGTATAGGCGCCGACAAACGCGGTGCCGGCCAGCAGTGCCACGTGCGGGCTGATGGTCAACGCGCCGACAAAACCCAGCAGCCAGGCGCCGCTGACATTCACCGCGAGGGTGCCCACCGGGAAACCGCCGGCGACCGTGACCCGGGACGACACCGCCCGGTCGACCAGCAACCGGCACACCGCGCCGACCCCGCCGAGCAGCATCACGCCGGCCCACACCGCGACCGTGCTCACCGGACACGCACCCGTCGGACCAACGCGGTCATCACCTGCGCCGCCAGCAGGCCCAGTCCGATGCTGACCACGGTGTAGCCGGCGGCCAGCGCGTGGTGACCGTGCTCCAGCATCACCAGCACCTCGACCTGCATGGTGGAGAACGTCGTCAGCCCGCCGCACAACCCGGTGCCCAACAGCGGACGGCGGTACCCCGATGCGGGCAGCCGTTCCAGCAGCCGGGTGGTGAAGTACCCGAGCAGCGCGGCCCCGACGATGTTGACGATGAACGTCGCCCACGGCCAGTGCCCCGGCGGCACCGCGAGGACATGGCTGAGCGCGGCGCGCGCCAGCGTCCCCAGCGCGCCGCCGAGAAACACCGCAGCCACTTCCCGCCGGTCGGTGATCGCCACACGCAAAGTATGTAGCCCGGCGGCCGTACCGATAGTGTCGGCACACCATGACGGCGCAGGATCTCCTCCCGGTGCGGATCTCCGTACTAGGACCGGTCCGGGCGTGGGTGGGTGGTGACCCGGTCGATCTGGCCGGACCCAAACAGCGGTCGGTGCTCGTCCGGCTGGTCCTGGCGCACGGCGAGGTGGTGTCCGTCGACCGGCTGATCGAGGACCTGTGGGCCGGGGAACCGCCGCCGAAGGCGCTGGCGGCGCTGCAGGCCTACATCTCGCATCTGCGCCGGGTCCTCGAACCCGGCCGTGAACGTCGCGCCGCGGCCCGGGTGATCGTCAGTGCCGCCCCCGGGTACTGCCTGCGGCTACCCGACGAAGCCGTCGACGTGTGGTCGCTGGAAGCCAGGATCGCCGCGGCCGAACACAACAACGATCCCGTGGAGCGGGCGCCGCTGCTGGAGGATGTGGTCGCCGCGTGGACCGGTGATCCCTACGGCGAGGTCCGCGACGCGCTGTGGGCGGCCCCCGAGGTGGCTCGGCTGGCCCAGCTGCGGCTGTCCGTCACCGAGGCCCACGCCGCGGCCCAGTCCGCCCTCGGACAGCACGGTGTGGTGGCCCGGGTGCTGGAACCGCATGTGCGCGATCACCCGGACCGCGAGGCGGCCGCCTGCCTACTGGCGGTCGCCCGGTACCGCTGCGGTCATCAGGCCGCGGCCCTGGACGTGCTGCGCCGCACCACCGCCTACCTCACCGAGGAGCTCGGCCTGGAACCCGGTCGGGCGCTGCGGGATCTGGAACGCGACATCCTGCGCCACGCCGATCACCTGGATCCCATCGCACTCGCGCCGGCGCCGGTGTCGCCGCCCCATGACGCCCCGCAGGCCAGCCCCACCCGCGGCCGCGCCGATGAACTGGCCGCCATCGACGCAGCCGCGGCCACCGCGGTGCGCGGTGGGTTGCGGGTGGTGTGGATCGGCGGTGAGGCCGGTGCGGGCAAGACCACCGTCGTCGACGCGGCGGCGGCCCGGCTGCGCGACGCCGGTTGGACGGTCGTTGCCGGGCGCAGCCCCGAGGTCGACGGCGCGCCACCCGGGTGGGCGTGGACCGAGGTGCTCGAAACCTTCGCCGCCACACTGCCGCCGCGACAGGCCGGTGCGCTGGCGCCGCTGCTGCACGACGGCCGGGCAACCGCGGAGGGCTCCGCGTTCTGGATCGCGCATGCGCTGGCCGAGGTGCTCGGGCAGGCGGCCGAGCGGACACCACTGCTCATCGTGCTCGACGACCTGCACCGCACCGACGGTCTGACACTGGAGTTGCTGCGGCTGACCGCAGACCGTCTCGGTTCGGGGCGGGTGCTCGTCATCGGCACCTACCGGCCCTCGGAATCCGGTGCCGAGCTGGGCCAGGCCCGGGCCGCGCTGGCCAATCACACCGCGGCGCACCTGACGCTGTCCGGTCTGGACGATGCGGCGCTGACCGCGTTGGCCATCGACTGCGGGCTGCCCGCGGTCACCCGGGAAACGTTGCGGCTGTTGCGGGACCGCACCGGTGGCAACCCGCTGTTCGTCCGGGAACTGGCCCGGCTGATGGTCGCCGAAGGTGTCGACGCCGCCCACGGCAGGATTCCCGCCGGGGTCGGGGACGTGGTCCGCCGCCGGCTGGCCCGGCTGCCACCGCAGACCGCGACCGCGCTGCGCCAGGCGGCGGTGCTGGGACGCGAGGTCGATATCACCCTGCTGGGCGAGCTGGCCCGCAGCGATGACGACGAACTGCTCGATGCGCTGGAACCCGCGGTACTCGCCGGCCTGCTCGACGAACCGGTGCCCGGACGGATCAGATTTGCGCACAACCTCATCCGGGACACCCTCTACGAGGACACCTCGGTGCTGCGCCGGTCCCGGCTGCATGCCGCGGCGCTGGACCTGCTGCGGCCGCGCGGTGCCGACGCGGCCTCGCTGGCCTACCACGCCGTCGCGGCCGCCACCGCCGACACCGCCGCCGAGGCAGCGGTTCTCGTGATACAGGCGGCCAGGGAGGCCGACGCAGTCGGGGCGCCGGTGGAAGCCGCCCGGCAGTGGCGGGCCGCGGTGCGCATGTTCGAGCTGGCCGGCGCGGACCGCTCGGCGGTGGTACCCGCCCGGTGCGGTCTCATCGCCGCACTCGCCCAGGCCGGTGATGCGATCGGATCGCGGGAAGAGTTGCACCACACCATGGTTGCTGTCGGTTCCCACGACGTCTTGGCGGTGCAGGCGCTGACCGCCTCGGACAGCCCGCTGGTGTGGCGGGTCCGCGACGGCGACCTCATCGACCACGCCATCGTCGACCCGCTGCGGCGGGTGCTGAACCGTGAACAGGCCCCGCAGGTGCGTGCCCGGTTGCTGCTGACCCTGTTCACCGAACTGGAGGGTGTGGAACATGATTCGGCGCTGGCCGCCGGGGAGGAGGCGCTGGCACTGGCCCGGGCAGTGCATGCGCAGGATCCGGCCGGCAACCAGCGGCTGCTGTGTGCGGCGCTCAACGTGCGGGCCTTTTCCTGCCTTGGCCCCGACCTGGCCCACGAGCGGGAAAGCGTTGTCGCCGAGCTACTCTCGGTAGCCGAAGCCTGCGATGCCATCGACTATCAGGCGGTGGCACACTGGTTCGCGTTTCTGGACGCGTCCGGGCGCTCGGATCTGGCGGGTGCGGCCGCGCACGCCGACCAGGCGGTGGCGCGCGCCGGTACCGGCCAGCTCGGTTTCCTGCTGGGTGTGCTCGACGCCTTCGGTGCGCAGCTGGCCGTGCTGGCCGGCCGGGCCGACGAGGGGGAGCGGGCCTATATCGCCGTCTCGGCGAAGTTGGCCGAATACGGGGTGGCCAACGGGGCGCATATCGGCATCGTGGGCCGGGTGAGCGCCAACCTGGTGCGCGGCAGCCTCGCCCCGATGGCCGACGATCTGGTCGCCGTGCACCGCTTCGTGTCCCGCATCATCGCCGACGGCGCCGCGATCGCCCTGCATCAGGCGGGCAGAACCCAAGAGGCCCAGCAGATCTGGGCGCAGCGCGTCCCGATCGAGCGATCCTTCTACTTCGTCGCGATGGCGACCCTGCGGGCCCATGCGGCCGTCGCGATGGGCGATCTCGCCGTCGCGACCGCCACCGCGGCGGAGCTGCTGCCGTACTCCGGGCGGTTCGCCGGCCTCGACAACGGGACTCTGCTCACCGGCCCGGTGGACGCCGCGCTGGCCGCCGTCGCCGAGGCCACCGGCGATGCCGCGGGTGCCGCGCGCTACCGGCGGGCCGCGGCGGAGCTGACCGAACGGCTGCGCGCGGCCGCCCAAGCCTTGATCGACTGACCTTCGTTGGCGAAACTCGCGTACCGGGCGTCATTTCGGCCGCGCCGACGCCGGGTACGCGAGTTTCGGCGGACCACAGCGGACGTACCGCCAACCGCTGGTTCCGTCAGGTGGTGCACCCCGGGCGCACGGCCCTTCTCCAGGCGAGCGGATTCAGGTTGCGGAACGGGTCGTTGCGCCGTATCGCCAGAAGGTCGGCCAGTGTCGCCTCCAGTGCCGTCTGTGAGCGCATCTTGACGGTGGCTTCCCACTCTTCGGCGTTTGCGTTCGCGGGCCGTTTCGTATCGATTGGGGATCCGAATTTCAGGTACATGCGCTGCGGTCGCGGCACCAGGGTGGGGCCCACTCCGCGAATGAGGGGGATCCCGACGCCGGAGACACCGTGCAGACGTTCACCGAGGCCGCGGGTCATCCGTTCCCAGGTGCCATCGCGTTCGACGAAGCTGCCGTAGACGTCGTCGCCGCCCACCAGTCCGACGGGGATGATCGGGTAGTCGTGTGCGATGGCCAGCCGCGCGAATCCGTTGCGTCCCTCCCAATGCAACTGGTACTCCTCGGACTTGAACTTGAGCATGTCCCGGCCGCCCCCGGGGAAGACCAGGACCGTCTCGCCCTGCCGCATCAGTTGACCCCCGGTCTCGGGGTCGCCGACGACCGCCCCGGCCGCCTCCAACACGTCTCGAAGCACTCCGTTCATATCGGCAAGCTGACGGGTGGCGAGCCCTCGGACGCGCACGCCGAGTTCGCGGTGCACGAAATACGGAATCGAGACAACCTCGACCCAGCCGGCGGTCGTGTGGTTTCCGACCAGCAGGAACCTGCCGTCTCGCGGCAGGGTGTGCAGCCCGTCGACATAGACCCGGGACGCATCCACCAGCGGTGCGACCGCATCTGCCACCGCGAATATGGCGTGCTGCATCGCGTGCATTCGGCTCGGTCGATCAGCACGCGGATTCGTGGTCATGTCGTCTCCCAGCCCCAGTGTGTACATCGCGTCTCGATGTTCACCGTACCGAAGAACTGACCAAACGACCATTCTGGTCAGTTGGTCCTGCCTGATCGATCGGACATTAGACTCATGGCGGTGAGCACCCCGGCGGTCGGCCTGCCCGAGCAGCACTCGGCGAAAGCGGCCCGACTTCTGTCGGCGGCCGGCGAGTTGCTCATGGGAAGGGGCGCACGCGGTTTCACCGTTGCCGACGTCGCCAAACGCGCACACGTGGGGAAGGGCACCGTCTATCTGTACTGGCCGACCAAAGAGGATCTGCTCATCGGCCTGGTCGGACGTGGCTTCCTGGGACTGCTTGATGATCTGATCGGACGCATTGGCGACGATCCCGACCTTGCACGCCCATCCCGGTTCTGCCCGATGATGCTCGAGGTCGCGGTCAGCCAGCCACTGCTGGCCGCCATGCAGCGCCATGATGAAGATCTGCTCGGCGTCCTGGCCGACCATCCGCGCTCGGTGGCACTGAATGACACGCTCGGCCCCGGCGCGGTGATCGGTGCGGTGCTTCCGGTGTGGCGCCGTCACACGTTGGCCCGAAATGATTGGGAGACAAACGATCAGGCTTTTGCCCTGCACGGGCTGGTCACCGGGATCGCGATGTCCGTCGTCAACCCCGCGCCGCGGCCCCAGCCCGCCGACCCCCTCGGCGTCCTCGGTGCCGCGGTCACCGCGCTGCTCGGACCCGAGCGGGCCAGCGACAAGCAGTTGCGCTCGGCAGCGGCCGAGATCATCGAGTTCCTCAGGCAGGGCCGGGACAGCGCCCTGCTCTTGATCGGCGGAGCACCCACCGTCGACTGACCTTCGTTGGCGAAACTCGCGTACCCGGGGTTCCCGCGGGCGGATTCACCCCGGGTACGCGAGTTTCACCCCGTAATCAACGGGTGAGTCAGCCGAATACCGCGCGCTCGAAGCGGCGGTGCCGGGCGGAGAAGAAACGCAGCAGCAGCATCAGCGGGCCCGGCACACTGGCGGCGATCATCGCGCGCTCGGCATCATCGGCCACTCCCAGGATGCGCGGCCCCTCGAAGGACAACCGCCCGCTGCGCCGGGCCGCCTTCTCGATCGCCTCCCAGTCCTCGACCGAGACGTACCGGCGGATCACCGGGAACAGTTCGCGTTCCTCGTCGGCGATGTGCGCCTGGAGCAGCTGGTGCAGATCGGTCAGCCCGGCGGCCAGCGGCCGGGCCAGCTCCGGGTCGGCGGACCGCCCGAAGGCCGCGGCCTGGACGCGCAGCCGGTCCAACCGCGGATCCAGCGCGGCATGATCCTCGGTCAGCTCCGTCAGGTCGATGAAGTCACCCGCGCAGGCCTCGATCACCGGCCACAGCACATCGTCTTCCATGGTGTGGTGATGGTGGATCGACTCACACATCAGCGCGACATAGCGGGCCAAGGCCTTGGCACGCGGGGGACCGCACGGCAGCCGGCGCTGGGCGACGGCGGTGGTCAGCTCGGCGAGGCGCCGGGTGTCGGTGACCATGGCGCGGTGGGTCAGGGTGATCCCGCTGAGGTCGGGCGCCGGATCGGCGGGACGACCGATGTTGTCTGCGGAGTGGGCTGATCGTGCGGAATTGTTCATGCCGGCAACCTTGTAACGGCCCACTTGCGACGAACTTGCGACCGGCTTGCACTACGGCGAGACACCGGTGCCGCGGGTAGGCAAGGATGGTGTCATGGTGGCCAATCCGCGAGCCGGTCAGCCGGCACAGCCCGAAGATCTCGTCGACCTCGCACATCTGGTCACCGCCTATTACACGGTGCAACCCGACCCCGATGACGTCGCGCAGCAGGTGGCGTTCGGGACGTCCGGGCACCGCGGCTCCGCGCTCGACGGGGCCTTCAACGAGGCGCACATCATTGCCACCACCCAGGCGATCGTGGAGTACCGCGCCGCGCAGGGCACCACGGGCCCGTTGTTCATCGGCCGCGACACCCACGCCCTGAGCGAGCCGGCCTGGGCGTCGGCGCTGGAGGTGCTGGCGGCCAATGACGTGGTGGCGATGATCGACGCCGCCGACCGCTACACCCCGACACCGGCGGTCAGCCACGCCATCCTCACCTTCAACCGGGGCCGCGACACCGACCTGGCCGACGGAATCGTGGTGACCCCGTCGCACAATCCGCCGCGCGACGGCGGCTTCAAGTACAACCCGCCCAACGGCGGCCCCGCCGACACCGACGCCACCAGTGTGATCGCCAAGCGGGCCAACGAGATCTTGCGCGACGGCATCCGCTCGGTGAAGCGGGTCCCGCTCTCGCGCGCCCTGCAGGTCGCCCAGCGCCACGACTACCTCAACGCCTACGTCGCGGATCTGCCCAACGTGGTTGATCTGCACGCCATCCGCGCGCAGGGGGTGCGCATCGGGGCGGATCCGCTCGGTGGCGCCAGCGTCGACTACTGGGGCGCCATCGCCGAGACCCACAATCTGAACCTCACCGTGGTCAACCCGCTGGTCGATGCGACGTGGCGGTTCATGACGCTGGACACCGACGGCAAGATCCGGATGGACTGCAGCTCGCCGAACGCGATGGCCTCGCTGATCGGCAAGATCGGCGAGTACCAGATCGCCACCGGCAACGACGCCGACTCCGACCGGCACGGCATCGTCACCCCCGACGGCGGGCTGATGAACCCCAACCACTACCTGGCGGTCGCCATCGACTACCTGTTCACCCACCGCCCGGGCTGGCCGGGTACCACCGCGGTCGGCAAGACCGCGGTGAGCAGTTCGATCATCGACCGGGTGGTCGGCGGGCTGGGCCGCGAGCTGGTCGAGGTGCCCGTCGGCTTCAAATGGTTCGTGGACGGGTTGATCGGCGGGACAATCGGTTTCGGTGGTGAGGAAAGCGCGGGCGCCTCCTTCCTGCGGACCGACGGCTCAACCTGGACCACCGACAAGGACGGCATCATCCTGGCGTTGCTGGCCTCGGAGATCCTCGCGGTCACCGGGTCCACCCCGTCGCAGCGCTACGCCGAACTCGCCGCCGAGTACGGGGCGCCCACCTACGCACGCATCGACGCCCCGGCCGACCGCGACCAGAAGGCCCGCCTGGCCAAGCTGTCACCCGAGCAGGTGAGCGCCACCGAACTGGCCGGGGAGAAGATCACCGCCAAGCTCACCAGCGCGCCCGGTAACGGGGCGGCCCTGGGCGGGCTGAAGGTCACCACCGAGAACGCCTGGTTTGCCGCCCGGCCCTCGGGCACCGAGGACGTGTACAAGATCTACGCGGAGTCCTTCAAGGGACCCGAGCATCTGGCGGAGGTGCAGGAGGCCGCCAAAGATGTGGTGAATACAGTCATCGGGTGAGCTCTACCGCGGAGGAAGACTGTCCGGCTGACGCCAAGCGGAGGCTGCCGCGCGAGGTCTGGGTCCTGGTCGCCGCCAATATCGTGGTGGCGCTGGGTTTCGGGGTGGTGGCGCCGGTGCTACCGCAGTACGCCCGGCACTTC
Source organism: Mycobacterium sp. ITM-2016-00316 (assembly GCF_002968335.2). NCBI lineage: Bacteria > Bacillati > Actinomycetota > Actinomycetes > Mycobacteriales > Mycobacteriaceae > Mycobacterium > Mycobacterium sp. ITM-2016-00316. The sequence continues at coordinate 1,904,256 of NZ_CP134398.1, forward strand.
GGGGTCAGTATTGCCGCCGCGACGTTTGTCATCACCGCCTTCGCCGTGCTGCGTCTGATCGGTGCACCGCCGGCCGGATTTCTGGTGCAGCGGCTCGGCGAGCGCAAGGTCTACATCAGCGGACTGGTCATCGTGGCGCTCTCGACCGGTGCCTGCGCACTGGCCGAAAGCTACTGGCAGCTGCTGTTGTTCCGGTCCCTCGGCGGTCTCGGTTCGGCGATGTTCACGGTGTCCTCGCTGGGCCTGCTGATCCGCATCTCGCCGGCCGATGCGCGGGGCCGGGTCGCCGGACTGTTCTCGTCGGGCTTCATGATCGGCTCGGTCGGCGGGCCGGTCCTGGGCAGCCTGACCGTGGGGTTCGGCCTGTCTGCGCCGTTCCTGATCTACGGCGCCGCGCTGCTGGTCGCCGCCGCCGTGGTGTTCGTCAGCCTGCGGCATTCCACCATCGCCGGCCGCTCGGACGAGGACGAGGCCCCGCCGGTGCCGTTCCGCACCGTGTTCGCGCATCGGGCCTACAAGGCGGCGCTGATCTCCAACTTCGCCACCGGGTGGGCATCGTTCGGGCTGCGGATCGCGCTGGTTCCGCTGTTCGTCGTGGAGGTGCTGGGTCGGGGCCCGGGTGCGGCCGGGCTGGCGCTGACGGCGTTCGCGGTGGGCAATATCTCGGTCGTCATCCCCAGCGGGTACCTGTCGGACAAGCTGGGGCGGCGCAAGCTGCTGATCTTCGGGTTGACGCTGGCAGCGGTGTCGACGGCGCTGGTGGGCTACACCACCTCGCTGCCGGTCTTCCTGGCCGCGGCCTATGTGGCCGGCGCGGCCACGGGGATCTTCGTCTCACCGCAGCAGGCCGCGGTCGCCGACGTGGTCGGCAACAAATCGCGCGGCGGCACCGCGGTGGCGACCTTCCAGATGATGGCCGACGTCGGCTCGATCGGCGGCTCGCTGCTGGTGGGGTTGATCGCGCAGTACTTCTCGTTCTCCTGGGCGTTCGTGATCAGCGGGGCGATCCTGCTGGTCGCCGCGCTGGCCTGGGTGTTCGCCCCCGAGACCAGGGGCCGGCCGCCCGCCGAGCACACCCCGGTCCGCCCGCTGGGCCCAGAGGCCGGCGGCGAGGTGCCCTGACCAGCTGTTTTGAACCTGTGTGGGACAGTGGTGTACCTTTCAACAGCACCACAAACGGGGCTATGGCGCAGTTGGTAGCGCACCACACTGGCAGTGTGGGGGTCAGGGGTTCGAATCCCCTTAGCTCCACAGACAGAAACCCGCTCTGACCTCGGTCAGGGCGGGTTTTCTGGTTAGTCGGCGGGGTTGCGCGCAGGGCCGATTGTCCTAAGTTTGTCCTACTGCCGGTGGCTGTCCTACGGATGCCGAGAACACCGCCGACGCTGCCGTGAGCCGGTCGTCGGTCACCCGGCCATAGACGGCCTGCGTCATGCGCTCGGTGTGACCGTGCCAGGCGGCGACGACATCGGCCCCGATACCTGCCGCGCGCATCCGCGAGATATTGGAGTGCCGCAGCTTGCCGAGAGTGATCGCCTTAAGTCCACGCCGTGCGCTGCGCGGTGAACTCGCGGCTGTACTCACGCACCGGCAGGGGAGTGCCATCGGCCCGCGAGAGCAACAGATCGGCGTTGGCCAGCGGTCGGCCTATGGCCAGGTGCTCGCGCAGGTGGGCGGCACGCATCGTCTTGATCATCGACAGCTCGCGCGGCGGGAGGGGGAGATCGCGAGAGCTGCGGTCGGTCTTCGGCGTCACGATGGTGTCGTGGCCGTTGACATCGACACGGGCCTGGCGGATCCGCAGCGCGCCGGTCTCTAGGTCGATGTCCTGCCAGCGCAACCCGCCGACCTCCTCGCGGCGCAGACCGAGCAGCGTCAGCGCGAAGCATCCGGCGAGGCGGTGGTTGGCGACGTGATCGAGGAACTGGCCTGCTGCATGTATGTCGTTTTCGGCGTTAGCTGGGACCACAATTCCTGTGATTCGAACCACAGTGGCGACGAATGTCCCGTCGCCGGAAAGTGCTGCCCCAACCTGCGCGAACGGCCGAACTAGATAACGATCCGGTAACGATCTCGGATAGCACCCTGTAGCGGAGCCAAGTTCGCAACCAGATGGGACGCGGGTGAATTTAGTGCCTCTATCTAAACTTTGCTGATCTGATTCTATTTGCTAGAACTGCAGTTCAAAGGAGTAATATTGCTAGTGTTCGGTTAGCTGAATTACCGGGAACGTTAGGAACTCCTGTGGGTTATTTGGCTTCCGCAGCCACGGCGGACGGCCTGTCGCCGGGGTCCACTTCGCAACCAGGAGGTTCTGGGATGTTCACTGAACACCGGACCGACGGCCACGGTAATGGCCACTGCCAGGATTGCGGGAACACGGTCACGCAGGACATCTGCGATGGCGTCATCCTGTTCCTGTCCTAGCAGTTGAGGCCGGAGGGGTGCGCCGGGCCGTCACCGCGACGACCCGGTCACCCTGATGGTCGGTGGCGAGTGCTACAGCTTGGCCATGCCTCCAATTCAGCTACCAACGGCGTCGGCACGATCGGTGCGCATGGAAATGGTCTACTGCCCGGACGGCCCCGACGTGGACGCGGAGCAGGCCAAAGAGTTGCGATCACTGGCTTACGGCAGCGCATTCATCTTCGAACTCGAAGGCCAGCAGTTCCTCGTCACTGCGCGGCACAACGTGACGGGCCGTCATTGGCAGACGGGCGAGTTCCTTGGTGGATACTCGATGGCCCCGACCCACATCGTGCTCCATCTCTTGGCGAAGCCGCCCGCTGGCGGCTGGCAGATCGGACCATCAGAGGTCGGGCCGCACGTCGGAAGCACGCAGATCAAGTTGAAGGCGTTCCTGGTTCCGCTCCTGGGAGACGATTGGAAGCCCCGCTGGATGGAGCACCCGACGTTCGGCGCCGATATGGACGTCGTGGTGTTGCCAGTCAAGTTCACCGATGACGACACGCTCGTCATTCCCTGGACCACGCCCCTGGTCGAGGCGCGCGAGCCTCACGAAGCGCCCTGGCCCAACCTCGCCGCCGGGCAGGAAGTCTTCGTCGTCGGCTACCCCGACGCGCTGATCACCGGACCGATGTTCCCGCTCTGGACACGTGGCAGCATCGCCTCCGAGCCGTACTTCGGTTACACCGTCGCGGACAAGCGCCTACCGCTGATGCTCATCGACGCGAGGACTCGTCAGGGCCAGTCGGGCTCGGCTGTCATGCGGCACCGCCCCGAGGGCACCGTCGTCACTCGCAGTGACGGTGCGTTGGGCGTGACGACCGGTCCGGTGTCGCAGCTCATCGGGGTGTATTCAGGCCGGACGAGCGACGAGTCTGACCTTGGGTTCGTCTGGCGCATGGACGAAGTCGAAGTGGTCTGCCGCAACGGCGTTCAGGGAACAAGCTAGAGTCGCGCACGGACCGGATGGCGTGCTGGTGGCGGTGGTTGCCCCCAACATGCTCAGCCGCTCCATCGGTCTGCGCCTTGTGCCTGGCCGAGCTCGACCTGATGCTTCCTTTTCCTCGCCCACCACCGTCGGTTGAGGGCGGCATAATTCGGCCATGGGAGACCCATCGGCCAAAGGGCAGTACGACGTTATCGGGACGCGCCACTATTTTGCGGGTGCACATATCCGCGCCGCCCGCTTGATGGCGTCACAGTGCCGCGAACGGGAACGCGCTGTTCTGGAGATGCGGCGCGGTGAGTTGCCGACCGTTGACTACGACGCCGAGTCATACGCGGTGTGCGCAATCGTTGAGTCTGCGGCGTTCCTAGAAGCCCGCGTAAACGAAATCTGGTTCGCTGCCACGGAGCCGATACGTGCGTCTGCTAGCCAGCGGCTAGCTGGTCTCGAAGACAAGCAGGTCGACGCCATACGCGACCTGGCCGAGCGGGAAGGTTCGGACCGACTGCCGGTGATCGACAAGCTAGACCAAACATTGATCTGCGCTACTGGGCGGGGTATCGAAAAGGGCAGGCGACCCGCTCAGGACGTACGCGGCCTAGTAAAACTGCGCGACGCGTTCGTGCACTTCAAACCAAAGCTCCAATGGGACAACGAGGCGCACGCCTTGCAGAAACGGCTGATCCAGTTGGTGCCGCCGAACCCGTTGATGCAAGGAGCGAAACCCTGGTTCCCGCACCATGTTCTGTGCGCCGGGGTCGCGCAGTGGGCGTGCGACAAATCCGCCGAGTTCATTCACCAGTGGGAACAAGCACTCGGCCTGACCAACACCTACAGCATCGAGTACGCGCTGATCATCACCGAGGGATAAGGTTCGCGCGGCGCACCCGCAGAGCGAACGGACGTCGTGGCGGCGTCGTCGCACTGATCAGAACGTCCACCCCTGCGCCTCGATGTACTCCATGAGATTGAGACACGGCACGCCGAGGTCGCCGCATACGTCGGGGATGCGCGGTTTGTCGAGACTGCCGGTCGCGGTCTCCTCGGTGACGACGGTGCCGTTGCGCACCATCGCCAGCGCGATGACGAACGGGTCCGCGCCGCTGCGTCTACCGCCCTGCCGGACGAGCCGGCCGTGCACCGTGAGTATCTGGGCGGCGCTCTGCTGGATGGGGGTTTCGAGCGGCACGAACAGGTCGCCTTGCGCATCGGCCCACCGTTTGGCGTCGTCGTCGCGCCTGTTCAACTCGCGCTGCACCTCGTCCACCGACCTGATCTGTCCGGCCTCGATGGCGCCCTCGATCTGCACCCAGAGCGTCTGAAACACCTTGGGCCGGAACAGGTCGCGCCGCCCGTTGAGGATCGCGCTGGTGTCGAACGAATAGAACTGATCGGTCACACGACGCTCCGCAACTCGGCGGACTCGGCCAGGCGGGGAATCTGGCTAACCTTCGCGTCCAGGTAGATCGCGGCGGTGTTGCTGTCGATGACCCGGCGGCGGTGGGCGTCGGTCACGGCGCGCACGTATCCTTTGCCGAGGTCGCGCACGGCGCTGCGGTACCAGTTGCCGCCCGAGGCGCGGTTGCGGTCGGCCTCCTCGTCGTGGGCGACAGTGAACTCGGCGCGGCGCTGGCGGTACAGCTCGACCGGCACCAGCCCCAGCGTGGACAACCGTCGTAGGAACGCCTCGGCGCTCACACCGAACTGCGCGGCGACAGGGCGCAGTGTGTCGTAGGTCCACGACGCCGGTATGTCGGTTCGCGCGATGACTTCCGGCCTCGCCCGCACGGCGGCGGCGGGCATCAGTACGGCGGCGGCGATGGCGTTGCACCGCGCCTCCAACGTTCTGTTGGCGTTGCGCGGCTTGTCGTCGGTCACCACGTCGCACAGCCCCTCGGTGTGGAGCACCAGGTGGATGAACTCATGCAGCAGCGAGAACAGCCGTGGGCGGGGGTAGTCGCCGCCGTTGAGCACGATGACCGGCAGCACGTCGAAGAACAGCGACATGCCCCGCATCTCGTCCACGGTCACCCTGCCGCCACGGGTCGCCAGCACCAGCACGCCGGACGCCTCGATGGCCGACACCCACGCATTCAGGTGCTCATAGGGACTCGGAGAGTTCGGCGGGATGGGCAGCGGCCCGACCTCGATCAGCGTTGATCGGATGCGCGCGGCAATGTCGGTGTCGTTGTCGTCGGCGGACACCGGGACGCGCCAGGCGTCGGGTAGCGCCCGTTCCTCGGTCTCGGCCAGTTCCAGCGCGAATTCGCGCTGTGTGTGGGCGCGGCGAAACTCCTCATGCAGGTCCGGCGACCACTTCGCCGCGTCGGCACCGTCGAGCCGCCGGAAGTCGCGCAGGGTGTCGAACCCCTCGGGCGGCGCAGGGAGGAAGAACACCGCCAGCGACCGCTTGTAAACCTCGGCAGCCTTGCGTAACTGTGCGATTGTCGGCACAGCCTCGCCCGCCTCCCACGCGGCCACGCGATCGTCAGCCACCCCGATCTTGCGCGACGCCGCTACCTCGATCAGGCCGCACGATTCGCGTGCCCAACGGAGCACGGAAGGCTCCACCGGGGCGGGTATCGACGGCATAGTCACGATGATGCCGTACGGCACCCACAGGTGGCGGTGGAACGGGGGGCGACACGGGCGAACACCAGTTCGACGTGTCCTAACGGTGTCCTACGCCTCCGGGGCACGGGCAAATACGCACTAGACAGACCTGACGTGATCCGACCATTTGACGTGGACGTATGGACACCCCGCTAGACCAATCGACACCAGCCAGCACATGCAGTTTCACACTGGCAGTGTGGGGGTCAGGGGTTCGAATCCCCTTAGCTCCACGTTTTCGAAAGTCCGTTCCGGCTTCGGTCGGGACGGACTTTTCCGTTTCCGGGGCCAGCTGTGTGCACCGCCTTCGCCGAACGTGACGCGGCGCTCGGCGGGCCGGACTATGTTTGCCATCGAGGCGCATGCGGGGTGAGTGGGAATCGGTCGGCGTCACGCGTATCAACGCAAGGGGATGATCGTGTCGCCCACTGCGCGCAGCCGTCCCCACGAGGCGAATCTCGACGCGGCCGTGTCCGGAGTCGGGCTCGACCCGGCCTTCCAGCCCATCACGGCGCTCGCGGACGGCTCGGTGGTCGGCTTCGAGGCCCTGACGCGGTGGCCGGCGCTCGGCGACCCCGATCCCGAGGCGGTGTTCGCCCACGCGGCGGCCACCGGCAGGCTCGGCGGCCTGGAAAAGATGTGCATCGACGCCGCGATCGACAATGCCCTGCGTCGGGACCTGCCTCGGGGCACCCTGCTCGCGCTCAACTGCGAGCCGCTCGGTAGCCACCTCAGCCGCGCCGAGAACCCGCTGCTGGACCGCGCGCACGACGAGCTGCGGGTGATTTTCGAGCTGACCGAACGCAGCCTGCTCACCCACCCGCGGGCGCTGCTGCGGAAGGTGGCGGGTCTGCGTGCGGACGGGTTCGGCATCGCCCTCGACGATATTGGCGCCCATCCTGATTCGCTGGCGCTGCTCGACGTCATCTGCCCGGATATCGTCAAACTCGACGTCGATCTGGTGCAGTCCCACCCCACCGACGCCCAGGCGCACATCCTGGCCGCCGTGCTGGCGCACACCGAGCGCACCGGGGCGGTGCTGCTCGCCGAGGGCATTGAATCCGACCAGCACCTCGAGCAGGCACTGGCGCTGGGAGCCGACCTCGGCCAGGGCTACAAGTTCGGACGCCCAGGTCCGTTGGTCGAATCCGTGTCGGTGGCGTGGTCGCCACCGCCGATGAAGCACCCGGTGCAGCCGGTCGGCGACTCACCGTTCGACCTCGTGGCGGGCAAGGTCCTGGTGCGAACCGCGCGCAAGGCCACCCTGATACCGTTCTCCCGGCACATCGAGGCCCAGGCGCGGCATGCGACCGACCCGCCGATGGTGATGGCCTCCATGCAGATGGCGCAGCACTTCACCGCTTCCACCAGTGCGCGCTACAGCGAACTGGCGCGGTCCTCGGCACTGGTCGCGATCTTCGGCCGGGGCCTGCCCGAGGATCTGGGATCCGGCGTCCGGGGCGTGGACCTGGCACCCGACGATCCGCTGTGCGGGCAGTGGATCGTGCTCATCCTCGGGCCGGACCATTGCGCGGCGCTGATCGCCCGTGAGCAGGACACCACCGGCTCGGTGCCCGAGGCGGAGCGCCGGTTCGATCTCGCCATCACCTACGACCGCGTTCTGGTCACCGTCGTCGCGCGCAGTCTGCTGGACCGAATCCACTGAGCGGTGCGGTATGTGCACACCGGCTTGGCGCCGCCGCAGAATGGACGCGGGCCGCTAAAGTGTGGGCGATGTGCACCTCTCGCTGTGCTGCCGGAACTCGGGGGGCTTGCAAAGTCGGTGGCGCCAGTTGATCGGCAGTCTCAACGGTTTGGTGGATCTGGCTGCCAAGCGGCTGATCACCGCGCACACCGACAACGTGGTCGAAGTCTGCGAACTGGTGCTCACCGATCTGGCGGCCTATCTCGGGCTCGATGTCGCCTTCCTGCGGCACAACGATCACGAGATCCACGCGACCCGGTTGGTGGCGCAGTGGCCGATACGTACCTTCGTGCCCGATCCGGACCCGATCGGTGTCGTCTACTTCGCCGACGCCGACCCGGTTTTCGCGATGGCCGAATGGCTCAAGGAGCCGTTGGTGATCCGCCCGGAGCCCAAGACCGACGAGTATCAGCAGACGATCCAGCAGGGCACCGAGGTTCCGCAGACGTCGCTGGCCTGCGTGCCATTGCTGTCGCATGACGTCACCACCGGCACGTTGGGTTTCGTGAAATACGGCGACCGGGAGTGGCTGGAAGAAGAGCTCAACGCCCTGAAGACCATCGCGACCATGTTCGCCCAGTTGCAGGCCAGGCTGGTCGCGATCGAACGGCTGCAGTTTCTGGCAGAACACGACGATCTCACCGGGCTGTGCAACAGCGGGGTGCTCACCGATCATCTCGATGAACGCCTCGCGCCGGGACAGGACGGACCGGTGGCGGTGCTGTTCACCGACCTGGACCGCCTGAAATCGGTGAACGACCTGTTCGGCCACACCGCGGGGGACGAACTGATCGCACAGTTCGCCCGGCGGCTGCGCGAATCCATCGGTGACACGGCACTTCTCGCTCGTCAGGGCGGGGACGAGTTCGTGATCGTGCCGCATGAGCCGATGGTGCTGGAGGAGGCCGCGCTGCTGGCCGAACGGATCCGGCTGCTCGTCCGGGAGTCCTTCACGGTCGGCCGCGAGTTCGTCCGCCGCACCGCCAGTATCGGTGTGGCGGTGGGTTTCCCGGGCCATGACTCGGCCTCCGATGTGTTGCGCTACGCCGACCTGGCACTGGTCGCGGCCAAGGGCTCGGGAGGTAATGACGCCGCCGTCTTCACCGACGCCATCGCCCTGAAATACCAGCTGCTCAACGATGTCGAGTTGCACCTGCGCGACGGCATCGAGAGCGAAGCGTTCGTCGTGCACTACCAGCCCGAGGTGGACCTGCGTACCGGCACGGTGGTCGCGGTCGAGGCGCTGGTGCGGTGGAACCACCCCACCCGGGGCATGCTGCTGCCGAGCGCCTTCATGCCTGTCGCCGAATCCTCGAACCTGGCAGCGGTATTGGGCCGCAAAGTACTTCAGGACTCCTGCGCGCAACTGCGGCAATGGAAGTCGATGGGGCTCGCGCAGGACGTGAAGTTGCGGGTCAACGTGTCACCGGTACAGCGGGTGGCCGATGGTTTTGTCGACCATGTGGCGCGGGTGCTGGCGGAGTTCGAGCTCGATCCGGCCTCGTTGAGTCTGGAGTTCTCGGAGAGCTTCGTCACCGACGACGCCGATCTGAACAACGAGATCCTCACCGCGCTGCGAGCACTCGGCGTGGGACTGGCACTCGACGAGTTCGGGGCCGCCTACAGCGATTTGAGCAGGCTGAAGTCGCTGCCCATCGACACCTTGAAGATCGACCGGTCATTCGTGCAACACCTCGACGGAAGCAAGGACGATCTGGCGATCATCCGGGCCATCGTGTCCCTCGGCGAAGCGTTCGGCCTCGGGCTGGTCGCCGTCGGACTGGAGACCGAGGCGGCCGCGCAGATGCTGGTGAAGTTGGGCTGCCATCAGGCCCAGGGTTTCCTGCTGTCTCCACCGGTCGACGCGGACACCATGGCACAAATGCTGGCGACCGGGACCATCGACTGGCGGTGCTAGTTCCCGTCGCTTCGCTCGCCCCGGTGCTAGCTTCCCGTCGCTGCGCTCGCCCCGGTGCCAGCTCCCCGTCGCTCCGGGTCAGCTCTTGCGGGCCGACAACAGCAGTGCGGGCAGCTTCACGCGGCCCTTCGCGTCGCTGTCGAAGCTATGTTCCGGCAGGTTCGGGACGTCGGGCAACTGCACGGCCACGAAGGCCGGCTGGACGTTCTCGATCGTCCAGACCTGCGACACGGCCTCGCGCAGCTCGGCCTCGGTCACCAGGTTGGGCACCGGGAACGGGGAATCCGGGGGCAGCGCGTCGGTGGTGAACACCAGCATGTGCAGCACCGCGCCGGGGGCGCACACCTCGTGGATGCCGCGCAGGTAATCCGGGCGGGCCTCGACCGGCAGCGAATGGAACAGCGTGCAGTCGACGACGGTGTTGAACGGTTCGCCGTCCACGGTGAGGGTGCGCAGGTCACCCTGCACGAAGCGGACATTCGCCAGCCCGCGCTCCGCGGCGGCGCGGGTGGCGGCTTCGATGGCGACCGTGGAGATATCGGCGCCGACGACGTCGTACCCGGCCGTGGCCAGCGCCAGTGACACATCTCCGACACCGCAGCCGGCGTCCAGGACGGGACTGGTGATCTTGCCGGCGTCGATCAGCGCGGCGATCTCGGGTTGTGCCTCACCGATGTTCCATGGCGGCGGGCCCGCGAAGATGTGGTCGGAGTACGCAGCATCCCAGTCCATCACTTCGCCCATAGCGCCAAAGCGTAGCGGGAGTCAGCGCAGATGTTCACCGAAGAAGGACAGGATGCGCCGCCACGCGTCCTCGGCCTCCGGTTCGGAGTACTCCATGCCGGCGATCCGCTCGATCACATCGAACGGGGCGGGGATGCCGAAATCGTTCATGAAGCTGTGCCCGACGTTCTGGTACTCCTTGATATCGCGGGGTACGCCGCCCTTGGCGAGCACCGCCTCCAGTTCGGCCGCCGATCCGCTGCGCGCGATCCGATCCTTCGCGCCGTAACTTGCCACCATTGGGCAGGATTGGGCGAGCACCTCGATGTTCTTGGGGGTCAGCCCGTAGTTGGGCGCGGTCGCGTCGAACAGGCCGCTGGGCGCGAGTTGCAGGACGAAGCCCGCGCCCATGCAGAAGCCGACCAGGCCGACCTTGCCGGTGCAGTCCGGGTCGGCAAGCAGGTGATCGCGCGCCGCGACGATGTCGTCGAAGGCGGCACCGGTGCCCGCGAAGTGGGTGCGCATGGTGGCGATCATGCATCTGATCTTGAGGCCGCGTCCGTAGAGCGCGGGCGCCAGCGTGAGGTACCCCGCCGCGGCCAGGCGGTCACTGGTGCGCCGGACATCGGCGGTCATCCCGCGCACATCCTGCACGACGATGACGGCCGGCCAGGGGCCTTCGGTGGTGGGTGTCGCGAGGTAGCCGGGCAGCGGGCCGGCTGGTGCTGGATAGGTGACCTTCGGCATGTGGGTTATCCCGTTGTTGTTCAGCTGAATTGGTTGTCCAGCGCATCTGGCAGTCCGCGGCGGTACGCACGCATTGCCAGCCCAGCGTGCCATATCGCCGAACCATAGGGTCGCATTGGAATACAAGTTGCCTGTATTGTCTCGGGTTATGACGGTCTTTCTCAGGCCAACGGTGACGCCCGGGCCCACGAGTATCGATCGCATTCGTGATGCCGCCGTGCGGACGCTGGCCGAGAAGGGTGTCGCCGCGACGTCGCTGCGGGCCGTCGCCGAGGAAGCCGGGGTCTCGATCGGCCTGGTGCAGCACTATTTCCGCAACAAGGCCGGGTTGGTGGCCGCCGTCGACGACTACGTGCTGCAGGTATTCGGGGAGATCATCGAGGCGACACCGGTATCGGAGATGACGAGTGAACATCTCGCGCAGATGGGTAGCCGGTTCTCCCAGTTGCTCTACGAATACCCGGACCTGGTGAACTACATTGCGCACGCGCTCGTCGAGGGTGACAAGATCGGATCCGTCATCTTCGACGGTCTGCTTCAGATCAGCGCCGCGCAGGGGGAGAAGTTGGCCGAGGCCGGCCTGACCAGCCCCGATCTCGATCCGGTGTGGGGTGCCCTCAACCCGCTGATCCTGCGGGTCGGGGCGATGATCCTACGGCCGCACATCGAGCGTCATCTTCCGGAATCGTTTGTGACCCGCACGCAGCTGCAGCGCTGGGATGCCGCGGTGACGGGGCTGATCCGCAACGGTCAGGTCCTCGACGCCGCCGCTGTTCCCGCAGCGTGCGATTGACCAATTGGCGAGCGTTGATCCCTGGTGCGGGTGTTCGTGGGGTATGCCCCACCAGGGATCAACGCGCAGTCACCCGGGCGCGGATCGGACCGCCCGGCACCATGGTGAACGGCACGGCCAGCGGGAAATCGGGGTCCAGAGCGGTGATCTGAACCTCCCTGATGATGGTGGCGATGGCCAGCGTCGCCTCCAGCATCGCGAAATGATCGCCGATACAGGACCGTGGGCCACCGCCGAAGGGCACGTATTGCCAGCGGTCGCGGTCCTTGGCGTTCTGCGGGCTGAAACGGTCGGGATCGAACTGCAAGGGGTTTGCCCACAGCGACGGATCGCGTTGCACCGACATGCGACCGAACACCAGCATGGTGCCGGCCTCGACCCGGTACCCGGCCACCTCCACATCCTTTGTCGCCCTGCGTGAGCCGGTCGGTCCGGGCGGGCACAGCCGCAGCGCCTCCTTGATCACCTGGACGGTGTAGCCGAGCCTTGCGACATCGTCGGTGGTCAGCCGCCGGTCCCCGATCGCGGCAACCTCGGCGGCCACCCGGTCCTGGATCTCGCGGTGGCGGCCCAACGACCACAGGGTGTAGGTGAGCGTGGTGGCGGTGGTGTCCTGCCCGGCGAACAGGAAGATGATCATCTCGTCCCGGATCTCGTTGTCCGACAGCGGCTGGCCGGTCTCCGGGTCGGTGGCGGCGATGAGAGCGTGCACCAGGGGAGCGTCCAGGGTGGGGTCGGCGCGGCAGGCGGTGATGATCTCGGCGGCCAACCGGCGGATGCCCTCGGTGGCCGCCCGGGCCCGTCGCCGCGCCGGCGTCGGCAGCCAGGACGGCGCCCGCAGCGGACGCAGCGCGCGGGCCACGGCGTAACTGGTCGCCACCCGCAGCGGTTCGGCGACGGCATCGGATCGCTCGTCGAGGTCCAGTCCCAGCACCGAACGCCCCAGCGCCCGCATGGACAGCAGCCGGGCCTGCCCGTTCAGATCGATCTCGCTGCCGCCCACCCAAGAGCCCGTGATCATTTCGGCAGCCTCTGCCATGTGCCCGGCGAACGAGTCGACGCGTTGCTTGGTGAAAACCGGTTGCAGGGTCCGCCGCCGCGGTAGCCACTCCTCGTGTGGCAAGACGAAAAGATTCCCCCCGATGAGGCTGCGCAACTGGGTGGCGACCGCGCTCGTCTTGTCGATGGAACCGTCCCGGACGCTGACGATATCGCGTATTCCCTGAGGTGAGGTGGCCACCACGATGGGCGGCATGAGCCAACTCGGGCCAAGGCTGAACCGGGTTACCGGACCGCCCGCATCACGCAGGATGTCGGTGCCGGTGTGGAAGTTACGCAACGCGTCCCGTCTTTGCCGGTAGGGCAACGGATTGAGCGGGGCGAGCGGTAGTTCGGCCACGGTCCGATCGTGCGTCACCTCGGGCAAGGACATACCTCCGTCGAGTCGGTCCCCACGCCCCCGTTGGATCGGTCCTAGTGTACGACTCGGATGAGTTCGCGCCGTGGCGCACGAGGATGACGAGGACAGCATGCCGATCGCTTACCGCGCACAGATTCTGGACCCGGCCGACCCCGCGGACAGCGAAATCCTCGACACGCTCCGGCGGGACCCGGGCATCGAACTCCTGGATCACCACGGCCGGCAACTGGCAAGCCTGGAAGGTCTGCGCCCGCCACCGGATCCGGATCTGCTCGCCGAGCCCGGCAGATGGGCGTTCTACCCGTGGCGGCGCGCCGCCGTGGCGGTGCTGGGGCCGCGCGGATTTCGGGCACTCCGTCTGGACCGCAATCGCAACAGCATCACCGCCGTCGAGCAGGATCGCCTCCGCGAACTCTCGATCGGAGTGGCGGGTCTGAGCGTCGGGCACATCATCGCGCACACGCTGGCCATGCAGGGGGTGTGCGGGAGCCTGCGGCTCGCCGATTTCGACGAGCTGGAACTGTCCAATCTGAACCGGGTTCCGGCCACGGTCTTCGATCTCGGGGTGAACAAGGCATACGTCGCCGCGCGCCGGATCGCCGAGATCGATCCCTACCTGCCCGTCGAGGTGTTCGACACGGGTCTCAATCCCGAGACGCTCGACGACTTTGTCGACGGTCTGGACATCGTGGTTGAGGAATGCGATTCGCTGCACATCAAAGCCGTGCTCCGGATGGCCGCGCAGCAACGGCGCATCCCGGTGCTGATGGCGACCAGCGACCGCGGGATCGTCGACGTGGAACGGTTCGACCACGAGCCGGGCCGCCCGATCCTGCACGGATTGCTCGGGCAGCTCGATATCGATCTGCTGCCGGGCATGTCCAATCGCGAGAAGATCCCGCACATCCTTCGGCATCTGGAGGCCGACCGGCTGTCGGCCCGCATCGCGGCCTCGCTGCTCGAGATCGACAAATCCCTGTCGACGTGGCCGCAGACCGCCGCCGACGTCGGTATCGGTGCGTGCGCGGTGACCGAGGCCGTCCGCCGGATCGGGCTCGGGGAGGAGCTGCGTTCGGGCCGGACCCGTCTCGACATCGGCTGGGCACTCGACCAGATTCATGAGCCCGAGATGAACCATCACAGCGGTAGTGACACCGAATGGACCGATTCTCCCGGTCACACAGCGACTTCGGTGGCTGCGCCGGGCGAACTCCTCGGCGATCTGGCGGTGGCGGCCATGCGGGCACCCTCGGGCGGCAACGTCCAGCCGTGGCGTATCGGCGTGCGGCCGGACGGGGTCGAGATCGGCATTGCGCCCACCTACACATCGACGATGGACGTCGGATTCCGCGGCAGCGCGGTGGCGGTCGGCGCGGCGCTGCTGAACACCCGCATCGCCGCGGCCGCGCACGGCGCGCTCGGCGAGGTCAGCGTCTCCGAGGACGCCGGCGGGGTGCCGCTGCAGGTCCGGTTGCGGCTCGGAACAGGCGCCGACGCCGACCTTGCCGGGCTTTTCGCGGCGATGATGGCGCGCGAGACGAACCGTCATCACGGCGAGCCGCATCCCGTCGATGGTGACCTCGTCACGGCACTGACGGCCGCGGCCGAACATCAGGGCGGGCGGCTCAGGCTGCTCACCGAGCGCGCCGACATGGAGCGGGCGGCAAGGATCTTCGCTGCCGCGGACCGGATCCGGTTCCTGACCCCGCACCTGCACGCAGAGATGATCTCCGAGCTGCGCTGGCCGGGTGACCCCGACCCGGACGCCGGTATCGATGTGCGCAACCTCGAATTCGACGAGGGGGATATGGCGGTGCTCGGCGTGCTGCGCCGCCCCGATGTGATGGCGCAACTGGCCGGGTGGGGCGCCGGCTCGGCGCTCGGTGACGATATGCGCGACCGCATCCTGGCCAGCTCGGCACTCGCCGTCATCAGCGTGCCAGGGCACAACCTGCGCGACTACGCCGTCGGTGGGTCCGCGGTGGAAGCGGTGTGGATCACCGCTCAGCAGAGTGGTGTCGGTGCCCAGCCGGTATCCCCGGTCTTCCTGTACGCGCAGACCGCCGAGGATCTGCACGAGCTGTCCCCGGCGTTCGCCGGTGAATTGGGGTCGCTGCAGCGGGAATTCGACGATCTGATCGGACTGCAGGCCGATGAGTCGATCGCCCTCACCCTGCGCCTGGCACACACCCCGCCGACCTCATTGCCCAGCCGTCGCAGCCGGGATCGGCTCGCGCTCGCGCCGATTCAGGGGGCCACCCGGTGAAACTGGATTTCGCACTGCGTTCGTGCGGTCTGCACGGGCACGCGACGTTCGCCCCGGACGAGACCGCACTCGCCGACCGGCTGCGTGTCGACACGCCGGTCGGGGAGGCATGGCGCTGCCTGCGGTGTGAGACGTTCGTCGTCGGGGCGCCCCGTGGACGCGGGCCCGCCGACACCGCCCCCGAGGTGCCGCGCGGACGGTTGCTGCGCGACCGGACACTGATGCGCCTGCTCGCGGTGGAGCGGGTGATCCGCGCGCTGGTCATCCTGCTGGTGGCCGCCGGGGTGTTCACTCTGCGCAGATCTCACACGGAGCTGCAGCAGAAGTTCGAAGCCGAGCTCCCGTTGATTCGGCCGTTGAGTGACCAGATCGGCTGGAACCTCGACGATTCCAAGATCGTCCAGCACATCGGCGAGGCCTTCACCCTGTCCGAGACCACGCTGCTGTGGATCGCCATCGGGTTGATCGCCTATGCCGTGATCGAGCTCGTCGAGGCGGTCGGGCTGTGGTCGATGAAACGCTGGGGCGAGTATTTCGCGGTGGTCGCGACGAGTGCCTTTCTGCCGCTGGAGATCTACGAGCTGACCGAGAAGGTGACCACGCTGCGGCTGCTGGCGGTGCTGATCAATATCGTTGCGGTGGTGTGGCTGTTGTGGAGTAAGCGGCTGTTCGGGCTCAACGGCGGCGGGCAGGCTTACCTTGCCGAGCATCACACCGAGAGCCTGCTCAGCGTCGAGCGTGCGGGCCTCGACAAAGGTTGATCACAGCGCGTCGCGGGCGTACTGCCGGACAGCCGATTTGGCGACCTTGCCGTTACTGGTCAGCGGTAATTCCGCGACGAAGTGCACATGCCGGGGCCGCTTGAATCCGGCCAGATGCGCCCGCACATGGGCGATCAGCTCATCGACGGTCGGCTGCGTCGGGCCGGGCACCACCACCGCACAGATGGCCTCGCCCCAGTACTCGTCGGGCACGCCGACCACGGCGGCCTGCTCGACGCCCGGATGCAGGGAGAGTACGTCTTCCACTTCTCGCGAGGACACGTTCTCGCCGCCGGTGATGATGACGTCCTTGAGGCGGTCGGTCACCACGAGACGTCCGCTGTCATCGATGTACCCGGCGTCGCCGGTGTGCAGCCAGCCGTCGACGGTCGCCGGCCCGCCGGGCCAGTACTGTGCGGCGACCTGCGCGCCGCGGACCAGGATCTCGCCGTCGGGGGCGATCCGGATGCTCACCTCGTCGTGCGGACGGCCCGCGCTGCGCAGCACCGCGGGATCCTCGGAGCGGTGATCGGACGGGCCGAGAAAGGTGATGTTGCCGCCGGTTTCGGTCATCCCGTAGCCCTGGTGGAATCCGACGCCGAGTCGCTCGACGGCACGGCGTAACAGATCGGCCGGTATGGCCGCGGAGCCGTAGGAGATATCGCGCAGGGTCAGCAGCTCCGCGGGGACATCCTCCAGATGCGCCAGCAGGCTGTGCAGCATCGTCGGGGCCAGCGAACACGAGGTCACGCCATGGGTGTTGACCGCCGCGACGAAGGCGTCGGGCCGGAATGCGGGCACCGGCAACACCGTGGATGCCGCGCTGTGGTGCACCAGCATGTTGTAGCCGGCGACATGGCACATGGGGAAGGGCAGCAGGTAGACCCCGCCCGCGCGCACCGAGCGGCCGGCGACCGTACCGCGCACCGCGGTGGTGATGGAGCGGTGGGTGTGCAGCACCGCCTTGGGCGCGCCGGTGGACCCGCTGGTGAACAGCAGCCACGCCGCGTCATCGGGCTGTACCGCGACATCCGGGGCCGTCGCCGAAAGTTGTTGCCACTCCGGTCCGTCGAAGGACATCAGTGCCTCGACCGTGCCGGCGAGTGGTTCCAGATAGCGGGCGTCGCCCAGCACGACCGCGGGCTGAATCCGGCGCAGCTGGTCGAGGTGCTCGGAGACGCTGAGCCGCTGATTGACCAGCGTGAGGATGCGGCCGCTGCGTGGCACCGCGTAGTACAGCCGGGCGTAGTCGGCGCTGTTGTCGGCGAGGACCGCGATGCGGTCACCGGGCCGGCTGCGGTCGGTGATCCAGGACGCCCGCTCGCGCACCTGAGAGTCGAACTGGGCGAACGAGACTGCCGTGCCGTCCGTGGAAATGAGCGCAGCACGATCCGGCGCGACGCCGGCCGCGGCGGTCACCAGGTCGTGGATACGGGCGATGGTCATGTGCCGGTGACGTTACGCACCCGGCGGGGTTCAGTCGGTGTCGGGCAGGATCAGCGAGAGCATGGTGTCGAGCCTGTCGGCCATCGCGTGGTAGCTCATCCCGTTGGTCTGCACCTGCAGCAGGGCGCCCCAGAACAGGGTTTCCACGGCGTCCAGCACCTCCGGCCAGGCGCCCATCCCGAGGGCGGCGGCGGTCCGGCGGTGCACTTCGGCGGCGACCCGGGCGCGCACCCCGGCCACCGCGTCGTCGCCGTCGCGCAGCAGTGCCCGCGCGCAGGCCGAGGCCAGCAAGGGTTCGTCGGCGAGCACCAGCGTCACGGCGCGCAACTGGGCGCTGACCCGGGCGCCCGCACCGGCACGGGGATCGATGGTCAGCGGCAGCTCGTACACCCGATTGAGGTACAGCTCGGCGAACATCGCGTCGATGGACGGAAAGTGCGCGGACACGGTGGACGGTGCGACCCGGGCCCTGGCGGCCAGTTCGGCGATGGACAGTTCGGCTCGTGCGTCGAGGATCGCCGCGGCCGCGCCGAACACCTGGCGGTGGGTGTGCTTGCGGCGGTACGCCGGATCCTGCAGATAGGTGACTTCAGCCACCACTGGGCTGGACATGTGTCCAAGGTATAGCGGTAGCCGAAGATTGGCAACATCAGCTCCCAAGACGCCATTGAAGAGCAATTATATGCCAACAACTCTCTGGCCGCGGCCTGAGAAGGTGGAAGACCGCTCCGATTCACTTAGGTCAATCGGACAAGTGTCCAGTATTCTGGGAAGAGTTCCGATGCCGAGCCGAGGGGGATGTCATGGCCTACGTGATCACGCAGAATTGCTGCAAGGACGCCAGCTGTGTACCGGTGTGCCCGGTCGACTGCATCCGGCCGGTGGGCGCGTCCGCGGCGGACATGCTCTACATCGACCCGGAATCCTGCATCGACTGCGGAGCCTGCTTCGACGAATGCCCCGTCGGCGCGATCCACTACGAGGAGGACCTGCCGGCCGGGCAGGAGCGTTTCAAGGACATCAACGCCGCCTACTTCGCGCGCCATCCGCTGGAACCGGACACCTCCGCGCCACCCGCGTCCCGCCAGGGTGTCACGCCAGGAGATCTGCGGATCGCCGTGGTGGGCGCGGGTCCGGCGGCCTGCTACGCCGCGGCCGAACTGATCGCCGTCGACGGGGTCCAGGTGAACCTGTTCGAACGGCTACCCACCCCGTTCGGACTGATCCGCGCCGGCGTCGCACCCGATCACCAGCACACCAAAGCGGTGGTCGGCATCTTCGAGCGCATCTTCGCCAACCCGCGGTTCGGCTGCCACCTCGGCGTCGAGATCGGCCGCGACCTCACCCACGAGGACCTGCTCGCACACCATCATGCGGTGATCTACGCGGTCGGTGCGGCGACCAGCCGCGAACTCGGCGTCCCGGGAGAGGATCTGCCGGGCAGTCATCCGGCCGCCGACTTCGTCGGCTGGTACAACGGGCATCCCGATCATGCCGACCGCACATTCGATCTGGGCACCGAGCGAGCGGTGATCGTCGGCAACGGAAACGTGGCCCTCGATGTCGCCCGGGTGCTGCTTATGGATCAGCAGGCGCTCGGTGCAACCGATATCGCCGAGCACGCACTGGAAGCGCTGCGTGACAACAGAATCCGGGAGGTGGTGATTCTGGGCCGCAGAGGTGTGGCCGACGCGGCGTTCTCGGTGGGCGAGTTCCTGGCGCTGGGCCAGCTCGACGGTGTCGACGTGATCATCGACGGACCGCTGGAAGACCCGGTCGATGACACCGACCTGTGGGCCACTCTGAAACTCAAGATCGCGCGCGAGTACGCGCAGCGCCCGGCCACTCCGGGGAACAAGCGGATCGTGTTCCGGTTCATGAGCACCCCGGTGGAGATCGTCGGCGACGAGAGGGTGCATGCGCTGCGGGTGAGCGACGGTGACCTTCCCGCCGGCCTGGTGTTGCGGTCCATCGGGTACCGGGGCGCTCCCGTCGACGGCCTGCCGTTCGACGAGGCGACCGGCATCGTGCCCAATATCGGCGGCCGCGTCGACGGGGCGCCCGGCAGCTATGTGACGGGCTGGATCAAACGTGGGCCGCGCGGGGTGATCGGCACCAATCGGACCTGCGCGGAGGAGACCGTCGCCCAGTTATGGCGTGACCACCTCGACGGTGTGCTGCGCCGTCCTGTCGCCGAGCCGGACCAGCTGCGGAATCTCTTGGAGGACAGGGGAGTACAGCCCATCGACTGGTCGGGCTGGCGGGCGATCGACGCCGCCGAACGGGAGCGCGGCACCTCGTTGTCGCGCCCGCGGGTGAAGTTCATCGGGATACCGGAGATGCGTACCGCCGCGCTGGGTGCGCCTCAATGAGCGGCGGGTGCGGTCGCGTCCTCGCGGAACTCGATGGGACGCGGCAGCATCCACCGGTAGACCGTGACGCCGGGCATCATGACGGGCCAGAGTAGGCCGAAGACGGCGCTGACGATGACCAGGGCGAGGTTGACGCGGTGGCCGGCGGACCGGATGACCCGCCAGAACCAGGCACCGCAGAATCCGCCCACCAATAGGTAGGCGGCCACCGACAGCGTCGAGATCCCCATAGGAATTTCAGCGTAGCGCGGGTGTGTCACAGGTTGTGGCAAAGCCTGCGGCAGTTGAGTGACGGTCGTCCCTACACTCTGGGCCATGGATGTCAGCGGCAGCGACGAGACGGCGGGCGCGGAACGCCGGCTCGTCATCAGGGTCAATTCGAACGCCACGATGTCTCGCGGCAAGGCCGCCGCACACGCGGTGCACGCGGCATTGAAGCTCTACGGCATCGAATACGACCATCCGGTGATCGTCATCGGCGGAAAGCCCGACGAGATTCTGGACCAGACCGTGCACATCCGCGACGCGGGCCGCACCGAACTCGAACCGGGCACCCTGACCGCGGGTGCGAGCTGGGAGTACCGGCCCCGCACCGAATGACGGTTACGGCCGGGTCAGCTGCGCGTACCGCGCGACATGGTGGTCGGTGGTTCCGAATTCGTACTGGACGGCGGTCAGGCGCTTGAAATAGTGCCCGATGGCCAATTCCTCGGTCATGCCCATGCCGCCGTGCAATTGCACGGCGTTCTGGCCGATGAATCGTGCGGCCCGTCCGACGGTGGCTTTGGCGGCCGATACCGCGCGGGCGCGCTGTGGTGGTTCGGCTTCCAGGTTCAGCACGGCCAGATAGACGGCGGCCACCGACTGTTCGAGCTCCATGTGCATGTCCACCATGCGGTGCTGCAACGCCTGGAAGGCGCCGATCGGCGTGCCGAACTGCTGGCGTTGCTTGCAGTATTCGACGGTGTCGGCCAACACCTTTCGCATGTTCCCGACGGCCTCGGCGGCCACCGCGGCGGCACCCTCATCGCGGGCCCGCGACACCGATTCCCAGGCCGCACCGTCGGTACCGAGCAGGACGGCGCGGACGCCGGACAGCTCCACATCGGCGGCCCGCCGGTCGTCGACGGTGCGGTAGCCGTGCAATGTCAGACCGGTCGCGGCATCGGCGAGGTCGATCAGGAACAACGACAGTCCCGCCCCGGTGGTCGCGGTGACCATCAGGTGCGTGGCCAGCGGGGCGTTGAGCACCGCGATCTTGGTGCCGTCGAGCACCCAGGTCTCGCCGTCGGCGCGCGCCGTGGTGGCGACGTCGCACCAGCGGTCACCGGACTGCGCCTCGGCGGCCGCCAGCGCGACGACGGCCTCGCCTCCGGCGATCTTCTCCAGCAGGGCGTCGGCGACCGGGTTCTGGGCCCGCTGCAGCAGCCCGCCGGCCACCACGACGGTATCGACGTAGGGCTCGATGACCAGCGCGTGGCCCAGCGCCTCGGCGATCACCATGATTTCGGTTGGGCCCCCGCCGATTCCGCCGACCCGCTCGGGCAGCGCGGCGCCCAGGATGCCGAGGTCTTCGGCGAAGGCGCGCCAGATCTCGGGCTGCCAGCCCGGGCCCAGTTTGGCCGCCGCCCGGCTGGATTCCAGGCCGTAGCGGGTGGACAGGAACTTGCCGAGTCCCTCGCGGAGCAATTGCTGCTCGTCGGAAAGTGTGAAGTCCATCTACAGTCCCAACTCTGCTTTGGCGAGGATGTTGCGTTGAATCTCGTTGCTGCCGGCGTAGATCGAGCCGGCCCGGTCGTTGAAGTAGCGCAGTGGTGCGACGGCCTGCCACGGCTCGCCGGTGACGTACCCGTCGGCGGGCGGAACGAAATCGGCGATCGGCCCGCCGGGGCAGGCGGCGTGCGGCTGGTAAGCGCGCCCGCGCGGTCCCGCCGCTTCCATGGCGAGTTCGGTGAGTGTCTGGCTCAGCTCGGTGGAGATCACCTTGAGCATGGACGAGGCCGCGCCGGGATGTCCGCCGCCGGCCAGCGCCGCGAGTACCCGGTACTCCAGGATCTCCAGCACCTCGGTGCGGATGCGGGCGTCGGCCAGTTTCCGGGAGAAGGCGGGGTCGTCGATCAGCACGCCGCCGGCGGGGCCGGGCTGCTCGGCGGCCACGGTGGCGATGTCCTCGGCCATCACCTGCAGCGCCGGGGCGGTCGCGCCGCCGCCACGCTCGAATTCCAGCAGGTATTTTGCCACCGTCCATCCGTCGTCGATGGCCCCGATGACATTGACCTTGGGGACACGCACCTCGTCGAAGAACACCTGGCTCTGGACCTCCTCCCCGGAGGTCATCACCAGGGGCCGGATCTCGATCCCCGGGGTGGTCATGTCGATCAGCACGAAGGTGATGCCCTGCTGCTTCTTACCGGTGCGTGAGGTGCGCACCAGCGCGAACATCCAGTTGGCCTCGGTGGCGTGGGTGGTCCAGATCTTGCTGCCGGTGCACACCAGATCGTCCCCGTCGTCGACGGCGGCCATGGTCAGCGCGGCCAGGTCCGATCCCGCCTCGGGCTCGGAGTAGCCCTGGCAGAAGAAGACCTCGCCGGTGAGGATGCGGGGCAGGTAGAAATCCTTCTGCTCCGCGGTGCCGAACTTGACGATCGCGTGCGCGACCATCCGGATGCCCATCGGGGACAGGGTGGGCGCCCCGGCCAGCTGGCACTCCCGGCTGAAGATGTAGTGCTGGGTCAGGGTCCAGTCGCAGCCGCCGTATTCGACCGGCCATGCCGGCGCGGCCCAGCCCCGCTCGTGCAGGATCGCCTGCCAGGCCAGGCTCGCCTCGTGGTCGCTGTACACGCTGGTCATCAGGCGTCCGGCCCGCTGGATGTCCGGCGTCATCGTGTCCGCGAGGAACTGTCGTACCTCGTCGCGGAACGCCGTGTCCGCGTCCGACCAGCTCAGGTCCATGAGTGCCCACCCTCTCCGTCTGCTGTCTAACTTAGATATATAAGTAGCAGTTTGGGTGGCCGGTTGTGAAATCCCCGGACGGCGACCCGCGGTGCGGCGCCTGACCTAGGGTGGGCCGGGCGTGCGTCGCCCCGCCGTCGTCGCAGGTCGAGGCATATTTATGGGTGATAGGGTGGGGTGTTGCCCCCGTCCGCGTCAGCAAACTCGAGTGAATTGCTGCGTGGACTGCATGCGTATTGCTATGCGCCGCTGTCGATGCATATCGCACCATGTGATGGGGCTGACTACGGCGCAGACGCGTTTGCCCTAGAAGACTTGCGGCGTGCCGCAATGATCACACAGCTATCAAAAGGTTGATAACGGAGTATGTGGGACGAGATTGTCGACGTGGTGTCGGTGGGTGCCGGGCCCGCAGGGCTGGCATGTGCGGTCGCCGCGGTGGATGCCGGGCTCGACGTGTTCGTCGCGCTGCCGGGTGCGGCCACGGCACCGCAGACCGACCACCCCCGCGGCTGGCTGCCCGCCGTCGCCGACGACGAGACCATGGCGTTTTTCGATGCGCTCGCCGAAGAGCTCCCGACGGTGGCGCTGCCCGGGGATCCCGCCGCGCTGCAGGTTCGGGCCCTGCACGAGATCCAGGTCGACACCTCCCGTCGTGCGCAGGTCGAGACCTTCGTCGGGGCGCGGCTCGGTACCTGGGCCGCGGGCTGCATCGCGTCGCCATACGGCGTGCTCTTCACCCGGGTGGACCACTGGCCCACCACCACCATGCGGGCGACGAACGGAACGTCATTCCAGGTGGCCGCGCTCGACGAGTCGCCGCCGACGGCAGCGACCTTCACCGAGCGGCTGGACGAACTGGTGGCCGAACGGGATATCGAGGTGCTCGCCGACCATCCGCTGCAGCGCATCGTGTTCGAGGAGGGCCGGATCGTGGGCGTGGTGGTCGACTCTGCCGATGGACCCTGGGCGGTGCGGGCCCGCGTCGGAATCGCGGTGACGTCGCAGCAGCCGGTCTCGCCGGACACCCGAATCCTCGATGTCGACAGTCGCATCGCGCTGGTCGGTTTGGCGGCCAGCCGGTTCGGCCGGGTCGAGGTGCTGAGTACGGCCGATGTGTCGACCGCCGCGGAGATGAATTCCGCCTAGTGCGGACCCTGCGCGATCAGCGGGCCCCGACGCCGTTGTCCGTCGTCACGGGTTCGACATCCGGTGCGCGAAGGCGGCGGCTTGGGTGCGGTTTCGGACGCCGAGTTTGGCGAGAATGGCACCCACGTGCCGGTTGGCGGTCTTGGGACTGATGTACAGCTCGGCGGCGATCTCGGCATCGCTGTGGCCGACCGCGAGGAGTTCGAGCACGTCGCGCTCACGGTTGGTCAGCCCGTGCGGATCGGCGGCGGTCGCCTTTCGGCGCGCGTCCGGACTGCGGCCGCGCAGCAGGGCGAGGCGTTGCTGGGCGCGCCGGGACACGGCACGTGCACCGAGGGCTCGGAAGGTCTCGAGTGCGGCCTCCACCGCGGGGATGTCGCCGCCGAGTTGAGCGATGGCCGCGTCGTAGGGGCAGCCCATGCGCGTCCACTCGGCGGCTGCCGCCTGCCAGTCTCCGCTGACCTCGTGACGGTAGGGCGTGACGGCGTCGACCGCGGGGCCGTCCGGCAGTGGGCCGCCGGCCAGGTATGCCCAGCGGCGCAGGTGGCCCACCAGCCAGGGATCGGCGTGCGGGCTGGTGGCCGCGGCCAGACCGGCCTGCGCCTGCGCGCGGGCGGTGTCGTCGTCGCCGGCGAGCCAGGCCACCTCGGCGCGGGCGGCCCACACCACTCCGAGGCGAAACAGCTCATTGGGCTCGGTCGCCGCCAGGGCCTCGTCCAGTAGACCGGCATCGGGTTGCTCGCCCCGGCGCGCGCCGATCAACGCCACCGTGATCAGCGGCATGATGCGCTGCATCGGGCCGGGTGACGGTCGCGTCAGCACATCGTCGGCGTACGAGCGGGCACGCGTCCACTCTCCGCGGTGCAGCGCACAGAGGGCGGCCGCGCCGGTGGCAAACGGAAGGAACACACCGAGATCGTGTGTGGTGCAGAAGGAGGAGACTTCGGTGATGTAGTTCTCGGCGCGTTCGTGGTGGTGGTGCAGGGCGGCGAACCAGCAGAGCGTCGCGCCGATGATGCCGCCGAGTTCGGTCAGTCCCTCGGTGGTCATGGCCTCGCGCCATACCCGTTCGGCCTCACCCCATCCGGTGTCACCGGATGTCACCTCGACCATGGCGACAGCGGCGCGTGCGCGCACCACAACGGCGGTCTCACCGGTCTCGATGCCGACGGCCATGGCGCGCATCGCATACTCGGTGCGCCGCGGGTCGAAATCCCCGGAGGCCAACTCGGCCATGTTGACCAGTGACCATGCCAACTCTGGGCACGGCCCGACACCTTCGAGCAGGCGTAGTGACGCGCGGCCGGCTTCGATGCCCTCGGTGGTGCGCCCCAGCATCCATAGCAGGTACGACACCAAGCGCAGGTTCTCTGCCTCCCCGAGGCGATCACCCAAGGCGCGGCGCAGCGCGGCCGCGTCATGGAAGGAAGCAACAGCGGCGTCGGGCAACCCGCTCAAATGGCTACTGATCGCGTGGTGCTCGTGCCATCGCACTTTCTGTTCGTCGGGTACGTCGTCGGCGTGGCGCAGCGTCAACGCGTACAACTCGGCGGCTTCGCGGTTGGCGCCCAATGCGGATGCCCGCTCGGCGGCGGCGGGCCCGTAGCCGATGACCGCGTCGGTATCGCCGGCCTGATCGGCGTGAAAAGCCAACGTTCCCAGCCCATCCGGGTCGACCGGCGGTTCGGTGAGGACGATCAGCGCTTGTTTGTGCAACA
Source organism: Mycobacterium sp. ITM-2016-00316 (assembly GCF_002968335.2). NCBI lineage: Bacteria > Bacillati > Actinomycetota > Actinomycetes > Mycobacteriales > Mycobacteriaceae > Mycobacterium > Mycobacterium sp. ITM-2016-00316. The sequence goes on from NZ_CP134398.1 coordinate 1,930,251, forward strand.
TTCGGCGCTGGTATGCGGGGATCTGATCGAGCGTGGCGCGCCGGGCCAGCTCATGGCGAAATCCCACCGTGTCCGCGTCGGCGACCAGCACCCCGGCGTTCAGGCACTCCGCCAACCCCTCGGCCGCGGCCGGGCACACCGCGTGCACCAGGGCCAGATCGGCACGCGGCCCGCATACCGCCGTGGCGTACACGGTCTCACGCCCTGAGTTCGACAGTCGGGCCAGTCGTCCCCACACCGCCTCGGACACACTGCGCGGCAATGCTTCACGCGCGCCGGGACCGGCAGCCAGCACCTCGGTGACATAGAACGGATTACCACCGGTGAGCCGATGCAACACGGCGGCATTGGTCCCGGTTCCCGCAGACAACTCGGCCACCGCTGCTTCGCTGAGGGGTTGCAGCCCGATCCGGCTCACCGCCGCCGAGGTCGCCAGATCGCCGAGCAGCACCGCCAGCGGATGCTGCGCACCGATCTCGTCGTCGCGGTAGGACACCAGCAGCAGCAGCGGCAGCGAGGCGATCCTTCGGGACAGGAATCGCAACAGATCCAGCGTCGCGCCATCGGCCCAGTGCACGTCCTCGACGATGCAGACCGACGCGGTCGCGTTGCCGAACACGCCGACGAGTCGGGCGTAGATCGCCTCGGTGTCACCCGCATCGACCGCGGCGCGCAGTCCGGCGGCCTGCTCGCCCGACGTGTCCGCGAGCATGTCGACCAGCGGCCCCAACGGTCGCGGCGACGTCAGTGGATCACACCAGCCCTGCAACACACGCGCGCGCTGGCCCAACCCGTCGACAAACCGCGCGATCACCGTGGTCTTACCCACGCCGGCCTCTCCGCGCAGCAACACCAACCGCCCGGCACCCCGGGCAACTGCCCGTTGGGCTTTGTCCAGTTCGGCCAGCGCCGAACCTCGCTGAGAAGCCGTTCCCTCGGGGCCACAACCCTCCCGCCTCGGATCAATCCTCGGCCAGTTGGTCCCGGCCGTTGCGTTCTGACCACAACGGGTGACGCTTGATGTGCTGGGGTGGAGCGGTCGTGCACGGTACGACAGGAGTATGTGCGGCCAGCGCACCAGGTGCGTGAGCAGACCGCCATCTGGTCAGGATGCGGTCAAGAGATTAGCCCAGCCGGCCCGTGCATGCTCGCGAACGCGTGTGCGTGGCGGCAGGGACGGGTCGCGGCGCGACAGTGGTTGCGCGCCGAGCGTGAATCCGGATGTGGGCCAAAATGCGGTAATCGCCTCATGTGCGGCGCTGGTAGCCGGCGCACAGTGAACATGCGCGGCCCACCACGGGCATCGGCGAACCGTCATCTGGTCAGGATCCGGTCGAAAGCTCGGCCCGGCGGGTACGACGCATGCGCGACGCGGCACGGCACGTGTGGACGGATGCAGGGACGGGACGAGGGAAGGGACCCCGAAATTGGGATCGGTAGCGGCTGGGGGCTTGTGTACTTCCCACACCCGGGGCCGCGCACTGCGGCCCTCAATCAGAGAGATCACAGCATGAAGACCACGCACAGTCGAAAGCGGATCGTGGCCGGGGTGGTGATGTCGGCCGGTCTTGCGATCGCCGGTGTTGGGCTGTCCACCGGCACCGCCCAAGCCGAGGTTCCCCCGGACGGACCGCACACCTGGTGTCCAGGAGATCCCCCGGTGGAGACCGGGAACAAGCGGGTCAACCCGGTGATCTGGGATACCAACATCTGCCACGAATACTGGTTCGTCTACTTCGGGCAAGGCAACGTCGCGAACAACATCTGGGACGGGCCGAACCCGCCAGGGCCGCCGCCCGGTCAGGGATTCGTCCCGCCGCCGCCGATTCCGCCGGGCTGGTGCTGGGGTCTCTTCGCGCCGTCTCCCTGCCCCCCGGGCGTTCAGGGGCCGGTGCCGTAGCAGCTTGCCCGGCCCGACGTTGCGGACAACCAGGTATGTGGGTCCGCCAACGTGGCTGCGTCGGCGCCGAAATTGGGGTGAATACCTCATGCATCGGAGCGGACGCATCGGGCACAGTACCCGTAGCGCGCGCAGGCCAGGTGCCTGCGCGCGCTACGCACGTGACCATTCGACGCAGAGACCAAAGGGGTTCCGTGGATACGACTTTCGACACCCGACGACGACATCGTGTGACGCGTCGCGCGGGCGCGATCGCCGGCGCGCTGGCGTTTGCGGTGTCATTGCTCACGGTGCCGGCCGCCACCGCGCAACCAGGGCAGAGCCCGCACATCACCGGCATCGAGCACGTCAACGACCGGTGGGACAAGGTGTCGGTGTTCTCGCCGTCGATGAACAAGGTGATCGTCAACGATGTCTACAAGGCGGCGCGCAGTGGGTCGCCCACGTTTTATCTGCTGCCCGGAATCGACGGTGGCGACAATCTCGATCCCGGTGGGCTCTGGGCGCCGGGTACCAAGAGCTGGTTCGGGATGGCCGACATCCCGGGCTTCTTCGCCGACAAGAACGTCAATGTGGTGTCTCCGCTGGGCGGGCAGTTCAGTTGGTTCACCAACTGGGTGGCCGACCCGGGTAAGCAGTACCAGACCTACATGACCCAGGAATTGCCGCCGCTGATCGACGCCGAGTACAACACGAACGGGCGCAACGCCGTCGGTGGTCTGTCGAGCACCGGGGGCACCGCGGTCGACTACGCGATTCAGGCTCCCGGGTTGTATCGGGCCGTCGGCTCCTACAGCGGGCTGCTGACCCCGGCCGCCAATCCGCAGCAGGTCGGAATCACCCTGATGGGTGGCGGCGCCAGTGCCGACGCGATGTGGGGTCCGGCGGGCGGTCCCCTGTGGGTGGCTCACGATCCGTCGCTGAACGTGTCGAAACTCGCCGGTGTCGCGGTGTATGTGGCGGCGTCGGGGTCGGGCAATGTCGGCGAGGTCGACAGGCTGCCGCCCGGCTTCGGTCCCAATATCACCGGCGGTCTGATCGAGCGCATTGTTGCCGAGAGCACCAGGGTGTTCGCCGACAACGCTGCGGCAGCCGGTGTCCCGGTCACCTACGTGGTGCGTCCCGACGGCTCTCACACCTGGGGCCTGTTCGAGTCGGAGATGCAGGAGTCCTGGAACACCACGATCGGCCCGGCCCTCGGGGCATAGCTCACAGAGTGTGGTTGGCGGGGCCGGCTAGGAGGTGCCGGCCGAAAAGTCCACCGACACCCGGCCTCGCCTCAGCAGTGCCTCCATCTGGTCACTGGCGATCGGGCGTGACAGCAAGAACCCCTGGGCGCGGTGACAACCATGCCGCAACAGCGTGATCGCGGCGGTCTCGGTCTCCACCCCCTCGGCCACCAACTGCAGGCCGAACGCCTCGGCCAAGGCGATGATCGCCCGCACGATGGCCAGATCTCCCGGGTCGGCACCCAGATCGCGCACGAAACTCTTGTCGATCTTGAGGGCATCCACCGGGAGCGACTTCAGCAGCGACAGCACGCTGTAACCGGTGCCGAAGTCATCGATGGCGACCTGCACGCCGACCTCATGCAGCTTGGCCAGCGTGATCCGGGTGACGTCGATGTCCTGCACCACAATGCTTTCGGTGATTTCCAGGCATACCGAACCTCGGGGCAGCCCGAACTCGCTGACGATCGACGCCACCGATTCGGCGAACCCGTCCGCGACGAGCTGCACCGGTGACACGTTGACCCGCAGCACGGCGTCCAGCCCGAAGCCGTTGGCCCGCCAACCGGCGAAGTCCGCGCACGCCGTGCGCATCACCCAGCGGCCCAGCTCGCCCGCGAGATTGATGGATTCGGCGACGCCGATGAACGAGTCCGGGGCGAGCAGGCCGCGGGTGGGATGCTGCCAGCGGACCAGTGCCTCGGTCGCCAGGACCTTGCCGGTGCGCATATCGACCTCGGGTAGGTAGCGCAGAAACAGCGACCCGGTCTCGATCACGCTCTGCAGGTGTAGCTCGATGTCGTTGCGGAACTCGCTCTCCAGCGATATCGCGTTGGAGTAGATGGTCACCTGGTTGCCGCCGGTACCTTTTGCGGTGAGCACGGCCTGATCGGCGTGGCGGAGCAGATCCGAGGTGGTGTCCTGCCCGGGGATGCCCAGCGCGACACCGATGCTGACCGTGCGGGTCACCATCTCGCCGTCGATAGGAACCCGCCTGGACAGCACGGCCTGTAACCGGTGGGCGAGTTCCTCGGCCGCGGCGGCACCGGTGGGGGAGGCGGGGACCACCACGAACTCATCGCCGCCGAGGCGGGCGATCATGCTGGGGCCCGAGGCCAGTGCGAGCCGTTCGGCGAGCACCCTGATGAAACGGTCTCCCGCTGAGTGGCCGAGGTAGTCGTTGATGGCCTTGAGCCGGTCCAGGTCGAAGAACAGCGCGGTGACCGGGCCGGGTTGCCCCGGCTTGAGCCGGTCATCCAGATGGGCCATCAAGGCCCGGCGGTTGTGCAGTCCGGTGAGGTCATCGTGCTCGGCCAGGAACCGCAGTCGCTCCTCGGCGTACACCCGGGCCTGCACCTGAGTGAACAGGGACGCGATGGCGGCCAGCGCATTGAGTTCCTCGGCGGTCCACTCCCGGTCGCCGGCCTTGGCGAAGCCGATCACCCCGGTCGTGACGTCACCGGACAGCAGCGGCACACAGGCCGTCGTCGTCGTTGCGTCGGGCCGGAAGACCACGGGCTCCTTGAGATGTTCGGCCAGCGCGAAAACCGGTTCGGCGTCGGCGAAGTAGACCAGCTCAAGCGGGTCGGGCCGCACCTCCTCCGTGCGCGGAGGCCACTCGGCGATGAGCCGAGTCGCGTGGATGCCGTGGTCGTTGTGCCGCAGGAAACTGAAATCGACATCGAAGTATGTGACCAGTTCGGCCAGCACCTGCTGGCTGACGCCGGTCGCGGTGGCGGCGTCCACGGCGATCAGGCGAGTGGCGACCGCGGTGACGACGAGTTCGAGGCTGCGGGGCACCTAGACCTCTCTGTGTGGCGACACCTGACGGTGCCGCGTGGCGACGCACGGGCGCCGGCGGGCGTCCGGACAGCCTGCGAAAAGTGTATTCCAGACGTCGCCCATGATTGGTGCCATCCCATGGGTCCGACGTTTCGTGGTCTGATCGAACGATCCGAACGGCAGCGCGCCCGCCGGTCGGATGATCACACCCCGGCCTCGGCGGTCCCGGCCGGCGCGACGAGGTCATCGAGCAGCGGCAGCAACACGCGCGCTTCGGCCCGAATGGCGATAATCTGTTGCGGGTCAGCCGTTCTGGTGAATTCGGCTTGATCCCACCACATCATCTTGGTCGCGTAGCGCTCGTCGGGATAGGGTGTGGCCGGGATGCGGGTGGCGACCACACCGCCCGATGATTGCCAGCGATCGAGTACGTGCGCCGCCGCGGTCGCCATGGCGAACTTGGCGCCGAGGACGAGGGTGGCGTGCAGGGGCATACGGGCCAGAACGGGCGTGAGCTCTCGGCTGCGTGCAAACCCGTCGTCGGTCCACGCGGTCTTGATCTCGACGACACCGAACGGCATGCGATCGTCGATCATTTTGCGTACCTGCGGCAGCGCGGGCTGTCCGGCCCATTCGACCACCGCATGGCTCTCGTCGGCGCCACCGTACGGGCCTTGGGCTCGAACGCCGCCGACCACCTGGCCGGCGTCGTCGATCGCGGCGAGGAACAGCGACGTGGTGGCGGGGTCGGCCAGTGCGGTCGGGTCGATCGCACGCTCCACTCCGTGTTTGCGGTAACTGCGCATGGCGCCCTCGATGAAATCGTCCCAGAGCTCGGGCTCCGCGCGGGGCGTGGACACCACGAGGGTGCAGTCCGTGTCCCTGTCCCACCACTGCGCCGACGCATTATCGGGGAGTCCGCGAAACGCGGTTTCGGCGACAGACACGCTCATTCCCAGGCCCACCGATCAGTTGTCGGAACGTTGCCCCGAGCGGGTACGTTCCTGAGGTAACTTCAAATAGTGCAGTTAAGTATCGCCATATCCAGGGGATATACCAGCGGCAAGTTATTGCCGTTCCTGACAACTCGTTGCCAACTTCGCGTAGGTGGGTTTCTAGCAATTTCACGGGCAACTAGTTAATAGTGGCTAACTTCATGCAAATTATCGCTGGCGTAAGTGGTGGCAAATCGCATTCAGCGACCAAATAGTTTTCTAAATCGATCACGCAGAAGGCACCGTGTCTGCCATTCGCTACCTTTTCACGGTCATGTCGATCCGGTGATCGATGACCCGGTGCCCGACGCCCGTCGATGACGCGCTATGTATGGATGGGAAAAATCGACATGGTGACCGGAGGAGGAGCGGTGCAGGTTTTCAAGAATCTCGATGAATTGGTGGGGGCCAAAGGGGCCGAGTTGGGTCCGACGGAGTGGCTGGAGATCGGCCAGGACCGGGTGAACAAATTTGCCGAAGCAACAGAAGATCACCAGTGGATCCACGTCGATCCCGAACGTGCGGCCGACGGACCCTTCGGCGGCACCATCGCCCACGGTCTGCTGACCTTGTCACTGCTGCCGTATTTCAGCCATCACCTGTATCGGGTGGAGGGCATCTCGCTGGCGGTCAACTATGGGTACAACAAGGTCCGCTTCATCACGCCGGTGAAAGTCGGTGCCAAGGTGCGGGCCCGCGCCGTGGTCACCGATGTGACGGCGCTCGAAGGCGCCGCCCAGTCGACGGTCACCATCACCGTCGAGATCGAAGGCTCGGAAAAGCCTGCAGCGGTGGCAGAGTCGATCGTGCGCTATATCGCTTGATTCGCGGCGCGCCGCTGGGCGGCCTTGACCAGGCCGCCCCCGATGATGAGGCGCTGGATCTCGCTGGTGCCCTCGTAGAGGCGCAGCAAACGCACTTCGCGGTAGATGCGTTCCACCGGCACGTCGCGCATGTAGCCGCTGCCACCGTGGATCTGGACGGCGAGGTCGGCGACATTGCCCGCCATTTCGGTGCAGAACAGTTTTGCCGATGACGGTGCGATGCGCCGGTCCTCGCCGGTCACCCACAGCCGTGCGGCCTCGCGGACCAGCGCGCGGCCGGCCATCACGCCGGTCTGCTGGTCGGCGAGCATCGCCTGAACCAGCTGAAAACTGCCGATCGGGGTGCCGCCCTGGGTGGCGGTCGCGGCGTAGGCCACCGATTCGTCGAGGGCACGCTGCGCGCTGCCGACCGCCAACGCCGCGATGTGTACGCGGCCGCGTGCCAGCGATGTCATGGCCGCGCGGTAGCCGATGTCCTCGCTGCCGCCGATCAGGGAGTCCCGGCCGACCCGCACATCATCGAAGCTGACATCCGCGGTCCAGGCGCCCTCCTGGCCCATCTTGGCGTCCTTGGCCCCGATCTGGATGCCCGGCGTATCGGCCGGCACCAGAAACACCGCGATACCGGGTCCGTCCGCGTCGGCGGGGCGGGTGCGGGCAAAGACGATGAACAGGCCGGCATTCGGCGCATTGGTGATGTATTGCTTGCGCCCGTTGATCACCCAGTCGTAGTCATTTCCCGGGTCGCTGCGCTCTCCCCCGCGAGCGGGAGGTGCCCCCAGCCCTCCGCTCCCGTCTCTGACGGCCTTGGTTCGCAGCCCGGCCGGGTTGGATCCCGCACCCGGTTCGGTCAGCGCGAAAGACGCCACGATGTCGCCGGAGGCGATGCCCTCCAGCCAGCGCGACTTCTGCTCGTCGGTGCCGAAACCCACGAGCACCTGACCGGCGATGCCGTTGTTGGTGCCGAACATCGAGCGCAGCGCCAGGCTGGTGTACCCGAATTCCATGGCCAGCTCGACGTCCTGGGCCAGGTTCAGTCCGAGCCCGCCCCACTCCTGTGGAATCGCGTACCCGAACAGCCCCATGTTCTTGGCCTGCTCGCGGATGTCGTCGGGCACCCGGTCGGCGGACATGATCTCCAGCTCACGGGGGACCACCTGGTTGCGGATGAACTGGCGGGTGGCGGCAAGGATATCGGCGAAGTCTGCCTCCGATACGGCGGCTGTCGTGGGATCCGCGCTGGGCGCGGCGGCGTTGTCGGCCATCGGCGGGCTCTCCTGAATTGGTGCGATCACCGCAAGGGGTGGTTTGATACAAGAAATATCATATTTTATGTATGGATTAGTTTCTGGCTTCAGGAAGGGATGGGCTCCCATGGGTCTGCTCGACGGTCGGACCGCGGTGATCACCGGCGGTGCACAGGGAATCGGGTTCGCGATCGCCGAGAGGTTTGTCGCCGAAGGCGCCCGGGTGGTGCTCGGTGACCTGAATCCGGAGGCCACCGACGCCGCGGTCACCGCGCTCGGCGGTTCCGCCGTGGCCACGGCGGTCAGGTGCGATGTCACCGACGCCGGCCAGGTCGAAGCGCTCGTCGGCACCGCCGTGGACACCTTCGGAAGCCTGGACATCATGGTCAACAATGCGGGCATCACCCGTGACGCGACCATGCGCAAGATGACCGAGGAGCAGTTCGATCAGGTCGTCTCGGTGCACCTCAAGGGCTCGTGGAACGGCACCCGGCTGGCCGCTAACATCATGCGTGAGGCGAAAAGCGGTGCCATCATCAACATCTCGTCCATTTCGGGCAAGGTCGGTCTGATCGGACAGACCAATTACTCCGCGGCAAAGGCCGGCATCGTCGGACTCACCAAGGCCGCCGCCAAGGAAATCGCCCACCTGGGTGTCCGGGTCAACGCCATCCAACCCGGCCTCATCCGCTCGGCGATGACCGAGGCCATGCCGCAGCGGATCTGGGACCAGAAGTTGGCTGAGATCCCGATGGCGCGCGCCGGGGAGCCCAGCGAGGTCGCCTCCGTGGCCCTGTTCCTGGCCTCGGATCTGTCCTCGTACATGACCGGCACGGTGCTCGAAGTGACCGGCGGGCGGCACATCTGACATGTCTGATGCGGTGATCTGCGAGCCGGTCCGCACCCCGATCGGCCGCTACGGCGGGATGTTCCAATCCCTGACCGCCGTGGACCTAGGGGTTGCGGCACTGCAGGGTCTGTTGGAACGCACCGGGATTCCCGCCGATGCCGTGCAGGACGTGATCCTGGGGCACTGCTATCCCTCCAGTGAGGCCCCGGCGATCGGACGGGTGGTCGCGCTGGACGCGGGTCTGCCGATCACCGTGCCCGGCATGCAGCTCGACCGGCGTTGCGGATCCGGCCTGCAGGCCGTCATCCAGGCCTGCCTTCAGGTGTCCAGCGGCAACAACGATCTCGTCGTCGCCGGCGGCGCCGAATCGATGAGCAACGTGGCCTTTCATTCCACCGATATGCGGTGGGGCGGGTCGCGCGGTGGAGTGACGGTGCACGACGGACTCGCCCGCGGCCGCACCACGGCCGGGGGCAAGCACTATCCGGTGCCCGGCGGCATGCTGGAGACCGCCGAGAATCTGCGCCGTCAGTACGGCATCTCGCGGACCGAACAGGACGAACTGGCGGTGCGCTCGCACCAGAAGGCCGTCGCCGCCCAGCGCAGCGGCGTGCTCGCCGAGGAGATCATCCCGGTGACGGTCACCTCGCGAAAGGCTGACTCCGTCATAGATACCGACGAACACCCGCGCGCGGACACCACGGTCGAGGCGCTGAGCAGGCTGCGCCCGGTGCTGGGCAAGAGCGACCCCGAGGCCACCGTGACTGCCGGCAACTCCAGTGGGCAGAACGACGCCGCATCCATGTGCATCGTCACCACACCCGAACGTGCCGCCGAACTTGGTCTCAAACCCCTTGTCCGGCTGGTGTCCTGGGGTGTGGCCGGGGTGGCGCCCAACATCATGGGCATCGGGCCGGTGCCGGCCACCGAGCGGGCATTGGCCAAGGCGGGATTGTCGCTTTCGGATATCGACCTCATCGAACTCAACGAGGCCTTCGCCGCCCAGGCGCTGGCCTGCACCCGCGAATGGCAATTCACCGACGCGGATTTCGACCGCACCAACGTGCGCGGATCCGGTATCTCGCTGGGCCATCCGGTCGGCGCGACCGGCGGCCGGATGCTCGCCACCCTGGCGCGTGAACTCGAACTGCGCGATGCCCGCTACGGGCTGGAAACCATGTGTATCGGTGGCGGCCAGGGCCTGGCCGCCGTATTCGAACGGACTTTGCTATGACCAGCGAGAAGCGGAGCGGGATCGCCCATGACTAGATTGGCGCACACTCCCGGTCTCACCGACGTGCAGACCGACATCCTCGCCACCGTGCGGCAGTTCGTGGACAAGGAGATCATCCCGAACGCGCAGGAGCTGGAACACTCCGACACCTACCCGCAGCACATCGTCGACCAGATGCGCGAGATGGGCCTGTTCGGTCTGATGATTCCCGAGGAGTACGGCGGCCTGGGCGAGTCACTGCTGACCTACGCACTGTGCGTGGAGGAATTGGCCCGCGGCTGGATGAGCGTATCCGGGGTCATCAACACCCATTTCATCGTCGCGTACATGATCCGCCAGCACGGCACGGACGCACAGAAACAGCACTACCTGCCCCGGATGGCGACCGGTGAGGTGCGCGGCGCGTTCTCGATGTCGGAGCCCGAACTGGGTTCCGATGTCGCGGCGATCCGCACCAAGGCGGTCCGCGACGGCTCCGATTACGTGATCACCGGGCAGAAGATGTGGCTGACCAACGGGGGCAGTTCCACCTTGGTGGCCGCACTGGTGAAAACCGATGAGGGAGCGGACAAACCGCACCGCAATCTGACCGCGTTCCTGATCGAGAAGCCGGCCGGATTCGGCGAGGTGCTGCCGGGGCTGACCATTCCGGGCAAGCTCGACAAGCTGGGTTACAAGGGCATCGACACCACCGAACTGATCTTCGACGGCTACCGTGCCGGTGCGGGGGACGTGCTCGGCGAACTTCCGGGCAAGGGCTTCTTCCAGATGATGGACGGTGTCGAGGTCGGCCGGGTGAACGTGTCGGCGCGCGCGTGTGGCGTCGCGCTGCGGGCGTTCGAGCTGGCGATTCGCTATGCGCAGCAACGGGAGACGTTCGGCAAGCCGATCGCCGGGCACCAGGCCATCGCGTTCCAGCTCGCCGAGATGGCCACCAAGGTCGAGGCCGCCCACCTGATGATGGTGCACGCGGCACGGCTCAAGGACTCCGGTGACCGCAACGACGTCGCGTCCGGGATGGCCAAGTACCTGGCCAGCGAGTACTGCGCCGAGGTCACCCAGCAGAGCTTCCGGATCCACGGCGGCTACGGCTACTCCAAGGAGTACGAGATCGAACGGTTGATGCGCGACGCCCCGTTCCTGCTGATTGGTGAGGGCACCAGCGAGATCCAGAAGACCATCATCAGCAAGAATCTGCTGGATGAGTACCGGGTCTGACGCCGAGTTCGCGGTCCGGCCGCAACTCTCCGACGATGTCGCCCGCGTGGTCCGTCGCCGCATCTTCGACGGCACCTACCCGGCGGGGGAGTATCTACGGCTGGACCAGCTGGCCGTCGACCTCGGCATCAGCGTCACCCCGGTGCGCGAGGCACTGCTGAATCTGCGCGCCGAGGGTCTGCTGGTTCAGCATCCGCGCCGCGGCTTCATGGTGCTCGAATTCACCGCGCGCGACCTTGCCGATGTCGCCAATGTGCAGGCCTACGTCGGGGGAGAGCTGGCCGCGCGGGCGGCCGAGAACATCAGCGCCGAACAGCTTTCCGAGCTGAAGGCGATCCAGGACCAGTTGGAGCAGGCCTACGAGCAGCCCGACTCGGACCGCACGGTGCGGCTCAATCACGAGTATCACCGGCTGATCAACGTGGTGGCCGACTCACCCAAGCTCACCCAGTTCATGTCGGGTATCACCCGCTATCAGCCGGAATCGGTGTTCCCCACCCTCGATGGGTGGCCCGCTCAGTCCATCAAGGATCACCGCCGGGTGATTGCGGCCTTCGAGCGTGGCGACGCCGGTGCGGCCCGCGCTGCGATGGCCGAACACTTCACCATCGGGGTCGCGCCGCTGTGCGAGCACCTCACCAAGCTGGGGGTCATCCGCCCCATTTGACGTACGTCAGTAGTTATTGACGCGCGTCAGAACCCTCGGTAGTGTCGCCCATCACAGCGACCCGAGGAGTGATGGTGGTGCGAACCCTGCCGCGTACAGCGGTCATCGGTGCAGGTATCAGCGGGTTGACCGCCGGCAAGATGCTCAAGGACTACCGCGTTCCGTACACGACCTTCGAGATCTCCGACCGCGTCGGCGGCAACTGGGCGTTCGGCAACCCCAACGGGTTGAGCAGCGCCTACCGGTCACTGCACATCGACACCTCCAAGCATCGGTTGTCGTTCAAGGACTTTCCGGTGCCCCACCACTTTCCGTCGTTCCCGCACCACAGCGATATCAAGGATTACCTGGACTCCTATGCCGAGGCTTTCGGCCTGTTGGAGAACATCGAGTTCAACAACGCGGTACGCCACGCCCGCCGGCGCGACGGTGGTGGCTGGCTGATCGAGGACCAGTCCGGCACCGAGCGGGAGTTCGATCTGCTCGTCGTCGGCAACGGACATCACTGGGATGCGCGGTGGGCCGAGTTTCCCGGCACCTTCACCGGTGAATCGATCCATTCGCACCACTACATCGATCCGCAGACCCCGCTGGCGCTGACCGGCAAGCGCATTCTCGTCATCGGAATCGGAAACAGCGCCGCCGATATCACCGTCGAACTCTCGTCGAAGGCAATGCAGAACAAGGTGACGCTGTCGACGCGGTCGAGCGCCTGGATCGTCCCGAAATACCTTGCCGGGCAACCCGGGGACAAGATCTTCAAGACGACGCCGTACCTGCCACTGTCCTGGCAACGTAGGGCCGCGCAGGCATTCGCCCCCCTGGTGGGCGCTGATCCCACCAAGTACGGCCTACCTGCGGCCAATCACAAACTTTTCGAGGCACACCCGACCCAGTCGGTCGAACTACCGCTGCGACTGGGTTCCGGCGACGTGATCCCGAAGCCGAATGTCACGCTGCTGGACGGGGACACCGTGCACTTCGACGACGGGACATCGGACGTGTTCGATGTCATCATCTACGCCACCGGATACAACATCACCTTCCCGTTCTTCGATCCCGATCTGATCAGCGCGCCCGAGAACCAGATCCGCTTGTACAAGCGGATGTTCAAGCCGGGCTTCGAGGATCTGGTCTTCATCGGTTTCGCTCAGGCCATTCCGACGCTGTTCCCGTTCGTGGAATGCCAATCGCGGCTGCTCGCGGCCTACGCCGCCGGGAGGTACGTGCTACCGGCTGCCGATGAGATGGAGCGGGTGATCGACGCCGATCAGCAGCTGCACGCTGGGCACTGCACCAACCGGGCCCGACACACCCAGCAGGTGGACTACTTCTACTACGAGCACGATATCCGCACCAAGGAGATCCCGGCCGGGATCAAGCGTGCGGCGTCGCGCCCCGTGTCGGTACCCGCGTGAGGTCGCCGACGGATCGCCGGCCGTCGCTCCGCAGCGACGAACGGCGCGAAGCCATCCTCGATGCACTGGACGGATGGCTGCAGGAATCCAGCCTGGATACCATCAACGTCGCCGAGATCACCGCGCAGGCCGGTGTCACGCGCTCGGCCTTCTATTTCTACTTCGAGAACAAGGCGGCCGCCGTCGGGGCTCTCATGGAGCGTCTGGTCACCGAGATCTTCGTCGTGAACGAGGAGTTCACCACCGGCGACGGGGCGCCGCGCGACCGGGTGTACACCATGTTGAACGGGCTCTTCGACAGCAGCGACCGGTACCGGCATGTCTTCGGCGCGATGCTGGAGGCCCGCGGTTCCAGCTCCACCGTCAGGCAGATCTGGGACGACGCGCGCGATGCGTTCATTCCGTCGGTGGCCGAGATGATCCGGGCGGAGCGGCCCGGCTCCGCTCCCGAGCCAGCGGTCCTCGCGGCGGTGCTGCTGGAGTTCAACGACCGAATGCTGGAGCGGTTCATCCTGGGCGGGTCGCTGACGCGTGCGCAGCTGATCGAAGGGGCGGCCGCGGTGTGGTTGAGCACGATCTATGGAGAGAATCGATGAGCTATCAGGAGCTGTCCTTCACCTCGCACGGAACACGTTGCAGTGCGTGGCATTTTCGTGCATCCGGTGAGCATTCGCGACCGGTCGTGGTGATGGCGCACGGATTCGGCGGCACCAAGGACTCTGGCCTGGAACCATTTGCGGAACGGTTCGCCGCGGCCGGTATCGACGTGTTCGCGTTCGACTATCGCGGATTCGGAGCGTCCGAAGGCTCTCCGCGCCAGACGATCTCGCTGGAACGGCAACTGGCCGACTTCCACAGCGCGATCGCCGCGGCGGCGGACCTACCGGATGTCGATCGGGACAGGATCGGGCTGTGGGGTGCATCCATGTCGGGCGGGCATGTCCTTCAGGTTGCCGGTGACCGGGACGATATCGCCGCGGTGATCGCGTTGACCCCGCTGACCAGCGGGCTGGCTGCCGGCCGGGCCGCGATCGGTGAGCGTGATGTGCTGACCGCGTTGCGGTGGACCGCGACCGGGGTGCGCAGCAAGGTGTCGGTGGCCCGGGGCGGTGCGGCGACGCTGATGCCGATCGTCGGCAGGCCGGGCGAGCCCGGCGCGCTCACGCTGTCCGGGGCCTACGAGAGCTATCTGGCGATGGCCGGGCCGACCTGGCGCAACCAGATCGATTCCTCGGTGGGCATGGAGTTGGGGCGGATGAACGTCAAGGCCGCGGTCCGTCGGATTTCGTGCCCCGCATTGGTGCAGATCGGCGACTTCGATCGGTTCGTCCCCGCCGGCGCGGTGGCCAAGACCGCGGAATTGGCCAGGGCACAGGTGCATCGGTATGCCTGCGACCACTTCGACGTCTGGCCGGGCAACGAGTGGTTCGACAAGACCGTCGAGGATCAACTGGTGTTTCTGCGGCGGGTGCTCGCTCCGGTCTGATCGTCCCTCGATCACTCGCGCCCGCAAATATTCGGGTGCGAAAGTGCCCGGCTGTCAGTGACTTTCGAGCGACAGCCGAGTCTCAGAATTTTCTTTGGACTCATTGATCACATCGGTCACTTCCTGGCCGGTTTTGTCGGTGGTCGCACGTATGTTCGAGTCATGAACAGTGATGTGGTCGGCGGCCGGGACGCGGTGCAGCACGCGTTGTCCGATCGCGCCGCATCGGTCAAGGCGCTGCTGGACGCCGATTTCGCGATGTTCGACACCGCCGAACTGCTGGGCCTGTTGTCTGAGCGTGAGCAGCAGGCCCGCGCCGATACCGCGGTCGATCACCGGATCCTGGCCGCCCTGATGGATCGGGCCACCCCGCATGAGATCGGCGGCAAAACCTGGACCGATGTGCTGGCCACCCGCGACCGCCTCAGCGCCACCGAAGCTGCCCGGCGCATCACCGCCGCCCGCGATCTGGGGCCGCGGCACACCATGACCGGTGAGGTGTTGGAGCCGGTGCTGGCGGCATGCGCGGCCGCGCTGGCCGCCGGGGCCATCACCAGCGGGCACATCGCGATCATCCGGGCCACGCTGAACAAGGCCTCGGCCCGCCTGGATGCCACCGCGCGCGGGCAACTGGAATCCACACTGGTCGATATCGCCACCACCAATACCCCCGAGACGGTGCAGAAGGCCGCCGATCACGCGCTGGCTCTGATCAACCCCGACGGTGATGGCCCCGACCCGGCACGCCACCGGCGCGGGCTGAGCATCGGTCCCCAGGACGTCGACGGTATGGCCAAGGTGTCGGGCTGGGTGGACGCCGAATTCGCCGCCTACCTGCGCACCATCCTCGACGTCTGGGCACGCCCGGGCATCAACAACCCCGACGATGAGCAGCCCCAGCAGAATCCGGTGCCCAACCCACTGGAAGACGACGCTGCGGACGACGCGGTTGTCGACGACGCGGTTGTCGACGACAAGGGTGTGGACGACGAGGGTGTCGAGCCCCAGCCGCCGGCCCGGGACCAGGCCGCGCACGAGGACAAGGCCGGCGCCGATAGTGACGGTGAACTCGAACCCGAACCCGAGATGTCCGGCGTATCCGAACCCGAACCCGAGATGTCCGACGTATCCGAACCCGAACCCGAGGTGTGCGATACCGCCGGCCCACCGGTGAAGTGGGACCCTGACGAATTTCTGCGCGACCCCCGCACCCAGGCCCAACGCAACCACGACGCCATCAAAGCCGTCCTACGCGACACCCTGATGTCCAAAAGGCTCGGCCAACACAACGGCCTACCCGTCACCCTCGTCGTCTCCACCACCCTCAAAGAGTTGGAGGCCGCCGCCGGGATCGCGGTCACCGGATCGGGCACCCTCATGCCGATGCGGGATCTGATCCGGCTGGCCGAACACGCCCACCACTACCTGATCGTCTACCGCCACCACACCGCCGAACCGCTCTACATGGGCCGCTCCAAACGGTTGGCCACCAAAGCCCAACGGCTACTGCTCTACAACCGGGACCGTGGCTGCACCCGACCCGGCTGCACCCAAGCGGCGTGTCGCTGCCAGGCCCACCACGCCAACCCCAGCTGGAACAACGGCGGACTCACCGACGCACCCGACCTCGGGCTGGGCTGCGGACCCGACAACCAGCTCGCCGAACTGGGCTGGACCAACACCATCGACCCCGTCACCGGCCGCGTGCACTGGCACCCACCACCACTGATGGACACCGGCGGCGACACCCTCAACCACCACTTCCACCCCGAAGAACTCTTCCCGCCAGAGCTGCGACCGGGACTGGATGACGAAGAACCCATACTGTAATACTTACAGTCGGATATTCGACGAAGGTGGGTTCAACCATGCCAGGGGTCCTCGACGGGATACGGGTACTCGACTACGGCCGATTCATCGCCGCGCCCTGGTGCAGTGCAATCCTGGCCGATATGGGTGCCGACGTCCTGCGCGTGGAGAAACGTGAGGGCGGCGAGGACCGGTGGGTCCAGGCCGTCACCGACGGCGGTGAGGGCGGCACCTTCCTGCAGTGCAACCGCAACAAGCGTTCCCTGACTTTGGATTCCACGAGCGCGGAGGGCGCGGAGATCACCCGCCGACTGGTCGCACGCGCCGATATCGTCGTCGCCAATATGCCGTCCGCCGGGATGCGGGCCAGCGGACTGGACTACGAGACGCTGCGCGCCGTCAAGCCGGACATCATCCTGGCCAGCGCCACCGCCTACGGTGAGGGCGGCCCGTACAGCACCAAGGTCGGCTTCGACGGCGCCGGCCAGGTCATGTCTGGCGCGGTGTACCGGCAGGGACTGCCCGACCAACCCATCCGGACCGTGGTGCCCTACAACGACTTCGGCACCGCGCTCACGCTGACGATCGGCGTCATGATGGCGCTCTACCACCGGGACCGCACCGGGGAAGGACAGCACGTCGAGGGTGCCCTGCTGCCGACTGCGCTGATGCTGTCCAACGCCTTCCTCATCGAGCGGGAACTCCTGCAGACCGACAAGCCGCGGATGGGCAACAAGGGCGCCTCGGTGGCCCCGTGCGATCTGTATCGCACCGCCGACGATCAGTGGGTGCTCCTACAGGTGGCCGGTCAGCCGATGTTCAAACGGTGGTGCATTCTCATGGGCCGTGCGGAACTCTTCGACGACCCGCGCTTCGCCGACGACGATATCCGCTGGGAGAACGGCGATGTCCTCAACGACATCATGTCGCAGTGGTGTGCCGACAAGACGAAGGCCGAGGTCCTCGAACTCCTGGAGAAGGCGAAGATGCCCGCCGCGCCGCTGCTTTCCACTCAGGAAGTGCTCGACGATCCGCACATCCAGGCCATGGGTTACCTGAAGCGAGTGCCCTTTCCCGGCGCCTCCCGCGATGTGCCGATCATCGAGACCCCGTTCCGGATGTCGGCTACACCCGGCAGCATCCGGCGCCGCGCCCCACTGCTCGGCGAGCACACCGATGAGGTGCTTGGGGAGATCGGTTATGACGCCGCGCAGATAGCAGGGTTACGGGCGGACGCCATCGTGTGACGCCGCGAGCATCTCGCGGATCCGGTGCTTGTCGGGCTTACCGGTGGCGCCGAAGGGAACCGCGTGCTCGCTGTCCAGGATCGACCAGACCGTCGGGACCTTGAAGGCGCTGAGCGTTTCCCTGGCCGCGGTGCGTAACTCGGCGGCGGACCGGCTCGTCACCACGGCAGCGGCGACGCAGCCGGCGAGATCGACCACGAACGCCGCCCGTACTCCGGGGATCGCCCGCAGCGCACGCTCCACCTCGCTGGGGTACACCGTGGCCCCACTGACCTTGAACATGTCATCGGACCGGCCGCGGTAGAACAGGAATCCGTCCTCATCGAGGAGCCCGAGATCACCGGTGGGGTAGTACCCGTCCGGAGTGAACACGTCCTCGCGGCCGCGCCGGCAGATCCCGCGCAGCACGTGCGGTCCGCGGATCTGGATCTGGCCGACCTCGCCTGCGGGCAGCCGCTCACCCGATTCGATATCGGTGATCCGCACATCCATCCCGGCGAACGGCTTCCCGCAACTGCCCCAGGCCGATTCGGGCATATCGGTGTCCGCGGGAAACCCGCAGTACGGCCCGAACGATTCGGTCATCCCGAACAGCGAGGCCCGCGCCCCCGGGGCCGAGCGCCTCTCCGGTGGCAACAACGCCTCCAGACTGCCCACCCGTAGGTCGGGCAGGGGTGCCAACAGAAAATGGGAGAGCGCCGTCGCCTGGTCGGGCCAACCGCGGAACAGCGTGACCCGCTCGCGGCGAAGCAATTCCAGCGTCGACTCGGCCTGCGGGATCGGCTCGGTCACCAACGTGGCCCCAGCCAGCAGCGCGGACAGGATCCCGGCCCCGAAACCGCCCACCCAGAAGAACGGCATCGGCAGATACAGCCGGGTGTCCTCGGTGATGAGGCGTGCATCCAGCCCGGAACGCACCGCGGCAAGCGCACTGCCGTGGGAATGCCGAACGCCCTTCGGTGGCCCACTGCTGCCCGAGGTGAACATGATGACCAACGGGTCGGCGGGCCGCACGGGTGGGAACGCTGCCCTGCCGCGCAATGCCAGCACCTCGCTCGGCGTCCACACCCGGCGCAGGGATGCCACCGGCCCCGGTGCGTAGCGCCGGCCGCGGAACTCCTCGACGGCGATCAGGTGCTGGACCGAGGCCGTACGCAGCTGTCCGGTGAGTTCGGGTGCGGTGAGAAGTGTGCTCAGCGGCACCAGCACCGCGCCGATCCTGGTGAGGGCCAGCGCGATCCGTACCCAGTCGGCGCTGTTGGGCATGATCAGCCCGACCCGGGTGCCTTTTCCGATGCCGGCGCCGAGCAAACCCGAGGCCAACGCGACTGTGCTCGAATCGAGTTCGGCGTAGCTGATCCGGGTGTCGGGATCGATGATCATCGGCTTGCTGTCGGTGGCCCGCGCGCGGATCAGCTCATCGATGGTCTCAGTCATCGAACAGCTTCACCAGCCCGGGCAGATCGACCTTGCCACTGGACATCATGGGGACATCGGCGGGGCGGCAGATCGCGAACCGTCTGGGCACCTTGTAGGACGACAGTGTCTCCCGCAATGCCCGGCGGAGCGCCTCGGTGTCGACCGGACCGTCACTGACGATCACGGCGGCCACGATCTGCCCGCGCTGCGCGTCGGGCAGAGCCAGCACGTGGGCGACGAATCCCTGCGCCGCGAGAGCTTTCTGCACCTCGCCGGGGGTGACATTGGCTCCCGCGGTCTTGATCATCGCCCCGGCACGGGTCAGGTAATAGAAGTAGCCGTCCTCGTCGACGCGCACCAGATCGCCGGTGTGAAACCAGCCGTCGGCGTCGAAGCACTCCTCGCGGCTGCGTCCGTAATAGCCCTGCATGACATAACGCCCACGGATACAGAGCTCACCGGTGTCGAGCACCGTGGTCTCGAACCCCGGCGCGGGACGGCCGAAGCTGCCGCGCCGGTGCTCGGGCTGATCGGACTCGTCGCCGTCGATCAGCAGCACGCTGGCGGCCTCGGTCATCCCCAGCATGTTGTGCCGCAACTCGGGATCGGCCGGACGGGCATCCGGCGCCATGATCGGGTACAGATTCCCGCGGCGCAGCGTCGACAGGTCCCGGTCGACGAAACTGGGATGACGGGTCAGATGCGCGACGGCCGTGGCGAAGCCGTTGGTGACATTGGGGCGCACCGCCTCCAGCAGATCCAGGGTTTCACCGGCATCGGTGGCATTCGAGCAGACCAGTGTGGACCCGGCCACGATGGTGGCGAGCAGGCCGAACGCGAAACCGCCGATCCAGAAGAACGGCGAAGTGCAGAACAAGATGTCCGACTCGGAGAGTCCGCGGATCTCGTTGAGATTGCGTTGATGCCCGAGCAGCCCGGCGTGGGTGTGCACCGCACCCTTGGGCGGGCCGGTCGAACCCGAGGTGTAGACGATCGCCAGCGGATCGCAGCCGTCGACGTCGGCTTCCAGCCCGGTCAGGTCCGGTTCGGCGGCCGATGGCGGGTCGAACAGCACGTGGCGCAGGCACGGCGCCGCGATCCCTGCGAGGTGTTGCTCGTAATCGTGTTGACGGAAAGACCGCGCCGCCAACAGGAACTCGGTGTCGCTGTCGACCAGCTGGGTCGTCAACTCCGCGGCGGTCTGGAAGGTGGAGAACGGCACCACCACCGCACCGATACGCGCGGCGGCCAGCATCCCCACCACGAACGCCGCGCCGTTGGGGTACAGCAGCCCGACGTGGGTGCCCTTGCCCGCGCCCAGCGCGACCAGGCCACGCGCGAGGTCTGCGGACCGGATATCTGCCTCGGCGTAGGTCAGCCGTTCGTCATCGCAGATCAGCAGGGGATGGTCCGCTCGGCGGCGGAGCAGGTCGACCAGTGACTCGATCACGAGGTGGTGAAATGCTCTCGTACCGCCCCGAGATCGGCCTTGCCGGACGGGGTGCGCGGGATCACCTCGACGATGGCGATGTCGGTCGGGATTTCGTAGCGGGCCAGCCGAGTGGCCAGGAATTCGGACAGCTCGTCCGCGGTGGCCTGGCCGCGCAATTCGACCATGGCGACCGGGGTTTCGCCGAGACGTTCGTCGGCCAGGCCGATGACCGCAGCGCCGCGCACCGCGGGGTGACTTTCCAGCGCGGTGCGCACATCGTCGGGCATCACCTTGAAACCACCCCGGATGATGGCCTGATCGGCGCGGCCGAGGATCCAGACGAATCCGTCGGCGTCGATGCGCGCCAGGTCGGTGGTGCGGATCCAGTCCCCAGACGACATCTGTGCGGGAATGACCTCCAACAGCCCTTGCTCGTCCGGGCCGAGGACGTGACCCGCCTCGTCGACCACCCGTAGTTGTGCGCCGGGATTGGCACGGCCCACGCTGCCACGCTTGGCCTGCCAGTGCTGCTGGTGATCGGCCAGCGTCCAACCGGTCACGCCGCCGCCGAACTCGGTGGCCGCATAGGACGTCAGCACCGGGATGCCGAACTTGGCGGTGAAGGCATCGGCGTCGTCGGCGGACAACGGGGCGGTGCCCGAGGTGACCGCGCGTACGCCGGCCAGATCGTCGCGGGTGAGTGCGGAGTGCAACACCATCCGCAGCGCGGCCGGCACCAGCGACACCGCGCGGGGTTGATGCTCGCGCACCGCGGCGGCCCAGCGCTGCAGTTCGAACTTGGGCAGCAGCACGAACGGCCGGGCCTCACTGATACACAGCAGGATCCGGAATACCCCGCCGACGTGCACCAGCGGGGAGTTCACGATCGCCACCCCGCGTCGCAGCTCGGTGGGCGCCTGCCACGGTTGGCGTCCCAGCACGCTGCGGGCGAGCATGTCGTAGGTGAGGTCGACCCGTTTGGGCGGGCCGGTGGTGCCGCTGGTCAGCATCCACACCGCGACTCCCGGGCGTCGGGCGTCATCGATGGTGGTGCCCAGCTCCTCGGTGGGGGCGGTGTCGAGATCGGAGATGGTGATCACCGTGCCGGTGAATGCCGGTGTCAGCAGGTTGGCGATATCGTCGGCGACGCCGATGACCACCGGCAGCACGAGCGCAGCGATATCGGCGCGGGTGCGGTCATCACCGCGCGACGGGTTGATGACCACGACGGTGCCGCCGGTCTCCAGCACGCCGAGCAGCGCGGCGACATGGGCGGGCTGATTGCGCAGCATGATCCCGACCCGAACCGGGCCGGTGAGCGCGCCGATGCGGCGCGCCAGCATGGCGAGCTGCCCCCAGTTGGACCACCGACCCTCGTACTGCAGCGCCGGCGCCGACGGATCCAGATCCAGGACGGTGCCGATGCGTTGCGAAAGCGGATGGGACATCAACGGATCCGCGGCGGGGTCTTGGGGATCGGTCGTGCCGCGAGCTCCTCCTTGGCGATCGGGTTGCCCAGCCGGGTGTAGATCAGACCGTGGTCCATCGCGGCGCGGTACGGCTTGTCCAGCGACTCCCAGATGGCCTTGACGGTGCCCTGGGTCGCGGTCGGCGGTTTGGCGGCGATGGCGGTGGCGATCTCATCGGCGCGGTTCCACAACATGTCTCGGGGCACCACCTCGGTGACCAGACCGATCCGCAGCGCGGTATCGGCGCTCACCCGTTCGTCGTTACCCATCAACGCCATCCGCAGGGTGTCGCCGAGACCGATACGGCGCATCAGTCCGATCGGCTCCAGCGCCGACACCAGCCCGGCGCTGACATGGGAGTCGAAGAAGGTGGCCTCCTGCGAGCAGATCACCACATCGGACTCGTTGACGAAGTACAGCGCACCCGCGGTGCACATGCCCTGCACCGCGCAGACCACCGGCTTCCACATCTTCTGCCACTTGGGGCTGAGCAGCTCGCCCGGATCCTCGTGGTTCCAGACGATCTCGGGTTGTCCATAGCTGGATTTCACGTCCAGGCCGGCACTGAAGGCGCGGTCACCGGCGGCGCGCAGCACCACCGCATGGATGGCCTCGTCATCCTTGATGGTGTGCCAGGCATCGCGCATCTCATGGCACATGGCGCGGTTGAACGAATTCAGCGATTCGGGGCGGTTGAGCGTCACGGTGGCGACGTGGCTGCCGTGGTTCAGGTCGAGCAGGATGGTGTCCACCCCTACCGCGCCTGCCAGTTGGGCGTGCGCTTCTCCACGAACGCGCGCGGCCCCTCCAGCGCATCCTCGGTGCGGGTGACCCGCTCCCGGAACGTCTCGGCCAGGATCTCCCCCTCGTGCAACGGCAGATCCAGCGTCTTGTGGATGGCCAGGCGGGTACCCCGTACTGCCAGCGGCGCATTGAGATTGACCGTGTCGGCGATCTCGTGCGCACGCGCCAGCAGCTTCTCGTGTTCGACGATCTCGGTGATCAGCCCGAGTTCGTAGGCCCGCTGCACCGTCATTCGCTCGTGCTTGCCCATCAGCGCCATCCGCAAAGCCACCGACCGGGGCAGTGCCTTGGCCAGGCGCACCATCTCGCGCGCGGCGACCAGGCCGATGCTGACATGTGGGTCGAAGAAGGTGGCCCTGTCGGAGGCGATGACGATATCACCGGTGGTCACCCAATCCAGCCCTGCGCCACAACAGATTCCGTTGACGGCGACGATGACCGGTTTGGTCATGGTCCGAAACGGTGGGGTGCCCTCCTGCGGGGCCTCCCACTGTTCGTAGGTGGACAGGTACGGGCGTTCGTTGAGCACCTTGCCGTCGCCGGGGATCTCCTTGACATCGGCGCCGGTGCAGAACGCCCGCCCGTTGGCGGTGACGATCATCAGCCACACGTTGTCGTCGTCCTCGACTCGCTGATAGGCCGCCCGCAGTTCGGTGATCATGTGCGGCGACAACGCGTTCAGCGCGTCGGGCCGGTTCATGGTGATGGTGGCCTTGTGGCCGTCGACGTCATAGGTGATCGTGTCGTAGCTCATGATTCCTCTCAGCGTCCCTGGAAGTCGGGGTCGCGGCGTTCCCGGAACGCGGCCAGGCCCTCTTTGAAATCGGCGGTGCGGCAGGAGAGTTCCAGATTGGACAGCTCTTGATTCATGGACTGGGGCAGAGTGGCGTGCTGGCCGTAGGCGATGGCCTGCTTGGCCAGCCCGATGGCGACCGTCGGTCCACTGGAAAGCCGGGCCAGCAGCTCATCGGCGGCGGTCTCCACCTCGTCGGCGGGCACCGCGCTGTGGATCAGCCCCCAGTCGGCGGCATCGGTGCCGCTGACCTTCTCGCCGAGCAACAGCATCCGCTTGGCGCGGGCCACGCCGGCCAGCCGAGGGAGCAGCCAGGTGGAACCCGAATCCGGGCTGAACCCGCGGGAGATGAACGGCTCCCAGAAGGTGGCTCCGGTGTCGGCGACGGTGAAGTCCGCGGCCAGGGCCAGGTTGCAGCCCAGACCGACGGCCCAGCCGCGGACAGCGCAGACCACCGGTAGGTGGATGGTGGCGACGAGTTCGATCAGCCGATGCGCGGTGTGCGGGATGCGCCGGACCAGGTCGCCGGTGCGGGGGCGCTCCCCGGAACTGTTCGTGGACACCCAGTCCGCACCGGTGCAGAAATGGTCACCGGCGCCGGTGATGAAGAGGGCGCGCAGCGAATCGTCGCTGGCGGCAGCAGTCAGTATGCCGACCAGATCGTCGATCATCTGGTGGTCCAGGGAATTTCGGCGTGACTGCCGGTCGAGCGTGATCCGCAGGACGGAGTCTCTGCGGGAGGTGGTCACCGAACCGTCGCTCACCTGGCACCCGGCCTTTCCTCATCCATACAGTTGCCCATACAGTAGGCGATGCGGTTACTATCTTGTACAAGTTAGCAAGGAAAGGTCGTCGATGGAAGGACGCGCCCGGCGCATCCGGCAGCCACGGGTTGCCGAGATCGTGGCGTCCAAACTGCGCGACGACATCCTGTCCGGGCGGCTGCGCGCCGGTGACATCCTGCCCACCCAGGAGAACCTGTTCTCCGAATTGGGCGTCAGCCCACCGGCGCTACGCGAGGCGATCCACCTGCTGGAGACCGACGGCCTGGTCTCGGTGCGGCGCGGCAACATGGGCGGCGCGGTGGTGCAACTGCCGTCTGCGGAACGCACGGCGCACATGATCGGCATGGTGCTGCAGACCCGCGCCGCCACGCCGGCCGACGTCAGCGGTGCCCTGCTGCACCTGGAGCCGATCTGTGCGGGCATGTGCGCGGCCCGTGCGGACCGGGCTACCGAGGTGGTGCCTCAGCTACAGGCCGAAATCGACACCCAGGCAGCCCAGTTCGCCGATACCGCGCAGTATGTGCGCAATGCCCGCCGCTTCCACGAGGTGCTGGTGGCGCGTTGCGGAAACGAACCGATGATCCTGCTGATCGGCTCGCTGGAACTGATCTGGTCCACCCACGAGTCGGCGGTATGGGGCGACGATATGCACGAAGGCACGATGCGTGCCGCGCTACGCGATCATCAGCGTCTGCTCGACGCCATCGCCGACGGCAACGTCGCCCGCGCCACCAAACTGGCCGCCGACCATCTCACCGCGGCCCGGCGGACCACGCTGGCCGCCGGAACCGACAAAACGATTGAAGCGAGGCTGATTTCGCATGACTGACGACCGGGTGCTCTTCGAGGTCGATGCGGATCACCGCATCGCCACCATCACCTTCAACAACCCGAAGCAGCGCAACTCCTATGACGCGGCCATGCGCGATGAGATCGCGCGCCACCTCGATACCGTGGCCGACGACGACGACATCACCGTGGTGCTGCTGCGCGGCGCCGAGGGCGTGTTCAGCACTGGTGCGGACATGAACAATGCCTATGGCTGGTATGGCGATGAGCGCTCGCGCGAAGAGCAAAGTGCTGGAGCCAAGGAGTCCGCACCCAGGAAATCCCGGCCCAGCCAGCGCCGCCGACTGACCGTGGACCGCAAGTCTTTCGACTTCTATCACAACTTTCTGGGCTTCCCGAAGGTCACCGTCGGCGAGATCAGCGGGTACGCGCTCGGCGGCGGATTCGAGATGGCGCTGATGACCGACATCTCGGTGATCGCCCGCGATACCAAGATCGGGATGCCCGCCACCCGCTTCCTCGGTCCGGCGCTGGGCAGCCTGCACATGTTCTTCCACCGGCTGGGTCCGGTGCTCGCGCGTCGCATGCTGCTCACCGGTGACATCATCGAGGCCGGCGCCGTGGAGCACCTCGGGGTCTTCACCGACACCTGCGATGCCGACAAGGTCGCGGCCCGGGCCCGGTACTGGGCGCAGAAGGCCGCCAAGATGCCGGCCGACGGCGTCGTCATCGCCAAGGAGGCGTTCCGGTGGGTCGAGCAGAGCCAGGCCTATGCGGGCGAGGAGGTGGCCAGCTACATGTTCCACGCTTATGGGACCAACCTGCAGTTCTCGCCGGGAGAGTTCAACTTCGTCAAGACCCGTGCCCAGCACGGGACCAAGGAGGCGTTCCGGCTGCGTGACGAGCATTTCCACGTGCCCGAACCGCAGTAGCCAACCCCGCAACGGAGCGCCTACAGTGGGTGCTACGTTTACATAAACACTGGATATCGTAAAGGCGGAAAGACATGCCCCAACCCGTGATCGTCGGTGCCGCCCGCACCGCCATCGGCCGGTCCTTCAAGGGGACCCTGGTCAACACCCCGCCTGAGGTGCTGCTCGGCGCGGTCCTGCCCGAACTGGTCCGGCGCGCAGGCATCGATCCGTCGGCCCTCGACGACATCATCATCGCCGAGTCGCATTACGGCGGCGGCGACCTGGCGCGGTACGTCGCACTGTTGTCGGGTTTCGAGAATGCACCCGGGCAGGCGGTGAACCGGCACTGCGCGGGCAGTCTGACCGCCATCGGCAATGCGGCGGCCCAGATCGGCTCCGGGATGGAGCGCTCGCTGATCGCCGGCGGTGTGCAGTCGCTGTCGATGACGCCGCTGATGAATCAGCGTATTCCCGGCCCGGAACTCAAGTTCGAGGAGCGTTGGCTGCCGCCCATCCACCCGGAGGCTCCGGATGCGCCCTCCCGGGACATGTCCATCACCGTGGGATGGAACACCGCGCAGTCCTACGGACTGACCCGCGAGGAACTCGACTCCTGGGCGGCGCGCTCGCATCAGCGCGCGGTCGCCGCGCAGGATGCGGGCAAGTTCCTCGACGAGATCGTGCCGCTCAAGGTGACCCAGCCCGACGGTTCGGTCATCGAGTTCAGCGTCGACGAGCACCCGCGGCGCGACACCACCGTGGAGAAGCTGGCCGGCCTCAAAGTCCTGCACCCGGAGATCGAAGGCTTCTCCATCACCGCGGGCAACAGCAGTGGCACCAATGATGCTGCCGCTGCTGTCGCGGTGGTCGCCGACGACTACGCGGCCGCGGAGAACCTCAATGTGCTCGCCAAGGTGCGGGCGTGGGGTTCGGTCGGCGTGCCCGCCAAGGACACCGGACTCGGCGGCGTGAAGGTGATCGGCAAGGTTCTCGACCGCGCCGGGCTCAAGCCTTCCGACGTGACACTGTGGGAGATCAACGAGGCGTTCGCCTCGGTGCCCGTGGCGGCGGTGCGCGAGTACGGCCTCGACGAGGAACTCGTCAACTTCTCCGGCAGCGGCTGCAGCCTGGGTCATCCGATCGCCGCCTCCGGCGCGCGGATGGTCACCACCCTGATCTACGAACTGCAGCGTCGCGGCGGCGGTATCGGCGTGGCGGCGATGTGCGCCGGTGGCGGTCAGGGCGGCGGCCTGGTGATCGAGGTCTAAGGGCTGAGTTACCCGGTGGACTTGCCCCGGCCCTTCGGGGCCGGGGTTTTCGCTTTTCGGCCGCTCTCGAGCCGGCGGCTCGCATGCTCCAGGATGCAGTCCAGGCCGAACTCGAAGTTGTTCTCGTCGGAGGCCCCGAAGCTGTGGCCCTCGCTGGTCACCTGCGCCAACAACGGCGCGACCTCCGGATCGATGACCATCCTCTGGTCATAGGCGCCCGGCCCTTCTTCGCCCGTGTTCTTCTCCGCGAGGCGCTGCAACACGACCGAACCCCGGACGTGCAGCGTGACAGCCGAGTAGGTGTCGAAGGCATCTTCGGCGCTCAATCCGGCCTCGACCAGTCCTGAGATCGCCTTCTCCATCTCCAGCACACCGAGTTTCGCGGCGCGCGGGCTCAGCGCGGCGCGGATGAGGATCAGATCGCACAGGATCGGATTGCCGGTGAAGGTCTTGCGCATGGTGCGAGCGTGGTTGCGCAGCGTCTCGCGCCAGTCCTTGGCCTCCACATACGGGGTGGCGAAGACGTACTCGCTGAGCGCGCGATCGGTCATCGCGTTGAGCAGGTCGTCCTTCTTGCGGAAGTACCAGTAGATGCTGGTGACGCCGACGCCCAGATGCTTACCGAGCAGCGGCATGCTGAGGTTGTCGATCCCGACCTGCTCGGCGAGTTCGAAGGCGCCCTTGATGATGTCGTCGGGGTTGATCGACCCGCGCTCGCGGCGCTGTCGTTTCTCGGCAACCGGTTGCTTCGCCACGGCGGGCACCTCTTTCGCGATCGATGCTGCGGTTCACTTTCCGGGGCCGGCCAGTGAACCGTCAAGCTTACCGGTAGCCATACCGTCGACGCCGGTACGCGCGTTCTCGGGTGGGCTATACGGCGCTCTCGGCCGGCTACCGTAATGACTATAGTAATGTTTTCCGGTATCTGACCCGCCCCATTGTTCAGCTGAATGCGAGGACCCGAGAGTGGCCGATGAAATCCTGACCGAGCGCCGGGGCCGCACCCTGGTCATCACCATCAACCGGCCCGAGGCGCGCAATGCGTTCAATCTGCCGGTGGCACAAGGCCTCGCGGCCGCGATGGATGAGCTCGATGACAGCCCGGAGCTGTCGGTGGCGATCCTCACCGGCGCCGGCGGGAACTTCAGCGCCGGGATGGACCTGAAGGCCTTCGCTTCCGGCGAGCTGCCCTATGTCGAGGGGCGCGGTATCGGCTTCACCGAGCGGCCGCCCCGCAAACCCGTCATCGCCGCCGTCGAGGGCTACGCACTGGCCGGCGGCACCGAGATGGTGCTGGCCACCGACCTCATCGTGGCGTCCCGGGAAGCGAAGTTCGGTATCCCCGAGGTCAAGCGCGGGCTGGTCGCCGGCGGCGGGGGACTGCTGCGGTTGCCACACCGGATCCCGTATCAGAAGGCGCTGGAACTCGCGCTCACCGGTGAGAACTTCACCGCGGAACAGGGTTTCGCCTGGGGCTTCGTCAACAAGCTGACCGAGCCCGGCGAGGCGCTCGCGGGCGCGCTGGAACTCGCCGAGAAGATCACCGCCAACGGTCCGCTGGCGGTGGCGGCGACCAAGGAGATCATCGTCAAGTCCGGCGAGTGGAGCCGCAGCGAGATGTGGCAGAAGCAGAACGAGATCATGGGTCCGGTGTTCGGTTCCAAGGATGCGATCGAGGGTGCCACCGCGTTCGCCGAAAAGCGCAAGCCGAACTGGTCCGGGAGCTGATCGTCGACGAATAGGGCGGCACAATGGATCTCGGGTTCGCCGGTGCGGCAACCGTCGTCGTGGGCGGTGGCCGTGGCATGGGCTTCGCGACGGCGCAGTGCCTGGCCGATGACGGGGCCCGGGTGGCGATCATCGGACGCTCGGCCGAGGTGCTCGACGCCGCCGCGGCGGATCTGGCCCTGCGGGGGAGTCCGGACGCCGTGGCGATCGTCGCCGATATCGGTGACGACGCCGCGGTGCGGCGGGTCTTCGCCGACCTGGGTGAGCGCTGGGGCGGGGAGCTCAACGCACTCATCAACACCGTCGGCCCCGGCGCGGCAGGCAACTTCGAAGAGCTGACCGACCGGCAGTGGCAGGAGACCTTCGACGCCGGGCTGTTGGGCATGGTGCGCTGCGTGCGGGCCGCACTTCCGTTGCTGCGCAGGGCGCAATGGGCGCGCATCGTGAACTTCTCGGCGCACTCGACGCAGCGGCAGAGCACCCGGCTGCCGGCCTACACCGCGGCCAAGGCGGCGGTGAACAGCGTCTCGAAGAACCTGTCGCTGCAGTTGGCGCCCGACGAGATCATGGTGAACGTGGTGTCCCCGGGCAGCATCTCCTCGGAGGCGTTGCTGGGCTGGGCCCGTTCGGTGGGTGTGGACGGGAGCGACCCGTATGCGTTGATGTCAGCCATCGACGAGCACTTCGGTCATCCCGCCCACCTGCCGCGCGCCGGACTGACCAGTGAGATCGGGCCCGTCGCCGCGTTTTTGGCGTCCAGACGCAACTCCTACATGACGGGCGCCAACATCAACGTCGACGGCGGTAGCGACTTCATCTGATTTCGTCGAGTTTTCGCTGGTCGCGGCGCATCAGGGCACTTGCGGAATGCACTACCGATAGGTATACAGTAAGTATGCTTCAGCGGGAGGTGGGTGACCGGTGACCATCGCCGACAGCGTGGGTACTGATGCCGTGCTCTACGAAATCGCGGCGGGTGGCGTCGCCGTCATCACGCTCAATCGCCCGGAGCGGCTGAACTCCTGGGGGGCCGATATCTCCCGGGGGGTCTATGCGGCCTTCGACCGCGCCGAGGCCGACGATGCGGTGCGGGCCATCGTGCTGACCGGCACCGGCCGCGGATTCTGTGCCGGCGCCTACATGGGCGCCATGCAGGATCTCGGCGCGTCGATCAGCGGGGACACCGATGTCAGCAAGATCGTCGGTGAACGACACCCGCACTTCCTGACCGCCCTGCGCAAACCGGTGATCGCGGCCATCAACGGTGCCTGCGTCGGTATCGGCCTGACCCATGCGCTGATGTGCGATGTGCGGTTCGCCGCCGCCGGCGCCAAGTTCGCCACCGCCTTCCCGCGGCGCGGACTGATCGGCGAGTACGGCATCACCTGGATCCTGCCCCGGTTGGCAGGTTGGGGTGTGGCGGCGGACTTGCTGCTGTCCGGGCGCACCTTCCTCGCCGACGAGGCCGCCCAGCTCGGCCTGGTCAAAGAGGTTGTGGCGCCGGAAGATCTGCTCCCCACCGCCCTGGCCTACGCCGAGGATCTGGCCCGCAACTGTTCACCGGCGTCCATGGCGGTCATCAAGCGCCAGCTCTACGGCGACGCGAACGACGCGGTCACCGACGTGAGTGCGCGTGCCGAGACCCTCATGCACGAGTCCATGGTGCGACCCGATCTGGTCGAGGGCATCACCGCGTTCTTCGAGAAACGGCCGCCGAACTTCCCTGCATTGAAACAGCTTTGAAAGGTTGACTGACATGTCTGACACACCGGAGCGTCTGCCGTACCTCGCCGTCGACGTCGACAACCACTACTACGAGCCGATCGACGCCTTCACCCGGCACCTGCCCAAGGAGTTCAAGAGCCGCGGTGTGCAGATGGTGCAGGACGGCAAGCGCACGCTGGCGGTGTTCGGCGGGACGGTCAACCACTTCATTCCCAACCCCACCTTCGACCCGATCATCGAGCCGGGGTGCCTGGACCTGCTGTTCCGCGGCGAAATCCCCGAGGGCGTCGACCCCGCGTCGTTGATGAAGGTCGACCGGCTCTCCGAGCATCCCGAGTACCAGAACCGCGACGCCCGGCTGCAGGTGCTGGACCGTCAGCACCTCGAAACGGTGTTCATGCTGCCGACGTTCGCCTGCGGTGTGGAGGAAGGGCTCAAGCACGATATCGAGGCCACCATGGCCTCGGTGCACGCCTTCAACCTGTGGCTGGACGAGGACTGGGGCTTCGAGCGGCCCGACGGACGCTTCATCTCCGCGCCGATCATCTCGCTCGCCGATCCCGTGAAGGCGGTCCAAGAGGCCGAATTCGTCATCGGCCGGGGTGCCAAGTTGGTCTGCGTGCGCCCGGCTCCGGTGCCGGGGGTGGCCAAGCCGCGGTCGCTGGGGGACCCGTCACACGACCCGGTCTGGGCCCGGCTGGCCGAGGCCGGCGTCGCGGTGGTGTTCCATCTGTCCGACTCCGGGTACATGGCGATCCCGGCGCTGTGGGGTGGCAGCGGGGTGTTCAAGGGATTCGGCAAGCGCGACCCGCTGGACATGGTGATCATGGACGATCGCGCCATCCACGACACCATGGCCTCGATGATCGTGCACCAGGTATTCACCCGGCACCCCACGCTGAAGGTCGCCAGCATCGAGAACGGCTCCTACTTCGTCTACCGGCTGATCAAGCGCCTCAAGAAGGCGGCCAACAATGCGCCGTACCACTTCAAGGAGGACCCGGTGGAGCAGCTGCGCAACAACGTCTGGATCGCGCCGTACTACGAGGACGACGTGAAGCTGCTGGCCGCCACCATCGGGGTGGACAAGATCCTGTTCGGTTCGGACTGGCCGCACGGCGAGGGCCTGGCCGACCCGACCACGTTCACCGCCGATATCCCGCAGTTCCCCGAGTTCAGCCTCGAGGACACCCGGAAGGTGATGCGTGACAACGCACTCGAACTGCTCGGTGACGTCACCCGCATCGCCCCCGGCGTCTCGCACCTGGTGTCGGTGTAGCCACCGCAATGACCGAATGGACCATCGGCGCCGTCATCGACGCGATCGCCCAGGCAGTCCCGGACCGGGAGATGACGGTGTGCGGCACTCGGCGCACCACCTTCGCCGAGAGCGCGGACCAGACCCGGCGGCTGGCCAACTTCCTGGCCGGGCGCGGACTCGGCGCACACCGCGAACGCGATGAACTGAACCGGTGGGAGTGCGGGCAGGACCGCGTCGCGCTGATCATGCACAACGATCAGTATCCGGAGATGGTCATCGGGTGCCTGAAGGCCCGCACGGTGCCGGTCAACGTCAACTACTACTACTCGCCGGGCGAGGTCGCCGACCTGCTGGCCTACCTGCGGCCGCGGGCGATCATCTATCACCGCTCGCTGGGCGCCACGTTCGCTTCGGTACTGCAGGCCGATCTGCTGATCTCCGTCGACGACGGCGACGGGGACGGGGACGGGGACGAACTTCCCGGTGCGGTGCGCCTCGATGATGCGCTGGCCCAGAGCGATTCGGACTGTACGGCGGTGCCGTCGCCGGATGATCTGCTGATGATCTGTACCGGGGGCACCACCGGCCGGCCCAAGGGTGTGCTCTGGCGCCAGGGTGACATCTACGTGTCCTCCATGAATGGGGCCGACCACGACGAGGTCGGCGAGATCCACGACAAGGTCGCCCATGCCGGGCCGCCGTGGTTCGCCGTCTCACCGCTGATGCACGCGGCCGGTTTGTGGACGGCCTTCTCCGGATTGCTGTCCGGGCAGACCGTCGTATTGCACGACACCAAGCCGAAGTTCGATCCGCGCAACGTGCTGGAGACCGCGGAGCGCGAGAAGGTCGGGCTGATGACCATGGTCGGCGACGCGTACGCCGCCCCGATCGTCGACGAACTCGCAACGCGTTCCTATGACTTGTCCTCGATGTTCGCCATCGGCACCGGTGGCGCGGCCACCAACCCGAAACATCAACGGGCCCTGCTGGATCACCTCCCGCAGATCACCATCATCAACGGCTTCGGTTCCTCGGAGACCGGCAACATGGGTTTCGGGCACACCCAGCGCCAGACCGACACCGCCGACACCTTCCAGTTGCGGCCCGGTGGTCTGGTGCTCGCCGAGGACTACACGCGCTTCCTGGAACCCGGTGAGGCCGAGGTGGGCTGGGTGGCCCGCAACGGACGGATACCGCTGGGGTACTTCGACGACGCCGACGCCACCGCCAAGACCTTCCCCGAGGTCGGCGGCCAACGGGTGGTGATCTCCGGGGACCGGGCGGCGCTGGACTCCGATGGCAGCCTGCGGCTCTACGGCCGGGACTCGCTGGTGGTGAACACCGGCGGGGAGAAGGTCTTCGTCGAGGAGGTCGAGGCGGCCCTGCGGGCGCACCCCGGCGTCGTCGATGCCCTGGTGGTCGGCAGGCCCAGTGAGCGGTGGGGCGAGGAGATCGTCGCGATCGTGGCGCTGCACCCGCACGCCACGATGACCGCAGCGATGTTGCGCGAGCACAGCTGCACGGTGCTGGCGCGTTTCAAGGCGCCCAAGGATGTGCTCTTCGTCGAGCAGGTCCGCAGGCTCGGCAACGGCAAGGCCGATTACCGGTGGGCGAAGAATGTGGCGTCTGGAGAGGTGCGGGTATGACCCACAAAGTGATCGACTGCCTGGCCAATGTGCATTTCGGCGAGACGGAGCAGCAGCCCACCTTCATGACGAAGGTGCGCGACGACTACTTCAAGGGCCCGACGTCCATGTACGACCCGATCGACCTGGCGGCGCTGCTCGACGAGATGGATACCCACGGGGTGCGCAAGGCGATCCTGATGGACTCACTCGCCAAACCCTCGGTGACGGCGCGCACATTCGTCGAGTCCCATCCGGAGCGGTTCGCGCTGGCGATGGGCGGAGTCAACCTGCTGCGGCCCATCCCGTCGCTGCGCGAACTGGCCGCCATCACCAAAGACCTACCGGTCGCCTACACCGTTGTCGGACCAAGCTTCTGGGCCGACGGTCAGTATCCGCCCAGCGACGCGGTCTACTACCCGCTCTACACCAAATGCGCCGAGCTGGAACTGCCGCTGTGCGTCAACACCGGCATGCCCGGCCCGCCGATCCCGGGTGAGGTGCAGAACCCGATCCACCTGGACCGGGTGTGCGTGCGTTTCCCCGAGCTGAAGCTGTGCATGATCCACGGGGCGGACCCGTGGTGGGACGTCGCGATCCGGATGTTGCTCAAGTACCAGAACCTGCGGCTGATGACCTCGGCGTGGTCACCGAAACGGCTGCCGGACAGCCTGTTGCACTACATGCGTACCCGCGGGCCGAACAAGATCATCTTCGCCTCGGACTATCCGGTGCTGCGGATGGAACGCGTGGTGCCCGAGGCGCGGGCACTGGATCTGCCGGCCGAGGTGCTGGAGAACTACCTCTACCACAACGCTGCCGAGTTCTTCTTCGGCGAGAACGAGGGGAGCTAAACCATGGACCGCTACGAATTGCGCAGGCTGGACTACAGCCTGACCGAGGACCACAAGGACCTGCAGGCCGCGTACCGGCAGTTCTTCAAGACGCATTCCGATATCGAGACCGTGCGCGCCGCCGAGGCCGGTGGATTCGACAAGAGTCTGTGGGAACGGTTGTGCAGCATGGGCGCAACGACCATGGGCCTGCCCGAATCGGTCGGTGGTGACGGGGCCACGCTGGTCGACCTCACCCTGGTCGCCGAGGAGATCGGCCGCTACCTGGCTCCGGTACCGTGGATCGACCACGTGGTGGCCGCGCGGCTGCTGGCGCGCCTGAGCGCGCTGGCCGGTGATGACGCCGACGGCATCGTCGCGGGCACGACGTTGGTCGCGCTGGATGCACAACAGGTGGCGCCCTGTGGCCCGCGGCTGATTCCGGCCGGGGCGATTGCCGGGCAGATCATCGTCCGCGACGGTGACGACGTCGTGCAGCTCGGCTACTCCAGCCCGCCGGCCAAGGTGGACAATATCGGCAAGTTGCCGATGGCCTGGGTGGACCCGGCCGCGGCCGACAGCCGCGTGGTGCTGGCCAGTGGTCCCGGCGCCCTGGCTGAATATCAACGGGCACTGGATGAGTGGCGGCTGCTGACGGCGGCCGCGCTGGTCGGCCTGGTCGAGGAGACCATGACCATCGCCGCGGAATTCGCCAAGTCCCGCTACACCCTCGGCGTGCCGATCGGCACCCTGCAGGGCATCTCGCACCCGCTGGCCAATATCGCCATCACCGTGCAGAGCGGCCGTGGGCTGGCCCGGCGCGCGGCCTGGTTCCTCGACAACGAACCCGCGGAACGGCCCGAACTGGCGCCGTCGGCGTTCGTGTTCATGGCCGAGGAGGCCGCCAAGGCCGCCACGATGGCGGTGCACGTACAGGGCGGGCTCGGGGTGTCGGCCGAGGCCGCCGCCACCGCATACCTGGTCCGGGCCCGCGGCTGGGCGCTGGCCGGCGGCGACCCGGGCGCCACCGCAGTACACATCGCGCGGATCGTCACCGCGCGCGAAACGGCAGGGGTGTAAGAGTCATGGATTTCTCAGCAGTCGAACTGTCCGCGGAAGACAAGGCTTTCCAGACCGAGGCCCGTGAGTTCCTGGCGAGCGTGGTGACCGAGGACGTCATCCGCCGCGACCGCGAGACCGGTGACAACTTCGATGAGGGCGTGCATCTGGCGCTCGGCGCGGCCGGGTACCTGGAGAAGGAATGGAAGACCGAGGCCGACGGCGGGTTCAGCCGGGTGCGGCGGCGCATCTGGGAACTGGAGAAGCGCCGCGCCGAGGTGCCGTGGGTGACCTGGGGTACCACGTCGATGGTGGCGCGCTCGGTGGCCAAGTTCGCCCCCGACGAGATCCGCGATGAGGTGCTCCGCGGTGTCTTCGACGGCACGGTGCGACTGTGCCTGGGCTACACCGAGCCCGAGGGCGGCTCCGATGTCGCCACCTGCAAGACCCGCGCGGTGCGCGACGGTGACCAGTGGATCATCAACGGTTCCAAGATGTTCACCACCGGCGCGCACAACTGCTCGTACACCTTTCTGATCACCAACACCGATCCGGACGCCCCGAAGCACAAGAGCCTCACCATGTTCCTGGTGCCGCTGGATCTTCCCGGCGTCGAGATCCAGGGCATCCGCACCGTCGACGGTGACCGCACGAACATCGTGTACTACTCCGATGTCCGCGTCGACGACACCTACCGCCTCGGTGAGGTCAACGGCGGCTGGACGGTGGTGCGTGAACCGCTGGATGCCGAGCACGGTGCGGTCGCGGCCGCCGACGACGGGCTGGCCGACGTGGCGATCATGGCCCATCAGGCCGGTTTCATGATCGAGGCCGCCGACAACGTCGCCGCCGTGGTGCAACGCTCGGGCGCCATCGAGGACGCATCGGTCGGATACCGCCTGGGCCGCAGCATCGCCCGCATCGAGGCATCGCTGTCCGCCCCGAGCATCTTCGGCCGGGTCGCGCTGGCCCAGACCATGCGTGATGTCGCACCCGACCTGATGGACGTCGCCGGGTCGGTGGCCGCACTGCCGATCGGCGCCGAGGGCGGTTTCGATGACCGCAGCGAGTACGTGTACCGGTTCGCGCCGCTGGTGGGGATCTACGGCGGGACGCTCGAGGTGTTCCGCAACATGATCGCCCAGCATGTGCTCGGGCTGGGTAAGCCCAACTACTCGGCGCCCAAGGTCAAGGCCTCGTAGCGCCGAAACTGTATTCCGGAAGGGAAACTGCGAGCAGCAGCCCTCCGGAATACCGTTTCGGCGAAGGTCAGGCGCGGGCCAGCACCGGTGGCTTGACGGCCTCGGGGTCCGGGTTGGCGATCGGGAGGCCCATGAACCGGCGGGCGTTGTCACCCATGAAATCGTAGGTGCGCCGGACGTCCATGCCCTCGGCGTAGCGCCAGAAACCCTTGGGCTCGGTAAGCCCCTCGGGATGCGGGTAGTCCGACCCGAACAGCACCTTGTCCCAGCCGACGGTGTCTACCACATCGGAGACGCAGCCCTCCCAGAACGGGCTGACCCAGATGTTGCGGCGGAACACGTCGTGCGGATGTTCGGGGAAGTTCTGCGGCATCTTCTTCTGCAGATCCTCGAAATCGTGGAACAGCGGGTAGATCCAGCCGCTGCCGTTCTCCACGCTGGCGACCCGCAGTCTGGGGAAGCGGGTGAAGGTTCCGTGGCAGATCAGCGCGGTGATCATATCGGCGATCTCGCGGTGCCCCAGCACCATCCAGCGGAAGGCGCTCTGCGTCATGAAGTTCTGGGTGTACGGCGGTTCCCACTTGCCGACGTAATCGTCCAGCGGTGGATAGCTGGCGTGCAGCACGATCGGCAGACCGGCCGCCTCCACATCGCGCCAGAACGGGTCGAACTCCGGAAGCGCGGGGGAGCGCCAGCCGTGCAGACCGTTCACCGGGCCCGGTTTGATCAGGGCCACCTTGGCGCCGTTCTCCAGCAGCCAGGCCAACTCACGCTGGGCGGCGTCCACCTCGGACAGGTTGATGATCGGGGTGGTGAACACCCGGTTCCGGTAGTTGAAGGACCAATGCTGAGAATCCACTCGTTGAGTGCGTGCACGATGGCCAGCGTCAGCGCCGGGTCATCGGCGCTGGAATGCTCGACCAGGCTGCCCAGCGTCGGGTAGTTCAATGCCTCGGTGACGCCCTGACGGTCCAATTCCTTGACCCGCGCCTCCGGCGTGCGGGTGGCCTCGGGCGCCTCGATGGCCTTGCCCTGCATCTCGCGCAGCGTCAGGCCCTCGGTGTTCTCCCCGGCGAAGAACTTCTCATGAGCCCCCGGGGCAGCCACCCGCTCGAACGTCGGGTTCGGGATGAAATCGGTGACCCGGTTGTTGATCACGATCCTGGTCTGCCTGCCGAACTGCGCGTACTGCACTGCCCGGCTGTACTTCTCGGGCAGGAACTTGATCAGCGCATCGGCGGTTTCGTACATGTGCTGGTCGGCATCGAAGATCGGTGCGTCCCGGAACTGCTCGGTCATCGGTTACCTCTCAGAGGGTCAGGACGGTGGCACCCGCGGTGCCGGGCGCGCCGTAGAGCTGGGCGAAACCGACCTTGGGTTCGCCGGGAACCTGGCGATCACCGGCCTCGCCGCGCAGCTGGCGCACCAGTTCGTGGATCTGGCGCAGCCCGGACGCGCCGATCGGTTCGCCGTTGGCGATCAGGCCGCCGTCGGTGTTCACCGGCAGCGCGCCGCCGATCTCGGTGGCACCGTCGGCCAGCAGCTTCTCCTGGTCGCCGTGGGCGCAGAACCCGCATTCGGCCATGTGGATGATCTCGGCACCGGCGTCGGTGTCCTGCAGTTGCACCACGTCGACGTCTTCGGGTGCGACACCGGCCTTTTCGAATGCGGCACGCGCGGCGTACACCGTCGGGGCCACATCCTCCACCACCGGGGCGCAGGTGGTGTTCACCTCGTAGGCGCCGTAGCGGCGGGTGCGGACCTCGACGGCCCTCAGGTACACCGGTTTGGAGGTGTACTTGTGCGCCAGGTCGGCCCGGCACATCACCACCGCGGCCGCGCCTTCGTCGGGGGCGCAGAACATGTACTGGGTCAGCGGGTAGTTCAGCATGGTCGAGTTGAGGATGTCGTCCTCGGTGATGGGCTTGCGCCGGAAGGCGTTCGGGTTCAGGGCGCCGTTGCGCAGATTCTTGTTCGCCACCTTGGCCAGGGTGCGCGCCGAGATGTTGTGGTCGTGCAGGTAGCGGTTGGCCTTCATGCCGAAGAACTGGGTGGTCAGGTACTGGCCGTTCTCGGCGTACCAGGCCGGCATGCCGACCAGACCCGGATCCTCGGTGAAGGCGCCGCGCGGGTGCTTGTCCAGCCCGACGGCGATCCCGATGTCGTAGTCGCCGAGGCGGATACCGTCCGCACACACCTTGGCCGCACTCGCTGCCGTCGCGCAGGCGTTGAAGACATTGGTGAACGGGATGCCGGACAGCCCGACCATGCCCACGATGGCGTCCGGGTTGGCGACCGTCCAGCTGCCCCCGGTGGCGGCACCGATGTC
Source organism: Mycobacterium sp. ITM-2016-00316 (assembly GCF_002968335.2). NCBI lineage: Bacteria > Bacillati > Actinomycetota > Actinomycetes > Mycobacteriales > Mycobacteriaceae > Mycobacterium > Mycobacterium sp. ITM-2016-00316. The sequence continues at coordinate 1,969,592 of NZ_CP134398.1, forward strand.
CTTCCACTCGACCCCGGCGTCGTCGACGGCGGCGAAGATGGCGTCCACCCCCATCGCAAGAGCCGTTTTACCCTCGAACCGGCCGAACGGGTGCAGGCCGACTCCGATGATCGCCACGTCGTGCATCAGGCTCCCTCTACCGGTGCGAACGCGAAGGTGATCAACTCGTCACCGTCGGCGTCGGTCGCGAACGGAATCATGGTCAGTGCGACCTGCATGCCGAATGTCAGCTTGGCCGGGTCGTTCTCGGTGAGCCGTCCCTCGACCCGCAGTACATCTCCGAGCTGGACGAGCCCGACACCGAACGGCACGAAGTCCTTGCCGGTGGGTCCCTTGTAGGGCGGACCGGGCGGAAAGCCCTGGGTGGTCCAGGCGATCAGGGTGCCGCGCCGGGGCAGGTGCTCGGGGCTCATCGCGGCACTGCTGCAGCCGGGACAGCGCCGTTGCACCGGGAACGTCGTCGCGCCACAGGAGCCGCACCGGCTGCCGATCAGTGCGGGCTCGGCGTCGGGCCACGTCGAAATCTCTGCCGCCAGCGCTTTCTGCATTCAGGTCTCCTCGGGATCCGCGAACTGCTCGGGCCAACTGTAATTCTTACAGTAGTGTATCTGGTGGTCGCCTCGGTGGTGACGGATTGCGGTGCGGGAGGTCTTCTGGTGGGTGAGGTCGCGGCGGTCACGACGAGCGTGGACCTCGGGTACCGGGCGGCGGGCCGGGCCGAGACGCGGATGCTCATCGACGGTGAGCTGACCGCCGCGGTCTCCGGTGCCGAGTTCGACAATGTCAGCCCGGCAACAGGTTTGGTGCTGGGCAGCACCACGGCGGCAGGTCCCGAGGACATGGACCACGCCATCGGTGCAGCCCGGCGCGCATTCGATGACAGCGACTGGTCGACCAACCGCGCACTGCGGCAGCGTTGCCTGCTGCAGCTGCAGAGTGCCATCGAAGCCGAAACCGAACAGCTGCGTGAGGAACTGATCGCCGAGGTCGGATGCCCGGCCATGACGACGCAGAACGCGCAACTGGATTGGCCGCTCGCCGATGCGCTGCGCTACCCGGCCCGGCTGATCGACGAGTTCGAATGGGAGCGACGCCTCGACGGCGGCGGTCTGTTCGGCGAGCGCAACGCGCGCACCGTGGTCAAGGAGGCGGTCGGCGTCGTCGCCGCCATCACCCCGTCCAACTTCCCGATCGAAGTCATCCTCAACAAGCTCGGCCCGGCGCTGGCCGCCGGAAACACCGTGGTGCTCAAGCCCGATCCGAGCACCCCGTGGAATGCCACCCGGCTCGGGCGTCTGATCGCCGAGCGCACCGACATCCCGGCCGGGGTGATCAACGTGGTCCCCACCCCGTCCAATCAAGTGGCCGCGCTGCTCGGCACCGATCCCCGCGTGGACATGGTGTCGTTCACCGGGTCGACCGCGGTGGGCAGGCATCTGATGCGGGTCGGCGCCGACACCATGAAGCGCACCTTCCTGGAACTCGGTGGCAAGTCCGCGATGATCGTGCTCGACGACGCCAACCCGGCACACATCATCCCCGGTGCCATCGGCGCCTGCGTGCACGCCGGTCAGGCATGTGCGGCGAATACCCGGATGCTGGTGCACCGCAGCCTGTTCGACGAGGCCGTCACCACTGTGATAATGGCTTTCGGTGGCGTGCCCGTCGGTGACCCGGTGCTGCCGACCACCCTGGTGGGTCCGCTGATCAGTGCGGCCCAGAAGCAACGGGTGCTCGATGCCATCGACGGCGCACGGCGCGACGGTGCCGAGGTCGTCGTCGGTGGCGGCATACCCGCGGGGCTGCCCGACCACCTGGCCAATGGGCACTTCGTGGCGCCGACCGTGATCCTCGGCGCGCACCCGGGATCGTCCATCGCCCAGGACGAGGTGTTCGGCCCGGTGCTGGTGCTCATCCCGTTCGACGACGACGACGAAGCGGTGCGGCTGGCCAATGACAGCGCCTTCGGGCTGGCCGGCGCGGTGATGTCGAAGTCCCCGGAACGCGCCATGGGTATCGCCCGGCGGATCAGGACCGGAGCCATCGGCGTCAACGGCGGCATGTACTACGGCGCCGACGCACCGTTCGGTGGGTACAAGAACAGCGGCGTCGGGCGGCAGTGCGGTATCGAGGGCTTCGCCCAGTACACCGAGACCAAGACCATCGGGTGGCGACTGCCCCGTCAGGCCTGACGCGCCAGCCAGGGCGGCCACCGGCGGCCAGTCACGCTCAGGTGATCGGCTCGAAGGTGACGGGTACGGCGGTGGGCGAGCGAAACGGTTGGCCGAAGATGTGGGGATCCCCGCTGGTGTCGAGCTTGAGATCGGTGACCCGGTTGAGCAGGCATTCGATGGCGACCCTGGTCTCCATCCGGGCCAGATGAAGTCCGAGGCAGGTGTGTTCACCGGCGGCGAAAGTAATGTGCGGCAGGCGCGTCCGGAAAATATCGAACTCCTCGGCCCGTTCCCAGCGGGACTCGTCGCGGTTGGCCGCGCCGATGCACACATCGATGACGGCGCCGGCGGGCAGTTCGACACCGTCGAGTTCGGTGGCCACGCTCGCCGAACGCTGCACGGTGGTCAGCGGTGTCTCGTAGCGCAGGCCCTCCTCGATCGCCTGGCCGAGGAGCTCGTGGTCGGCCTGTACCGCGGCGAACTGATCGGGATGGGTCAACAACAGGTAGAGCAGATTGCCCGAGGACCGGAAGGTGGTCTCCAGCCCTGCCGGCAACAGCAACCGCAGGAACGAGTAGATCTCTTCGTCGGTGAGCTTTTCGCCCTCGACCTCGGCGGTCACCAGATCGCCGATGATGTCGTCGGTGGGCGAAGACCGCCGCAGATCGATCTGGTTGACGAAGTAATCCTTCAGCGCCGCAGAGGCTTCGAAGGCGCGCTTGTACTTGACGTGGTAGCTGATCAACTCGACGGCCCGGGCGCGGAACCACGCGAGATCCTCTTCGGGCAGACCCAGCAGCTTGGAGATCACCCGGGTCGGGAACTCGAAGGTGAAGTCGCGGACCAGGTCCGCGCGACCGGTCTCGATGAACTCGTCGATGAGTTGTTCGCAGATGGGTCGGACGATCTCCGGCTCCCAGCGCTTCAGAGATTTCGCCTTGAAGGCCGTGGTGACCAGATTGCGGTGTGCGCGGTGCAGCGTGCCCTCCATCGCCAGGATGGACGGGCCGATGAACAGGCCGATGGTGTCGTCGTAGATCTTGGAATTGAACGACTTGCCGTCTCGGAAGATGGTGTTGACGGCGTCATAGGACACCGCCGCGTACTGGTTCGCGGGCCGGAATTCGTCCGGGGTCTTGGACCAGTCCATGACACTGCCCGCGAAGACGCCGTGCCGGGCGCGGTGTGCGGCGAAGAACGGGTACGGGTCGCGGAGCAGGTTGAACGAGTCGCCCAAGTCCGCCAGTAGGTCGTTTTCGCCCTGCGTCTGGCTGTCCACGCGTGCTACCTGCCTTCGTGCCACCGGTTCGTACTGTAATCCTTACAGTAACACGTCCCATGTTACCGTGAGGACTACCGGAGGGAGTTCAGGAAATGAGCACAACCGACCAGCGCATCGCGCACGAGGTCGACGCACGAGCTCTGCTGGAACGCCAACGGCGGGCGTTCATCGCCGCCGGCCCGCCGAGCGCGGCACTGCGCCGCAACCGGATCGACCGGCTGTTGGCGCTGGTGCTGGACAACACCGACGCGTTCGTCGACGCGATGGCCGCCGACTTCGGCACCCGGTCACGTGCGGCATCTCTGTTCACCGAGGTCGTCGGCATCATTCCGGTGATCGAACACACCAGGGCTCATGTGCCGCAATGGATGAAGGCCACCAAGCTGATGCGGGCGGCGCGCGTGGCCGGGCTCCGCGCCGAGGTCGAGCCGGCTCCACTGGGCGTCGTCGGCATCATCGGTCCGTGGAACTTCCCGCTCAACCTCGTGGTGCTACCCGCTTCGGCGGCCTTCGCCGCGGGCAACCGGGTGATGATCAAGATGTCCGAGGTCACCTCGGGCACCGCGGAACTGATGGCGACGCTGGCCCCGAAGTACTTCGAGGACACCGAACTCGCCGTGGTGACCGGTGGCCCCGAGGTGGCCGCCGAGTTCTCCCGGCTGCCGTTCGACCACCTGTTCTTCACCGGCTCTCCGTCGGTGGGATCGCTGGTGCAGCGCGCCGCCTCGGAGAACCTGGTGCCGGTGACCCTGGAACTGGGCGGCAAGAATCCCGTCGTGGTGGCCCCGGCTGCGGACATCGAGCGCTCGGCGACCCGAATCGCGCAGGCCCGCATGGTCAATGGCGGTCAGGTCTGTGTCTGCCCGGACTACGTGTTCGTCCCCGATCGCAGCGTGGCGCAGTTCGTCGACACCGTCCGGCGGACCTGGGCGGGCATGTTCCCCAGCATCATCGGCAATGACGACTACTGCTCAAGTGTCAACGAGGCCAATTTCGACCGGGTGGTCGCCCTGATCGACGACGCCCGCGACCGGGGCGCCACCGTGGAATCGGTGGTCCCGGCCGGCGAGTCGCTGCCGGACCGTGCCACCCGCAAGATCGCGCCGACCATCGTCCGCGGTGTCGACGAGCGGATGGCCATCGCGTCGGAGGAGATATTCGGTCCGGTGCTCTCGGTGCTGGGTTACTCGGCGCTCGGTGAGGTGATCGACTACATCAACGCGCGTCCGGCGCCGCTGGTCGCCTATTGGTTCGGCCCGGATGGCGACACCTTCCGGACCTTTCTGCGCAATACCCGCAGCGGGGGTGTGGCGCGCAATGACTTTGCCGCGCAGATGATCCCGTCGGCTGCGCCGTTCGGTGGGGTTGGCCGCAGCGGTATGGGTGCCTATCACGGTAAGGCCGGCTTCGACGCCTTCAGCCATCAGCGCACGGTGGTGGGCACCGATCTGCCGTTCAGCATGACCGGCTCGGCGGCACCGCCGTTCCGCCGTGGGATGCAGATGTACGCCGACGTGACCTTGAACATGGCCCGCCGGCGTACCCGGCGCCGGCTCAGGAACCGCTGATCAGGCTCCCGCCGCCTGCTCACGCGCCCACCGGTAATCGGCCTTCCCGGCCGGGCTGCGCTCGATCAGCGGGCGGAACACCACAGCCTTCGGCAACTTGTACCGTGCGATGGAACTTTCGGCGTGCCGGATGAGTTCCTCGGCGTCGGCGCGGGCACCGTCGGCGAGTGCGACGACCGCGACCACCTCGGAACCCCACCGCTCGCTGGGGCGGCCGGCCACCACCACGTCGGCCACCGACGGATGCGAGGCGATGGCCGACTCCACCTCCTCGGCGAAGATCTTCTCGCCACCGGAGTTGATGGTGACCGAGTCCCGGCCGAGCAGTTCGACCGCACCGCTCTCCAGATGCCGGGCCCGGTCGCCAGGCACCGCACACCGCACACCCTCGATCACCGGGAACGTCGCCGCGGTCTTGGCGGCATCGCCCTTGTAGCCGAGCGGCACGAAACCGCGCTGGGCCAGCCAGCCGAGACCGTCATGGGCCGGCGGCAGGATGGCGGTGAAATCCGCTGCCACCACGCAGGTGTCGGGCCCGGCGTTGAAGGTGCCGGTCGATACCGCACCGGGAGCGGACATGTGGCTCATCTGCGCGCCGGTCTCCGACGAACCGACACCGTCGATCACGATGAGCCCGGGTTTGCAATCGATCAATTGCTGCTTCACATACGGGGTGAGTTGCGCGCCGCCATTGGCCACCACGGCGAGGCTGGAGACATCCGCGCTGCCGTCGCGCAGGCTGGCTTTGATGGCGGCCAGCAACGGGCGGGCCATCGCGTCGCCGACCACGGTGGCCACCAGCACCCGTTCGCGCTCGATGGTGCGGACCACCTCGGCTGCGTCGAAACGGTCGACGATGTTCGAGAAGACGAGCGTCTGACCGGTGGTGATCGCGGTCATGGCGGCCCACTGGGCGGCGCCGTGCATCAGCGGCGGCAGGATCAGCAGCGTGGTGCCGGGGTTCTCGGTGACCCGACCGACGATCTCCTCGACCGATCCGGCCCGCTCGCCGGTCATCATGTTGCGGCCGCCGAATGCGGTCATGAAGATGTCGTGCTGGCGCCACAACACGCCCTTGGGCATGCCGGTGGTGCCGCCGGTGTAGAGGACGTAGAGATCGTCGGGGGAGGGCTGCACCGGCGGAGCGGCCGCCTCGGCGGTGACGATCGATTCGTAGTCGACGGCACCGTCGAGCAGGTCGTTGCCGGACCCGTCGGCGATCTGGATGAGCACCCTGAGATTCGGTAGTTCGTCCCGGATCTCGGCGACCCGCGGTGCGAAGGCGCCGTGGTACAGCAGCGCCGAGGCCTCCGAATCGGCCAGCAGATACTGCAATTCGTTCTTCACGTAGCGGTAGTTGACGTTGAACGGCGCCACCCTGGCCCGGAACGCGCCGAGCATCCCCTCGACGTACTCCGCGCCGTTGTAGGCGTAGATGCCGAGCAGGTCCTGGCCGACCTCGTGCCCGGCCAGCGTGTCGCGCTCGGTGTGGCAACCCAGACCCTGAGCGTGCAGATATGCGGCGAGCCGGGTCGACCGGTCGACCATGTGGCGGTAGCTGTACCGTCGCTCACCCTGGGCCACCAGCGTGCGGTCGGGTATCGCTTCGGCGACGGCCTCGGCCACCGCAGACACGGTGAACATCGGGGAAACCTCAGCCATGGGTGCTCCAGTCTTCGATGAGTGCTGCGGTGGTGGTGATGGTGGCCAGCAGGGCCAGGCTGTTGTCGATGACGGCCGCACCGTATTCGGCGGGGATACCGGCGACCGCGTCCCGGGGGAGCACCACCCGGTAGCCCGCGTTGACGGCGTCCATCACGAGATTGGGGATGGCGATGTTCAGCGAGACCCCGACGGCGACGATGGTGGTGACGCCGAGGTTGCGCAGGATCGCATCCAGATCGGTGCCGCCCATCGGCCCGAGTCCATGCCAGCGTGACAGCACCAGATCTGCTGGCTCCGGGCCGAATTCGGGCAACAGGGCGGCACCTTCGCTGCCGGGGGTGATGTCGACGGAGCGCTTACCCGCGGCGAACAGGCGGGCGTTGTGATTGGACCCCAATCCGTCCGGGCGGCGCTGCACCAGACAGTGCACGACGTGATGGCCTGCGGCGCGGGCCGCAGGCAGCAGCCGGCCGATATTGGGCAGTGCCACCCGACGGGCCTCGTCGGCCAGCACGGCCAGACCGGCGTTCGGGCCGACCACCGCACCCTGGAGTTCCTGGGTGATGATCGCCGTCGTCATACCGGTGTGCCGACCGGCGGGACCTCATAAAATTGCGTCGCCCATTTACGGATGGCCATATAGGGTTTCGCGTCGATCTTGGACAGCGAGGGCCGCTCGATGTACTTCTGGTAGCGCCAGATGTCGAGATCGTCCCAGACCGTCACCAGATACTGCTTCTCGACGCGCGTGCGGACATCCTCGGGTGGGATGTCGGAGGTGTCGCCGGGCACCTTGGGCCACCAGATCGAATAGAACATGTTGGATACGTGGTCATCGACGGGGGTGCAGGCAAAGATCAGCCGGTGCTCGGCGGCGCCCTCGAAGGCACTGATCGCGAAACCCAGGCCGGAGAAGTGGCTGTGGATGTAGAGCGACATCTTGTCCGGATCGTCGCTGCGGGCATCGGGCCAGCCGGTGAGGAACTGCCACTCGTTGTCGACGACCTTCCAGTCCAGGCAGACCGGGGTGACGGTGGCGCGGTGTACATAGCGGAAATGCGCGCTGTCAGGGCCATTCTCGGCGACGATCTGCGGATGCACCGGTTCGTTCTCGGCGAATCGGGAGAACTCCGGATAGGGCCGGTAGAACGCGTCGGGATCGGTGGGGAACTGCGGGAACTTGTCGAAGATATCGGGCAGTTCCCAGCGCGGGGGTTCGCCGTGCGGCTGGAACCACATGAACACGCAGCCGTGCTGTTCGGCGATCGGATAGGTGCGCAGCCGAAGGCCGCGGTTGGGCTTGTCGGGCTGATATGGGATGTGGCGGTTGGTGCCGTCGGGTCCCCACCGCCAACCGTGGAAGGGGCATTCCACGCAGTCGCCGACGACCTTGCCGCCGTGGCCCAGATGCGCACCGAGGTGTTTGCAATGGGCTTCCATCAGGTTCAGTGCGCCGTCCTGATCGCGCCAGGCCACCAGGTCTGCACCGAAGTAGCGCAGCGGCCGGGTTTCCCCGGCGACGAATTCGGCCGACCAGCCGATCATGAACCAGCCGGTGACCTTCCAGGTGAACGGAACCTCCACGGGAACACCTTCCAGATCCGAACCTGATACTGAACAGCTTACAGTAGTATCGTCCGCAAGAGCCGTGAAATGCAAAGGAGCACGATGCCAGGGTTGTTGACCGACAAAGTCGCCTTCATCACCGGTGCTGCGCGTGGCCAGGGCCGCGCCCATGCCGTCCGGATGGCCAACGAGGGGGCGGACATCATCGCCGTCGACATCGCCGGGCCGCTTCCGCCGAAGGTGCCTTACCTGTCAGCCACCCCCGATGAGTTCGCCGAGACGGTTGATCTGGTCAAGGCCACGGGGCGGCGGATTTTCCATCGCGCCGTGGATGTGCGTGACTTCGATGCCCTGTTGTCCGCCGTCGACGACGGCGTCGCCGAACTGGGCCGCCTCGATGTGATCGTCGCCAACGCCGGCATCACCATCCCCGAGGCCTGGCATGACATCACCCCGGAGTCCTTCCGCGACACCATCGACATCAATGTCACCGGCACCTGGAACACGGTGATGGCCGGCGCTCAGCACATCATCGACGGCGGCAGGGGTGGCTCGATCATCCTGGTGAGTTCGCTTGCGGGGGTGAAGATGCAGGCATTCATGGTGCACTACACCGCCAGCAAGCACGCCGTCACCGGGATGGCGCGGGCGTTCGCTGCCGAACTCGGCAAGCACCACATCAGAGTCAACAGCGTGCACCCCGGGCCGGTGAACACCGCGATGGGCACCGGTGACATGGTCGGCGCGCTCGGTAAGGCCTTCGAGACCAACCCGCCGCTGGTGCAGATGGGCACCCCGTTCACCCCGAACTGGATGGCCGAACCCGAGGACATTGCCGCGTCGGTGGCGTGGCTGGCCTCCGACGAGGCCCGGCACATCAGTGCGGTGGCGCTGTCCATCGACAACGGAATGGCACAGTTCTGATATGGACGACTACGAGGCGATCCGCCAACTCAAGGCACGGTACTGCCGGTTCCTGGACACCAAGGATTACGAGGCGTGGAAGGCGTTGTTCGCGCCCGATGTCGTGGTGAAGCTGGACATGGCGATCTCCACCGGTGGCGCCGACGGTCAGACCGCACCCGATCTGAACGGACTCGACGAGTTCGTGCCGGTGGTGCTGGGCGGAGTCGAGCACGCGCAGACCAAGCACCACGTGCATACCCCGGAGATCGACCTCACCTCGGATACCACCGCGTCGGCCATCTGGGCGATGGAGGATCTGCTGTTGTTTGCCGATGGCGGTGAGCTTTTCGGTGCCGGGCACTACCACGAGACCTACGAGAAACGCGACGGTGGCTGGGTGATCACCAGCCTGCACCTGACCAGGACCATCCTGCGTTTCACCCAGGCGAAGTAGCGGTGACCGAACAGCGCACCGTGCTGGTGATGGGTGCCAGCGGTTTTCTGGGCTCCCATGTCACCCGCAAGCTCGTGGAACGCGGCGATCGCGTGCGGGTGCTGTTGCGGGACAGTAGTTCCACACGAGCCATCGAGGATCTCGACGTCGACCGCCACTACGGCGACATCTTCGACACCGAGGCGGTCCACATCGCGATGCACGGCTGCGACGCGGTGTTCTACTGCGTGGTGGACACCCGGGCCTGGCTTCGCGATCCGGCCCCGCTGTTCCGCACCAATGTGGAGGGGCTGCGCGGTGTGCTGGACATCGCGGTCGCGTCAGGGTTGCCCAAATTCGTCTTCACCAGCACCATCGGTGCGGTGGCCGTCGGGAACGACGGCCGGGCGGCCACCGAGGACGACCCGTTCAACTGGCCGGGCCTCGGTGGCCCGTATGTCGAATCACGGCGTCAGGCCGAGGATCTGGTGCTGGGTTATGCCCGCGAGCGGGGACTGCCCGCCGTCGCGATGTGCGTGTCCAACACCTACGGTCCGCGCGACTGGCAGCCCACCCCGCACGGCGCGATGATCGCGGCCGCGGCGTTGGGGCGGGTGCCGGTCTACGTCAACGGCGTCGGCTCGGAGGTCGTCGGCGTCGAGGACGCCGCCGAGGCATTGGTGCTGGCCGCCGAACACGGCACGGTGGGGCAGCGCTACATCGTCTCCGAGCGCTATATCAGTCAGCGCGAGTTGTTCTCGACCGCGGCACACGCCGTAGGTGCGCGCGCGCCGCACATCGGGCTGCCGGTGCAGTTGCTCTACGCGGTCGGAGCCGCCGGTGAGCTGCTCGGCAGGGTGCTGCGCCGCGACACACCCGTGACGCTCACCTCGGTGCGGCTGCTGGACCACACCTCGCCGCTGGATCATTCGAAGGCGACCCGCGAGCTCGGCTGGCAGCCACGGCCGGCGACCGAAGCCATTGCCCGGGCCGCCGAGTTCTACGTGGAGCGCCACCATGCGCGGCTATGACGTCATCGTTGTCGGCGCCGGGTTCTCCGGGCTGTACGCACTGCACACACTGCGCGAACTTGGCCTGCGGGTAACGGTTCTGGAAAAGGCCGATGCGGTGGGCGGCACCTGGCTGGTCAACCGCTACCCGGGTGCCCGCTGCGACATCGAGAGCATCGAGTACTCCTACAGTTTCTCCGAGGAGATTCAGCAGGAGTGGGTGTGGACCGAATCCATGCCGGCCCAGCCGGAGATCGAGGCCTATCTCAATTTCGTCGCCGACAGGCTCGACCTGCGTCGCGACATCTGCTTCGGGACCGAGGTGCTCGGCATGACCTTCGATGAGGACGACGCGGTCTGGCGGCTGGACGTGTCCGGGGGCGAACCGTACGAGGCGCAGTTCGTGGTGGCCGCAACGGGCATTCTGTCGGTCCCGCTGGAACCGGACATCCCCGGGATCGCTTCCTTCACCGGCGAATCGCTGTTCACCAGCCGATGGCCGGCCGAGCCCGTCGATCTGACCGGCAAGCGGGTCGGTGTCATCGGCACCGGATCGACCGGCGTGCAGCTGATCCCGGTGGTCGCGCGGCAGGCCGGCGAGCTCGTCGTCCTTCAGCGCTCGCCGGCCTTCACGCTGCCCTGGACCGTGCGCGCCTTCGCCAAGGGTGAACTGGATGACCTGAAGGCCGACTATGCGAACATCCGAGCGGCCCAACGGGAACACCCGGTCGGTGCGGCCCGGCTTTCCGCGTTCTCGGTGCTGCTGGACATGCTGGCCAGCCCGCCGATCACGTCGGCGACCCGTGAGGAGCAGCTGCGTGCTATCGAAGAACGCGGTGTGATGGGCGCGCTGAACTGGGGCGACGTCTTCTTCGATATCGAAGCCAACCGGATGGCCACCGCGCTGTACGGCGAGGCGATCGCGCGCATCGTGACCGATCCCGGCACCGCCGCCGCCCTGGTGCCCACCCACCCGTTCGCCTGCAAGCGCCCGATCATCGATCAGGGTTACTACGAGACCTTCAACCGCGCCAATGTGACGCTGGTGGACCTGCGTGCGAACCCGATCCGCTCGGTGACCGCGGACGGCATCTGCACACAAGAGCGCGATATCGATCTGGACGTCATCATCTACGCCACCGGGTTCGACGCCATGACCGGCGCGCTGAGCAAGATGAAGGTACGCGGCCGTGACGGCGCGCTGCTCGGTGACTACTGGGCCGAGGAAGGGCCACTGTCCTATCTCGGTCTGGCCGTGGCCGGGTTCCCCAATCTGTTCACCGTGCAGGGGCCGGGGAGTCCCTCGGCGGCAACGAATTTCGTCGCGGCCATGGAACAGCACATCGAGTGGATCGCGGACTGCATCGGCCATCTGCGCGAACATGGCTACCGGACCATCGACGCACAGTCCGACGCGCAGCGCGAATGGATCGAGCACGCCACCTCGCTGGTGGCGGCGACGGTGCTGGTGCACCCGTCGTGCAACTCCTGGTACAACGGCGCCAACGTGCCCGGCAAGAAGCGGATGTACATGGGCTATACCGCGGGCATCCCGGAGTACCGACGGCGCTGCGACGAGATCGCGGCCGGCGGCTATCGAGGGTTCACCCTTGCGTAGAGCCATTCAGATCGCATGGGAGCTCGGCGGGGTGCTGCCGCGGTCGGTCGGCGCGCTGAACGGGTCCGGTGACTGGAATGGGTTGTCGCGAAGGGGGTTACGGCAACTCGGCGAGGTCGCACTCGATGAGCTGGTGGTGACCGGGATGACGTTGACCGGCCCGCCTCCACAGCTGCCGCGTCCCCTGGCGGCCTACGGCGATGCCGCCGACGAGCTCGGGGCGCTGGGGATCGACGGGGCGCATCGCGAGCCGGAGCCGCTACAGGTGGCGGGCATCGAGCCGCGGACCTTCGGGGCGCTGCAGTTCGAGGAACTGTGCTTCGAACACACGCCCGCACTGCCGCAGTCGCTGCTGGCCGATGGGCACGGCGGGGTGGCGACGGCGCGGGTGCGGTTGTACCGGCGTGGCGAACAGCGTCCCTGGGTGGTCTGGATCCACGGTGCCGGACAGGGCGATCCGATGGATCTGATGGTGGCGCGGGTGCGCAGGCTGGATGCGTTGGGTTTCAACGTGGCGCTGCCGGTGCAGCCCGGGCACGGTGCGCGGCGGCGGGAATGGCCCGAGTATCCGGCGCGGGACCCGTTGGCCAACGTGGCAGGGACGATGCGGGTGGTGTCCGAGGTGCGGGCGCTGATCGGATGGCTGGCAACCGATTCGGAATCGGTGACGGTGTCCGGGTTGTCGCTGGGCAGCGCGGTCGCCGCGCTGGTGTCCCACCTGGACGCCCGCGTCGATGCGGTGGCGTTGTACACCCCGATCCTCGGGCTCAACGCGATGATCGGATTGCATCTGGGTCGTTGGGGCCGGCCCGGCCGCAGCGCCGGCGAGCAGTTGCTGTCGGACACCGTGTCGGCCATGACCTCGGTGATCGATCCGCTGGCGACCGCGCCGGTCACCGACCGGCGGTTGATCGTGGGGGCCTGGCACGATCAGATGGCGATGCGCAGTTCGGCGCTGGCGATGCACGAGCGCTGGGGCGGTGAGCTGCATTGGCATGACGGAAGCCATGTCGGGCAGCTGTTCTCCGGGGGTGTGCAGACAGCGACCGAGCGGTTCCTGCTGGCTTAGCTGCCGTAGGTCGAGATGATGCGTGCCCGAACGCAGGTGATCTCGTGATCGAGGTCGTGTTCCTCGGGTAACACCACCCACTGGAAGGCGATCCCGAAAATCGAGCCGGTGATATCGCGGACCGCGGCGTCGGCGTCGATGTCCGGGCGCAGCGACCCGTCGGCGATCCCGGTGCGCACCCCGGCCGCCACCTTCTGCGCCGCCGCACTGAGCTGCGCGCGCACCCCCTCGCGCAGCGGTGAGCTGGTGTTCACGGCCTCGAAGGCAGAGACGAACATCGCCTTGGTCACCGAGGCGTCCTCCGCGTGGATCTCCTGCACCCGGTCGAAGTGAGCGAACACCTGTTGCAGTCCGGTGGAATCCGGTTCGGGATCGGGATTCAACCGTGCCACATAGACCTGCTGAAACGCCTCCAGGATGGCGTCCTTGCTGCCGTAGCGGGCGTGCACCATGGCCCTGCTGTAGCCGGCGCGCCGCCCAATCTCGGCTGCTGTCGTTGCCTCCCAGCCCTTTTCGACGATCAACTCGGCGGCGGCCTGCAACAGCCGGCGCGAGGACTGTTCCACACGCTGGTGCTGGGTGAGGCGCTCGGACACCCTTGCATATTAGACGCCCGACAACTAACTTAGTTGTTCAGCGTCAAATTTCTGCGGAGGTCGCCGATGACATCACCCGCTGGACCCGTCGTGGTCCCGTCGGCCATCGAGGAGGTGACCGCGCGGTGGCTCACCGATGCGTTGCCTGGATCCGCGACCGTCACCTCGGTGCGGGCGCACCGAATCGCGCAGGACACCGGGTTCTCCGCGCGGCTGTATCGCCTGATGCTGACCGGTGATACGGGCCTGCCCGCGTCGGTGATCGTGAAGCTGCCCGCAGATTCCGAAGCACGCGGAGGGATGGAACTGCTCGGCGGATACCGCAGGGAGCTGGCGTTCTACCGGCACATCGCACCCGCGGCCCCGATCGCCACGCCCGGCTGCCATATCGCCCGTATCGACGGGGACACCTTCGTCCTGGTGCTGGAGGATCTGTGCGACTGGGACAACGCCGACCACCTGGCCGGGTTGTCGATCGAACGCGCCGAGTTGTGTATCGGCGCGCTGGCCGATCTGCATGCCTGGTCGGTGCGGAACCCGCACGCCGATGGCCTGCAGGACTTTCCGAACATCGACAACCCGCTGACCCGCGACCTGTTCCTGCCGGCGTTCACCCCCGGCTGGCAGCTCTACATGGAGAAGACGAGCCAGCCGGTACCGCCCGCGGTGGCGCGCTTCGCCGAACGGTTCGCCGAGCTGGCGCCGCAGGCACTGGATGCGCTGTCACAGCGGATGATGTTGCTGCACGGCGACATCCGCGCGGACAACTTGTTCTTCCGCGGCGACGAGCTCAAGATCGTCGACTTCCAGCTGTCGGTGCGCGGCGGGGGCGCCGCCGATATCGCCTACCTGGTGAGTCAGGGACTGCCCACGTCAGTACGCCGGGGCAAGGACGAAGTCCTGGTTCGCGAGTACGTCGCCGCGCTGGAGAGCCGCGGGATCACCGACTACGGGTTCGACGAAGCCTGGCGGGACTACCGTTTCGGGGTGGCGCTGCTGCTGTTCATGCCGGTGGTCGCGCTGCTCACCTGGGATGTGGTGCCCGAACGATCGCGACAACTCTGCGTCACCCTGATCGACCGGGCGGTGGCCGCCATCGACGAGATCGCGGCGCTGGAGGAGTTCGTCCTGTGAGAACAGCCCGTGAGGTCGTGGAGCAGTACAACCTGGTGGTGTGGAACGAGCGTGATTTCGCGCTGGCCGACGAACTGTTGGGGGACACCGTCACCCGCCACGACGTCGGCGAGGTGAAGGTGCTCACCCATGCCGAGGCGGTCAACCGGGTGGTGGACCATTGGGCGATGTTCGAGCGCATCCGGTTCGACCTCAACCTGGTCGTTGCCGGGGATGACGGCGAACACGTGGCGATTGTGTACCAGTCGCCGATGACGCTCACGGACGGCACCGAGACGACCATCGGCAGCATGGAGATCTTCCGGGTGATCGACGGGCGGATCACCGAGGTCTGGAACTGTGGCTACAAACAAGGAGTGTGGGCGTGACGAATCGTGTGCTCGATGAGCTGGGCTACTACCTGCTGGCGGGTGCGGGCGGTGAAGGTCCCGCCACGCTCATGGACGAGGCCCGGCGCGGCGAGGAACTCGGCTTCGGCACCGGATTCATCTCTGAGCGCTGGAACGTCAAGGAGGCGTCGTCGCTCACCGGCGCGGCTCTGGCCGTGACCGATCGGATGCAGATCGCCACCGCCGCAACCAATCACAACACCCGCCATCCGCTGATCACCGGGTCGTGGGCCACCACCATGCACCGGTTGTCCGGTGGCCGCTTCACGCTCGGGCTCGGCCGGGGGATCGCGGCGATGTATGGGGCCTTCGGTGTGCCGGCGGTGACGACGGCGCAGATGGAGGACTTCGCGCAGGTGATGCGCCGGCTGTGGCACGGCGAGCTGATCTTCGACCACGACGGCCCGATCGGTAAGTACCAGCTGCTCTTCCTGGACCCCGATTTCAACGAGGACATCCGGCTGGCGATCGTGGCCTTCGGTCCGCAGACGCTGGCGCTCGGGGGCCGCGAGTTCGACGATGTCATCCTGCACACCTACTTCACCCCGGAGACGTTGCAGCGCGCGGTGAAGACGGTGAAGGAGGCCGCCGAACAGGCCGGCCGCAATCCCGACGAGGTGCGGGTGTGGTCCTGCTTCGCCACCGTCGGCGATCACCTGCCCGAGGAGCTGCGGTTGAAGAAGACCGTCGCGCGGCTGGCGACCTACCTGCAGGGATACGGCGATCTGCTGGTCAACACCAACGGCTGGGATCCTGCTGTGCTGCAACGCTTCCGCGACGACACCGTGGTGCAGTCCATCGGTGGCGGTATCGACCACAAGGGCACCGCCGAGCAGATCGAGCATATCGCCACGCTCATTCCCGACGAGTGGCTGGAACCGTCGGCGACCGGCTCCGCGCAGCAGTGCGTCGACCGGATCCGCAAGGAATTCGACTACGGTGCGGACGCGGTCATCATGCACGGCGCGACCCCCGACGAGCTCGAACCCGTGGTCGTCGAGTACCGCGCGACCGCACCCCAGTGATTTGAGGAGTTTCAACCGGAATCATTCCGGTTGAAACTCCTCAAATCGCGATGATGGAACCGTTTGGCGGTGCGCTGCGTCCAAATCAGTATGCTGGCCGACCTGCTGCGCGACCACGATGGTGTCATCACTCTCGCTCAGGCCCGACGGGCCGGGCTGAGCCAGGACGACGTGGACTACCGGGTACACACCGGTCAGTGGCGACGCTGCTCCCGCGGGGTCTACTTCGCCGATGACCGCCAATTCACCGAGAACGCCCGGATGCGCGCGGGGGTGTGGGCGTACGGAGACCAAGCCGCTGCCAGCGGGATGGCCGCGGCATGGTGGCAACAACTCACGCAGTACCCGCCGGAACTCGTCGAGGTGACGGTGCCGAGGGACCGCCGTCTGCAGCAACAGCCCGGGACAAGGCTGCGCCGGCGTGATCTCGATCCCGCAGAGGTGGTCGAACGGGACGGTCTGCGCGTGACGGCGCTGCCGCTGACGGTCGTCGAAGCCGCCGTTCGTCGCGGTGGGGGTGCCAAGCTGATGGACTCTGCCCTGCAACGCCACGTCTACCTACCCGCGCTGTGGAAGGCCCACCTCAACAACAAGGGCCGCCACGGTGCACCGGCCGCGCGACGCTTGCTGAGGGCTGCGGAGGACGGTACCCGATCCGCGGCGGAACGCCTGCTCGCGACGCTCCTTCGCCAGGCTGGTATCACCGGGTGGAAGGCCAACCACCGGGTGGCCGGTTACAAGGTTGACTACGCGTTTCCCGATGCGAAACTGATCCTGGAAGTCGATGGTTGGGCATTCCACAGTGACGCCGACGTTTTCAATCACGACCGAGTGCGCCAGAATGCTCTGATTCTGGCCGGCTTCCAGGTCCTTCGATTCACGTGGCTGGATCTCACCGAGTATCCCGATCGCGTCATTGGGCAGATCGCACACGCACTCGCGCGGTGATTTGTGGAGTTCTCGTCGGAACCAATCCGACGAGAACTCCACAAATCGCAGGGGCTAGGGGAGGATGACCGTGCGCTGCACCGGCTCGGCGGCGGCCTGGCGGGCCCGCAAGCCTCGGCGCAGCGCGTCGAGCAACTGGTCGCGGGTCTCGCGCGGGTCGATCAGTTCGTCGAAGCCGAGGTGATCCGCGGACCGGAACGACGCGGACAGCTCGGCCTCGCGCAGCTGCGCGGACAGGTCCGCCTCGGCATGCGAGGCCCGCGACAACGCGGCCGCGCTCATCGCGCCCATCGTGGCGCCGGGGAAGGCGAAAGTCGCCTCTTGATTGTCGAATCCCAAGAGCGACATCACCATCGAGCCGAAGCCGTACGCCTTGCGCAGCGTCACATGCAGCTTGAGCGTGGTCGCCGCCGTCTGTGCCGCGAACATCCGGGCACCGGCCCGCAACACACCGGTGCGCTCCGAACGACTGCCCGGCAGCATGCCCGGATTGTCGGCCAGGAACACGATCGGCAGGTGGAAGGAGTCGGCCACCAAGATGAAATGCGCTGCCTTGTCGGCGGCGTCGGCATCGATGGAGCCGGCCAACACGTTGGGTTGGTTGGCGACCACGGCGACCGGATGTCCACCCAGGTGGGCGAGCGCGCAGATGATGGCCTTGCCGAACTGCGGTTGCACCTCGAACCAGTCGGTGTTGTCGAACACGATGTCGAGCACCGAGCGCATGTTGTAGACGCGGCGGTTGTCGCGGGAAATGATGTCGAGCAGTTCCGGGGTGGGCCGCGGTTCGGACTCCTCGTCATGGGGCAGCTGCTCGGGATAGGACCAGGCGCTGGACGGGAAGTAGGACAGGTAGCGGCGGATGTCGTCGATGACGGCTTCGTCGGTGTCGGCGTGGTTGTGGATCACGCCGCTGTGCAGCGCGACGCCCGGTCCGCCGAGATCCTCCTTGGTGATGTCCTCTCCGGTGGACTCCTTCACGACCGGTGGCCCGGCGGTGAAGATGGCGCCCTGACTGCTCATGATCCGGAAATCGCTCACCGGTGCGACCAGCGCGCCGTGCCCGGCCGAGGGGCCCAGCACCGCGGCGACCGTCGGCACCCGGCCCGAGCACTGGGCCTGGGCGATGAGATCGGTGGGGGTGCGGCCGTAGTGTGCGCCGGTGGGCCGGAAACCGGCGCCCTCGAGCAGCATGACCAACGGAATCTTGTCGCGCACCGCGAGTTCGGCGAGCCGGTAACGCTTGGCGTTGCCGGTGGAGCCGATGGAACCGGCCAGGGTGGTGAAGTCCTCGGCGCCCACCATCACCGGTGCACCGTTGATCAGGCCGGACCCGGTGACGATGCCGTCGGCGGCGATCTCGCCGCCGGCGAAGCTGCCGAACTCGCGGAAAGTACCGGCGTCCAGCAGTCGGTCGAGACGGGCGCGCACGTCGAGCTTGCCCTTGGCGTGATGTCTGGCGACGCGTTCCGGCCCGCCCATCGCCAGGGCGTGCTCACGACGGCGCTCGAGATCGTCGAGCGTGTCCTGCCAGTCGGAGGCGTTCGTCATACAGGGGTCCTGTTCTCGCTGACCGTCGTGGTCCGTTGACCATACCGAATTGCTTACTGTAGCGTCCCCGGCATGGGTAATATCGCCCGGCTGAGCATCGATCGTGGTATCCCGAGCGACCTCGCAGACGTTCCCGCGCGGGCCCGGGATATCGAGAAGCAGGGCTATGACGGCTGCTGGACCGGCGAGATCGCCCACGACCCGTTCCTGCCACTGCTACTGGCCGCCGAGCACACCTGCAGGCTGCAACTGGGAACCAGTATCGCGGTGGCCTTCGCGCGTAACCCGATGCTGATCGCGAACCTCGGTTGGGACCTGAACACCTACTCGCAAGGGCGGTTCATCCTGGGTCTCGGCACCCAGGTGCAGCCGCACATCGAGCGGCGCTACGGGATGCCGTGGAGTCATCCGGCCCGCCGGATGCGGGAATTCGTCGCCGCGGTCCACGCCATCTGGGCGACGTGGCAGCACGGCACACGCCTGAGCTTTGAGGGCGAGTTCTACACGCACACACTGATGACGCCGATGTTCACCCCCGAGCCGCAGCCGCACGGGGTGCCGAAGATCTTCATCGCCGCGGTCGGTGACCTGATGACCCGGACCGCCGGTGAGGTCGCCGACGGCCTGATCGCGCATGCCTTCACCACCCGCCGCTACCTCGACGAGGTGACCGCGCCCGCGCTGCAGACGGGTCTGGATGCGGCGGGCCGGTCCCGGGACGACTTCGAGCTGTCCTGCCCGGTGTTCGTGGTGACCGGTGAGAATGCCGAACAGTTCGAGGCGTCGGCGGCCGCGCACCGCAAGCAGCTTGCGTTCTACGGTTCGACGCCGGCCTACCGCACGGTGCTCGAGCTGCACGGCTGGGGCGACCTGCACACCGAGTTGCATCGCCTGTCCCGGCTGGGGGAGTGGGACACCATGGCGACCCTGATCGACGACGACGTGCTGGCCGCGTTCGCCGTCGTCGCAGAACTGCCCGACGTGGCGGACGCCCTGGTGCGCAGGTGCGCAGGTGCGATCGACCGCGTGCTGCCCGGATTCCCGGTGGGGATGTCGGAGGCCGCGATTGCGGTGGTCCTCGGTGATGTCCGAAAGTCGTTGGCGGAGAGAGAATCATGACCGACAGAATCGCCGGCAAGACGATCGTCATCACCGGCGCGGCGCGCGGTATCGGGTACGCGACGGCCCGTGCCCTGCTGGATCGCGGCGCGCGGGTGGTGATCGGCGATCGTGACGTCGCCGTGCTGGAGACCGCCGTGAGCAGTCTCGGTGGCCGCGTGCGCGGATATCCGCTCGATGTCGCCGACCGGGACTCGTTCGCCGCTTTTCTGGACGAGGCCCGCGGCGGCGGTCATATCGACGTGCTGATCAACAATGCCGGGGTGATGCCGATCGGCGGATTTCTCGAACAGAGCGAGCAGGCGCTGCGATCGGCCATCGAGGTCAACTTCTACGGCGTGGTCACCGGTTGTCAGCTGGTGCTTCCCGAGATGATCGAACACGGATCGGGCCACATCATCAACGTCGCGTCGCTGGCCGGTTTGATGCCGGTACCGGGCCAGACCGTCTATGCCGGAACGAAATCCGCGGTGATCAGCCTGTCGAGCGCGCTGGCCGACGAGTTCGCCGCCCGCGGGGTGCAGGTCAGTGTGGTGATGCCGCCGTTCACCCGCACCGAGCTGATCTCCGGTACCGCGCAGACCAGGTCGAACAAGCCCGTGGAACCCGCGGCGATCGCCGCCGCGATCGTAAAGGCGCTCGACAGACCCCGAACACACGTGACGGTGCCCGCCGGCATCCGGTTCGTGCTCGGTCCGGTCGGTCTGCTCGGCCCCCGCGGGAGGCGCTGGGTGGGCCGTCGTTTCGGCACCGACAAGGTGTTCCTGGAATTCGACGCCGCCGCGCGGTCGGGGTATGAGCGGCGCGCCGAGGACGCACTCGGCGTCGTGGGCACTGGACAGTAAGGGGCAGACGGTGAGCATTCCGACGATGGACGACGCCGCAAAGGTTCTCGCGGACCCGAAGGCCTACGCCGACGAGGCCGGACTACACGCCGCGCTGACCCACCTGCGCGCGCACGCGCCGGTGTCGTGGGTCGAGGTCCCGGACTACGCGCCGTTCTGGGCGATCACCAAGCATGCCGACATCATGGAGATCGAGCGCGCCAACGACGTGTTCACCAACTCTCCGCGGCCGGTGCTGATCACCAGAGAAGGTGATGAGCAACAGGCGGCCGTCGGCATCAAGACGCTGATCCACATGGACGACCCGCAGCACCGGGACTTCCGGGCGATCGGTGCGAACTGGTTCCGGCCCAAGGCGATGCGGGCGCTCAAGGAGCGCGCCGACGAACTGGCCGTGCAGTTCGTCGACAAGATGGCGGCCGAGGGCCCGGAATGCGACTTCGTGCAAGAGGTGGCGGTCAACTATCCGCTGTACATGATCATGACGCTGCTCGGGGCGCCCGAAGCGGATTTCAGCTCGATGCTGCGCTGGACCCAGGAACTGTTCGGCAGCGATGACGAGGAGCTCCAGCGCGGCAAGGGTAAAGACGAGCAGATGATGGCGTTGCTGGAGATGTTCCAGTACTTCACCGAGCTCACCGCGAAGCGCCGCGAGCACCCGACCGATGACCTGGCGTCCACCATCGCCAACGCGACGATCAACGGCGAGCCACTCTCGGATATCGAAACCGTCTCGTACTACGCAATTCTGGCCGCCGCCGGGCATGACACGTCCAGCGCGAGCATCTCCGGCGGCATGCACGCACTGATCGAGCATCCGGGCCAACTGGCCAGGCTGCGCGACAACCCCGGCCTCATGCCGCTCGCGGTCGAGGAGATGGTCCGCTGGACGACGCCGGTCAAGGAGTTCATGCGAACGGCTCAGCGGGACTATGAGATTCGCGGCGTCCGGATCGCGGCAGGAGATTCGGTGCTGTTGTCCTATGTGTCGGCCAACCGCGATGACGAGGTGTTCGACGAGCCGTTCCGGTTCGATATCGGCCGGGACCCCAACAAGCACATCGCCTTCGGGTACGGTGTGCACTTCTGTCTGGGTGCGGCGCTGGCCCGCCTCGAGGTCAACAGCTTCTTCTCCGCGCTGCTACCGCGCCTGGAATCGGTCGAACTGACCGGCACCCCCGCCCATATCGCGACCACCTTCGTGGGCGGGCTCAAGCACCTGCCGATCCGGTACCGGGTGAGCTAGCAGCAGCGCGACTGCGGATTGGCGTCGGTCGCGGCGTGTCGCATCCGCCAGTACTCCCGCTCGGTGGGAACCGGCGAGCCGGGATGCACGCGGGCGAGGTGCTCGACGTAGCGACGATAATGGTTGTCACCCATCAATGATGACCAGTACCAACCGATCTGGCCGATGATGTCGGCAGCGCGTCCCATTGTTTCTGCACCTCCTTCTCGGCAGCGGTGGGAATCAGTCCGGACGGCGCGAAGATCCGCGATGGCACCGCTTCGTCCTCGGTGAGCGGTCGGCCGGTGCCACGGATGGCCTTGAGCGCCATCATGACCCCGGCGGTGACCACGATGACCACCAGTACCGCGAACACGATCGACAGGGTGCCCTGGATGAAGGTGTTGCGGATGACGGCGTCGATCTGATCGGGGTTCTTCGCCGCCCCGAACGTCGACATGCCCGCATCCTTGGCGTCGCGGTACTGGAAGTGCTGCGTCCAGTAGCCGACCCGCGGGTCGCCGGAGAAGATCTTCTGCCACGACGCCGTCATCGTCACCACGAGATCCCATGCCAGCGGGACTCCGGGTATCCAAGCCCATTTCAGCAATCCGCGTTTGATGATCACCACCGTGACGACGGTCAGCGCGATCGCCGCCAGCAACTGGTTGGCGATACCGAACAGCGGGAAGAGGGTGTTGATGCCGCCCAGCGGATCGGTCACACCCATCAGCAGGATGCCGCCCCAGGCGAGCACCACGACGATGCTGCAGATCCAGGCGCCGACCCGCCAGCTCGGGTTCTGCAGCTTCTTCAGCGGCCCGCCGAGGTTGCCGAGGGCATCGGAGAGCATGAAGCGTGCCACCCGGGTGCCCGCGTCGACGGTGGTGAGGATGAACAGAGCCTCGAACATGATCGCGAAGTGATACCAGAACGCCTTGAGGCTCTCGCCGCCGAAGACCTGATGCAGCACCTCGGACATCCCGAAGGCCAGGGTCGGAGCCCCGCCGGTACGGGACACGATCGATTCCTCACCGACGCCCGCCGCCGCCCCGGTGATCTCCTCGGCGGTGATGTCCGGCCCGGACAGCCCGAGCCCGTTGACGTAATCGGCGGCTGTCTGCGCGGTGGTGCCGGTGGATGCGGACGGCGCGTTCATCACGAAGTACAGGTGCTGATTGAGGATGGCGGCGGTGATCAGCGCCATGATCGCCACGAACGACTCGGTCAGCATGCCGCCGTAGCCGATCAGCCGCATCTGGCTTTCCTTCTCCAGCAGCTTGGGCGTGGTGCCCGAGGAGATCAGCGCGTGGAAGCCCGAGAGCGCACCGCAGGCGATGGTGATGAACAGGAAGGGGAACAGCGAACCGGCGAACACGGGCCCGGTGCCGCTGGTGGCAAACGACGATATCGCCGGGGCCTCCATGACCGGCCGGGCGATCAGGATGCCGACGGCCAGGAGCGCGATGGTGCCGACCTTCATGAACGTCGACAGATAGTCCCGCGGAGCCAGCAGCAGCCAGACCGGCAGCACCGATGCGGCCAGGCCGTAGATGATGATGCACCACGACAAGGCCACCTTCGACAGCGTGAACCAGTCGGCGCCCCATTGAGTTTCGGCAACCCAGCCGCCGGACACCACGGCCAGCAACAGCAGCACCACACCGATCAGCGACACCTCCGAGACCCGGCCGGGCCGCAGGAAGCGCAGGTAGAAACCCATGAAGATGGCGATCGGAATCGTCATCGCGATGGAGAACACGCCCCACGGGCTCTCGGCCAGTGCGTTGACCACGACCAGGGCCAGCACCGCGAGCAGGATCACCATGATGACCAGCACGCCGATGATCGCCGCGGCACCGCCGACCACACCGAGTTCGTCCTTGGCCATCTGGCCCAGCGACCGTCCGCGTCTGCGCACCGAGATCGACAGCACCAGGTAGTCCTGGACGCAGCCGGCGACCAACGCGCCGATGATGATCCAGATGGTGCCGGGCAGGTAACCCATCTGCATGGCGAGCACGGGTCCCACCAGTGGGCCTGCCCCGGCGATGGCAGCGAAGTGGTGTCCGAAGAGCACCCGCCGGTCCGTCGGCATGTAGTCGGTGCCGTTCTCGAACACCTCGGCCGGGGTGGCGACCTCATCGCGCGGCTTGACGATCTTCATCTCGATCAGGCGGGCGTAGAACCGGAAGCCGATGACATAGGTGCAGATCGCGGCGATGACGAACCAGACCGCGTTGATGGTCTCGCCGCGGAAGAACGCGATGATCGCCCACGCCACGGCGCCCAGCACGGCCACCAGCCCGAAGATGATGCGGTGCTTTGCGGTGATGGGGGACCGGTCGACGATCGCTACCGGCGGCAGATCCTTGTCGGTGCGGATGTAGGTGATATCGCCGTCATGTTCTTCGAGGCGCTCCGGTGCGCGTGGTGAAGCCATGTGTTGATCCTTGCACCGGACAAAGGCTGCAACGGGACTTTCCGGTCATCCGTTGCGTTCGTAGTGTTCACGGACGGTGTCGACCGTGTCGGCCTCGGCGGCGCTCTTGTCCTCGCGGTAGCGCAGTACCCGGGCGAACCGCAAGGCCATCCCACCCGGATACCGGGTCGAACCCTGGACACCGTCGTAGGCGATCTCGACGACCTGCTCGGGCCGCACCGTGACGACGTAGCCGTCGGTCGGCGCTGAGCCTGATGTCGCCGGCAGCCCGGCTCCGTCGGCCAACTCGGTAAAACGCCGGGTCTGCCAGGCCAGCATCTGATCGGTCATGCCCTTGAACGTCTTGCCCAGCATGATGAAGCCCCCGGTCTGCGGGTCACGGGCGCCGAGGTGGATGTTCGACAGTAGGCCGGTGCGTCGCCCGGAACCCCACTCCACGGCCAGCACCACCAGATCCAGGGTGTGCACCGGCTTGACCTTCAGCCAGGCCGCACCGCGCCGGCCCGCCGCGTAGGCGGCGCCCGGGTCCTTGGCCATCACGCCCTCATGCCCGGCGTCCAGTGTGTCGGCCAGGAATTGTTGCGCGACATCGGGATCCGCGGTCAACAGCCGCTGCATCCGCTGGTTCTGCGGCACCACCTCGTCCAGCGCGGCGAGCCGCTCGGTCATCGGAAGATCCAGCAGGTCGGTGCCGTCACGGTGCAGCAGGTCGAAGAAGAACACCGACAGCGGCTCGCGGCCGACCTCGCCGGAGCGGGTGCCGAACCGGGAGGCGGTGACCTGAAAGCGATGCGGCCGGCCGTCCGGGCGCAGTGCGATGGCCTCCGCGTCGGCGATGAGAGCGGTGAGCGGCAGCGCCAAGGTGGCTTCGACGACCTCGGGCAGGCGCGCGGTGACATCGTCGAGGCTGCGGGTGTAGATCGAGACGGTATCGCCGACGCGATGGACCTGCACCCGGGCCCCGTCGAGCTTCGATTCGAACAGCGCTGTGCCGCCCAGTTTGTCGAGTGCGTCCTCGACCGAGGCCGCGGTCTGGGCGAGCATCGGCCCGACCGGGCGACCGACCTGCAGGGAGAACCGGGCCAGCGCCGGCTCACCACCGCGCAGGGCGGCGGCCGCGACGACCGGCAGATCCCCGGCCAGCATGGCTGCCCGCCGCACCGCTGCTACCGGCACCTCGGCGGCCTTGGCGACGGCGTCGACCATGACCCCGGCCAGCGCGCCCTGGCGCAACTCGCCGGCCAGTAGCCGCCGCAGAAACTGCTGCTCATCAGCGGTGGCGGCGCCGAACAGCGCGGCCAGGCTCGCCGTGCGCCGAGCTTGTGAACCACGCCCGTTCAGCCCTTTGATCTCCGAGAACGTCGCGTCGACGCCGTCCACGGTGAGGGTGGCGGTGGCGGCCGGTTCGGGCAGGGTGCGCAGCGACGCCCAGCCGACGCCGATCTGGCGCTGCGGAAGTTCCCCGGACAGCCACGCCACGATCACGCCGATGTCGGCGGGTGTGCCTGCGGCGGACAGCGTCGTGGCGACGCGAGTGACCTTGGCCAGGCGCGACGACAGGGAGCCCACCTCCGTCGAGGTGGCCGCGATCTCAGCGAGCAGCACCCGTCCAGCCTGCCACCGGGCTCCGACACACACGAGACACAGCGTGACGCGCACCGGGCTCGGCGGCGGATCGAGTGCCGAAACAGCTGGCCTGCAACCTGTTCACCAGGGCTTTTCCTCGAACTGAGGACTTTCGGCCCTGTCGTTGCCGGTCGGTGTCCTCGACACTTGACCTCGACGCGGCGAGCGAGGCACGCCGCCCCAGGGAGGTGGCCGGAATGTCGATGAGCAAGCCGCACGGATCGCAGCTCGACGTTCTCAATCGCAGGCAGTGCCTGGATCGGCTCGCGCAGGTGCGGGTCGGCAGGCTGGTGTTCACCGAGGACGCGCTGCCCGCGATCCAGCCCGTCAACTTCCGGGTATGGCGCGACGATGTGGTGATCCGGGTGGCCGGTGGCCCCAAACTGCAGGCGGCCACCGCCAACCAGGTGGTGGCCTTCGAGGCCGACGTGCTGGACGCGGACCTGCGCAACGGCTGGAGCGTGACCGTCGTCGGGCACGCCGAACCCATCACCGGGGTCGATGATCTGGTGGACGTCGCGGGCACCTTCATCGAGCCTTGGGTGCAGGGCCGACGGGATCACTTCATCCGGATCAGGACCGACCGGATGACCGGACGGGAGTTTCGCGAGGACGCGCTGCCGCAGTACCGGCCATGATGGAGTCATGTCGGTGCTGAAGGTGTTCCTGGTCGACGACCACGAGGTCGTTCGTCGCGGTCTGATCGACCTGCTCGGATCCGATCCCGACCTGGAGATCGTCGGTGAAGCGGGCACCGTCGCCGAGGCGCTGGCCAGGGTGCCCGCGGTCCGCCCCGATGTGGCGGTGCTCGATGTGCGGTTACCCGACGGAAACGGCATCGAACTGTGCCGCGACCTGCTCTCGGCCCTGCCTGATCTGCGATGCCTGATGCTGACATCGTTCACCTCTGACGAGGCCATGCTCGATGCCATCCTGGCCGGTGCCAGCGGGTATGTCATCAAGGACATCAAGGGCCTGGAGCTGGCCGCGGCGATCAAGGATGTGGGTGCGGGCCGGTCGCTGCTGGACAACCGCGCCGCGGCCGCGCTGATGGCCAATCTGCGCGGTGCGGCCGCCCGCGATGACCCGCTGACCGGTCTCACCGAGCAGGAACGCGCACTGCTGCAGCTGCTGTCCGAGGGCCTGACCAACCGCCAGATCGCCGCCCGGATGTTCCTCGCGGAGAAGACGGTGAAGAACTACGTCTCCCGGTTGCTGGCGAAGCTGGGCATGCAACGGCGCACGCAGGCAGCAGTTTTCGCGTCGAAGCTGGAGCAGGGGATCAGACCACCGAGAAGCTGACCGTGTGCCAGCCGGTGGCGCCGTCGGGGACGACGTCGGCCATATCGGAGGTCTGTACATAGCCGGTGTTGTCGGTGGCCCGCACCGCGATGAGGTGGGGGCCGGGCTGGTCGGCCTGCCAGTCGAAACTCCACAGCCGCCAGGTGTCATCGGAGTAGGCCGCGCCGAGGGTGGCCTGTTGCCACGGGCCCTCGTCGATGCGGACCTCGACCGCTCGCACGCCGCGCGGCTGTGCCCACGCCACGCCGCCGAAGCGGACCGGCCCTGCCGGGACGTCCTGCCCGCTGCGAGGCACGTCGACACGGGACTGGGTCTTGATCGGGCCACGCTCGGACCACCCTAGTGGCGTCCAATAGCCTTGCGCCCGATCGAATCTCGTCAACTCCAGATCGACCACCCATTTGGTGGCCGAGACATAGCCGTATAGGCCGGGCACCACCAGGCGCGCGGGA
The DNA here is from genome assembly GCF_002968335.2 of Mycobacterium sp. ITM-2016-00316. Classification (NCBI taxonomy): domain Bacteria; kingdom Bacillati; phylum Actinomycetota; class Actinomycetes; order Mycobacteriales; family Mycobacteriaceae; genus Mycobacterium; species Mycobacterium sp. ITM-2016-00316. The sequence goes on from NZ_CP134398.1 coordinate 1,997,538, forward strand.
TAGCCGTGTTCGATGGGCAGCGGCTGACCGTTCATCGTGATGGCCAGCAGCGCATCCCGGTCATCGGTCATGGCCTCGGTCGGTGTGCCCGCGGTGAATCCGTCACTGGATTTCGAGAGCACCATATCCGCGTCGGGGGAGACCCCGGCCGCCGCCAGCAGGTCTCGCACCCGGTATCCGCCCCAGAGCGCGTTGCCGACCAGATCGCCGCCGACGGGATTGGACACACACGCCAGCGTCACCATCTGCTCGATCAGTTCGAACTGTTCGAGATCGGCGAAGGTGAAGGTCTTTTCGTTTTCGACCATGCCGTGGATCCGCAGTTTCCAGCCCTCCCGCGACAGCTGCGGCACGCTCAGCGCGGTGTCGATCCGGTAGAACTCGGCATTGTCGGTGACGAAGGGTGTGACGTCCACGCCGGTGGGTTGCACCCCTGGGGGGACCGGCGGCGCGGGCCGCGCGATCCGAGGCGGGGTGAACGCCTCGCGGTCATCGGCTACCGAGTGCACCCGCCGTGCCCACACCGAACCGACCGCCCCGCCCAGCACACCGAGTCCGAGCAGACCGAGAGCGGCCAGCGACAACCGGCGGCCGGGGTCTGCTTCGGCCGATTCGTGGGCGGTCCCGTCGCTCAGCCGCCCCGATGTCAGGAAGCGCAGGGCCAGGATGCCGGCCACGCCACCGACAGCCGTCGGGATCACGTCGACAGGCGCTGACCCGGGTCGCGAGAGCACCGCCACGCAACCGGCCGTGGCCGCCGCCGCGAACATGACGCTGCCGATCGGCAACCGGCGGCGCTCGGCCAACCCGGCGACCGCGGCCAGTACGGCGATGACCAGCAGTACCGCCACCGCCAGAAAGAGCTTGTCGGAGGTGCCGAACGTCTGGATCGCCCATTCCTTGACCGGGCCCGGGGTGAGGTCGATGACGGTGGAGCCGATGGCGTTGCGGGCGTCGGCGGAGGAGCCGAGGGGAACGGCCACCAGTGCGCTGACACCGAGGGTCACCGCGGCGGCCGCGATTCCGCTGAGAATCCGGACGCCAGAGGAGGGGGAACTCACGGCGTCCACGCTAGCTCAGCGAAGTCGCCGAAAGCCTTACCGTAATGTGACGTCCGAACGTAGCGTTACATTCTGAACGCAATCTGGAAAGGGAGCTAGATGGAGATTTCGGGCAAGAAGGCCGTTGTGGTCGGCGGGGCATCCGGCTTCGGACGGGCCACCGTCGAGGCGCTGGCCAAACGCGGCGCAAGCGTCGCGATCCTCGACCGTCCCCAGTCGAAGGGCAAGGAGATCGCCGAACAGGTCGGCGGATCGTTCTACGAGGTGGACGTCACCGATTTCGACGGCACCGAGCAGACCCTGGCCACGGTGGTCGAAGATCTCGGCGGCCTGCACATCGCGGTGACCACCGCGGGCGGTGGAATCGGCGAACGCACCGTGAAGAAGGACGGTCCGCACAGCCTCGAATCCTTCCGGCAGTCCATCGATCTCAACCTGATCGGCACCTTCAACATCAGCCGGCTGTCGGCCTGGCACATGAGCAAGAACGATCTGGTCGACTCCGAAGATGGGGGAGAGGCCGAAGAGCGCGGCGTCATCATCAATACCGCCTCCATCGCCGCGTTCGAGGGCCAGATCGGCCAGATCGCCTACACCGCCTCCAAGGCCGCGATCGCCGGCATGTGCCTGACGATGGCGCGTGATCTGGGCAGCCTGGGCATCCGTGCGTTGGCCATTGCGCCCAGCCTGTTCGCCACCGGGTTGACCGAGGGCATCCCCGACGAGTTCGCCACCGTGCTGACCAAGGACGCGGCCTTCCCCAAGCGCCTGGGCAAACCGGAGGAGTACGCAAAGCTCGCCGTGGCCATCGTGGAGAACCCGATGCTCAACGGCCAGTGCATCCGGCTGGACGCCGGGCAGCGTTTCGCCCCCAAGTAGACGTTGCGGATTCGGCGCGCCCGCGACCGCTGAGCAGTCGCGGGCCGCCGAAATCGCATTTGGCGCGCGATCTATCCAATATCCGCAACACCCCGCTAATGTTTGCCCATGAATATCAAGATCATGGCTGCAGCGGCTGCCATGTGGATGCTGGCGGCGTGCGGATCGCCCCAGCCGGAGATCCCCTCGCCGACCGAGAAGACCGGTGCCGCACCCGATACCAGCAGCATCACCATCGAGGGCGACGCCTCCGAACCGGTCAACCAAATCGCCATCCAGGCGATCGCCGACCTGGAGCAGTACTGGGCGCAGAACTACCCGGAGCTCTACGGGGAGGACTTCGAGCAGATCGCCGGTGGCTACTTCGCCGTCACGGCGAACAGTGACGCCCCGCCGTGTACCACCGAACCCGACGAGGTCGCCGGTAACGCCTTCTACTGCTCGACCGAGGACGTCATCGCCTGGGATGCCCAGGAACTGCTGCCCGACATGCAGTCCAAGTACGGCGACTTCGTCATCCCGGTCGTGATGGCCCACGAATTCGCGCACGCCGTGCAGGCCCGCTCGAACTTCACCGCCCGCACCGTCACCCGCGAACTGCAGGCCGACTGCTTCGCCGGTGCATGGGCGCGCCACGCCCAGGACACCGGTGTCTTCGAGGTGACCAGCGGGGGTCTGGACACGGCGCTGGCCGGTGTGCTGGACCTGCGGGACAACCCGGGAACGGCCAAGACCGACCCGAACGCGCACGGCAGTGGCTTCGACCGGGTCAGCGCGTTCCAGGACGGTTTCGACAACGGTCTGGATCGGTGCAAGGACTACCGCGACGACGAGCCGATGGTCCTGGCACTGCCGTTCAACAACATCGCGGATGCGGCCAGCGGCGGTGACGCGCCGTACGACTCGATCGTCAACGGCGTGCCCTACGACCTGGAGGACTACTGGACGCAGCTGTACCCGGAGCTCACCGGCGGCCAGGCCTGGCCGCCGGTCGCGGGCCTGGAGGCCTTCGATCCGGCGAATCCGCCGATGTGCGGCGACCAGTCCACCGAGGGCTACTCGCTGTTCTATTGTGTCCCAGACGATTACGTCGGCTGGGATAACAGCGAGACGATGCCCGAGGTGTATCGCCAAGGTGGTGACTACGCGGTCTCGACGCTGCTTGCCACCCAGTACGGTCTGGCCGCGCTGACCCGCCTCGGTGACGATTCCGATGAGAAGACCTCGACCCTGCGCGCGGACTGTCTGGCCGGCGGGTACACCGCCAGCGTGATCCTGCAGAACCGGGCCGAGACCAGTTCCTGGTCGATCTCGCCGGGCGACCTCGACGAGGGCATCAAGGCGCTGCTGGTGTTCCGCGGTGACGGCGACGCCGACCGCCAGGGTGCCGGGTTCGACCGGGTGCGGGCGTTCCGCGAGGGCGTCATCAACGGCGCCGAAAGCTGCCTGGACTACGAGAACTGACGCTCAGCGGTAGGTGTCGAAGCCCAGCTTGACCGCCAGCGCCAGACCGGCGACGGCGATCAGCATGCGCAGCGGGGTGGCGGGCGCGTGCCGCACCACGATCGGGCCGAGTCGGGAGCCGATGAGACAGCCGACGCCCATCGCCGCCACGGCCGGCCAGTGCACCGGTGCGACGATCGCGAACACCACTGCCGCAGTGCCGTTCGAGGCGCCGAGCACGACGTTCTTGGTCGCGTTCGCGTGGGCGAGCGTGGTGCCGCCGGTGCGCAGGAACAGCGCAAGCAACAAGACGCCCGCTGCGGCGCCGAAGAACCCGCCGTACACGCAGATGACGCCGACGATGGCGGCCCGCACGATCGTGCGCGCCAGCGTCGGCGCCACACCGGTGTCTTTGCCCCGGGGAAGGGCGATCGCCACCGCGGCCACCGCGAGCAGGATGGGCACCGCGTTCTCGAATCCCTCCGACGGGATGGACAGCAGCAGCAGCGCGCCGGCGAGCCCGCCGAGTGCACCCATCGGGACCAGCCGCTTGAGCTCCGGGCCCTGGCCGGCGAGTTCGGGCAGTGAGCCCCGCACCGAGCCGAAGGTGTTGAACACCAGGGCCACGGTGTTCGTCACGTTCGCGGTCACCGGCGGCAGTCCGACCATCAGCAGGGCCGGGTAGGTGGATACCGAGGCCAGGCCGGCGATACTGCCTGCCAGCCCGCCACCGATACCGGCCGCGAACAGCAGCACGATCTCGGCCCATGTCACCGGGCCATCTTCAACTATTCAAAGAAGTTGCGCGCACCCGCCCGGCAGGTCTAACCTCGGCGATCGTGCATCACATTCTCGTAGTAGCCAGCACCCGCAGCGGGGTCTGATCCAGACCGACCCCCCGCTGTGGGTCGGAAGCTACTACCCGTCGGTCGCTCCCTTTGAGCAGAGAAGACCGGCACATGAACACTCACACCACCACCATCGCGAGCCCGCGCTTCGCGGATTTCTTCGACGCACCCCTGCCGCGCGGACTGCGCGACCTGGCCGCCGAGATGTCCTGGGATGACGTCGCGGACACCTTCGGTTCCAGCGCCGGGCCGCTGCGGCTGAGCCAGTGGGAGCGAGCGGACCGGACACCCGGTCGCCGCCACGCGCACACCTATCGGGCCACCATCGCCATCGGTGCGCGCACCATCATCGCGTCCGCCACGGCCTCGGGCCCGCTCGGCGCGCTGACCGCCATGCTCTACGAACACGGCATCGCCGTCGAGATGCTCAACTTCCACCAGCTGCAGGCCGGCGGGCAGACCGCGACGTTCATCCGCGGCACCGACGGAGTGGACACCGAATGGGCGATCGGCTGGTCGGAATGCCCGAACCAGTCCGCACTGCGTGCCGTCATCGCCTGCGCGAACCGGCTCCTCGTCTAGCGGCCGAAACTGTATTCCAGACGGGAAAGTTCGACTCAGGACCTTCCGGAATACCGTTTCGGCGGCACGTATTTAGCGTTTGGGGTGGGAAACCGAACAGCGTCGAGCATCAGAGCGGACGCAGGATGACCGGCATACCGTCCATCGGCACCGGCATACCGGCGTAGTCCAGCTTCGCCTTGTAGCCGGGGTACGGCGGCTCCAGGCGGTACTTGCGCAGCAACCGGTGCATGACGGTCTTGATCTCCAGCTGCCCGAACACCATGCCGATGCACTTGTGCGCGCCGCCGCCGAACGGCGCGAACGCGTAGCGGTGCCGCTTGTGCTCATTGCGCGGCTCGGCGAAGCGATCCGGGTCGAACTTCTGCGGGTCGGTCCACAGTTCGGGGAGGTGATGGTTGATCGACGGCCAGGTCACCACGTTCGTGTTGGCCGGGATGAAGTGGCCGAGCAGTTCGGTGTCGCGCACGGTGGAGCGCACATTGAAGGGCAGCGGAGTGACCAGGCGCAGAGCCTCATTGATCACCAGGTCCAGGGTCTCCAGCTTGTCCAGGGCCTCGATGTCGAGCGGTCCGTCGCCGAGGCGTTCGCTTTCCTCGCGACAGCGTTCCTGCCATTCCGGGTTGGCGGCCAGGTGATACACCATCGTGGTCAGCGTCGAGGTGGACGTGTCGTGCGCGGCCATCATCAGGAAGATCATGTGGTTGACGATGTCCTGATCGGTGAACGTGTTGCCGTCCTCGTCGGCGGTCTGACAGAGCACCGTGAGCATGTCGGTGCCGTCGGAACCGCGCTTCTCCTTGACCCGTTCCTCGAAGTAGTGGTCGAGGACCTTGCGGGCTTGCAGACCCCGCCACCACTTGAACGGCGGCACGCCGGTGCGGACGATGGCGCCGCCCGCGCGGGTGGTCATGGTGAACGCGTCGTTGACCTTGGTCACCAGTTCCTTGTCGCTGCCGGGCTCATGTCCCATGAACACCACCGAGGCGATGTCCAGCGTCAATTCCTTGACCGCCGGGTAGAACAGGAAGCGGGCATCGTTTTCCACCCAGTCCCCGGCGATGACCGCCGATGCCACCCGGTCGATGTGCTCGACATAGCCCGTGAGCCGGGAGCGGGTGAAGGCCTCCTGCATGATGCGGCGGTGGAACATGTGCTCGTCGAAGTCGAGCATCATCAGCCCACGGTTGAAGAAGGGCCCGATGACCGGATCCCAGCCCTTCTGCGAGAAATCCTTGTTGCGGTTCGAGAACACCGCCTGGGTGGCGTCCGGCCCGAGCGCGGCCACGCTGGGCAGCGCGGGGGAGTAGGCGTAGTGCACCGGGCCGAACTTCTTGTACACCTCGAGCAGGTACTCCGGCCCGGCCCGGAACGTCTCGATCATGTGACCCAGGATGGGCACACCCGAGTCGCCCATCACCGGCTTCAGTCCGCTGCCCGCAGGCGGTTCGGCCAGCACGAACTGCTTGAAATCGTGTTGCCGCAGCCGCTTTTCGACCGACCCGAGGCCGGGCATGTTGTTCAGCGTGGGGGTGAACTTCCGCTTGGCCTGATCCATCAGGTAGGCCGGGGTGCTGATGGTCGGCTTGCTCGTGATCGTCACTGACGGAGCTCCTCAAACTGTTCGTGCGGACAGACCTGTGGTCGATGTCACTCTTTGCAGACATCCTGTACGCCACACTTGACGCCTGTCAAGTTTGGTGTCGGTGTGCGTTCAACGGATGGCGCGCAAGATGATTGGCATGCCGTCCATCGGCACCGGCATCCCGCCGTTGTCCCATTTCGGGGTGTAGCCGGGCTTGACCAGTTCCAGCCGGTAATTGCGCAGCATCCGGTGCACGATCGTCTTGATCTCCAGCTGGCCGAAGACCATGCCGATGCACTTGTGCGCGCCGCCGCCGAACGGCGCGAAGGCGTAGCGGTGTTTCTTGTGTTCGCTGCGCGGCTCGGCGAAGCGGTCCGGGTCGAACTTCTCCGGGTCTGTCCACAACTCGGGCAGTCGGTGGTTCATCCCCGGCCAGGTCACCACGTTGGTGCCGGCGGGCACGTAATACCCGAGCAGATCGGTGTCGCGAACGGTCTGGCGCATGTTGAACGGCAACGGTGTCACCATGCGCAGTGACTCGTTGATCACCAGATCGAGGGTTTCCAGCTTGTCGAGCGCCTCGATGTCGAGCGGGCCGTCGCCGAGGCGGTCGGACTCGTCACGGCAGCGCTGCTGCCACTCCGGGTGGGCGGCCAGGTTGTAGGCGATGGTCGTCGTCGTCGACGTCGAGGTGTCGTGCGCGGCCATCATCAGGAAGATCATGTGGTTGACGATGTCTTCGTCGGAGAACGAGTTCCCGTCGTCATCGCTGGTGTGGCAGAGCACCGACAACATGTCGGTGCCGCCCGAGTTGCGGCGCTCCTTGATGCGCTCGACGAAGTAGTCCTCCAGCACCTTGCGGGCGCGCAGCCCCTGCCACCACTTGAACGGGGGCACGCTGAACCGCAGGATCGCCCCGCCCGAGCGGGTGGTGGTGGCGAACGCGTCGTTGACCTTGGTGACCAGTTCGTGGTCGTGCCCGCCGTGCTCGTGGCCCATGAACACCACCGAGGCAATGTCCAGGGTCAGTTCCTTCATGGCGGGGTGGAACAGGAAGCGGGCGTCATCGGTGGGCCAGGCGGCGACCTCGGCGGTGGCGACCTGGTCGATGTGCTCGACGTAACCGGTCAGCCGGGTCCGGGTGAAGGCCTCCTGCATGATGCGGCGGTGGAACATGTGTTCCTCGAAATCCAGCATCATCAACCCGCGGTTGAAGAACGGGCCGATGACCGGATGCCAGCCCTTCTGCGAATAGTCCTTGTTCCGGTTGGAGAAGATCGTCTGGGTGGCATCCGGGCCCAGCGCGACGATCGAGGGCAGGATCGGCGAATCGGCAAAGGTGATGGGGCCGCGGGTGTTGTAGAGGTGCAGCGGGAAGTCCGCGCCCTCGCGGAACATCTCGATGATGTGCCCGACCAGTGGCAGGCCGGAGTCGCCGGCGATGGCCTTGAGCCCGCTGCCCGCCGGGGGTTCGGCCAGGATGTGCTGCTTCCACTCGTGGGTGAGCAAACGCTTCTCGATGGCGCCCATGCCGGGGATCGTGTTGACCGTCGGGGTGAATCGTCGTCTGGCCTGATCCAGCAGGTAGCTCGGGGTACTGATGGTCGTCATCGGCAACGCTCCTCGGAAGGTCCTCCCACCAACAGGGCCGTGTGGTGGATCTCACTCTCGAAACCATCCTGTATGCCAGACTTGACGCATGTCAAGTTTTGTTCTGGCGTGGCGCGGTGCAAAGGTTTAGTGCCATGAGCGCCATCCCCGATACGGAATCCGAGACGCGGCGCAGTCGCGGGGACCGCCAACGCGATGCGATCGTCAAGGCGGTGCGTGAGCTGCTGGGCACCAAACCCTTCGCCGACCTGTCGGTGAGCATGATCAGCGAACGCGCCGGAGTGGCCCGGTCGGGCTTCTACTTCTACTTCGACTCCAAATACGAAGTACTGGCCTTCATCGTCAAGGACGCGCTGGCCGAACTGGATGTGCTGACCCACAACTTCGCCCCGCGCGACCCCGGGGAGTCGCCCGCCGCGTTCGCCAAGCGGATGGTCGGCAGTGCGGCCGCCGTTTTCGCCACCAACGACCCGATCATGGCGGCCTGCACCGCCGCGCAGGCCACCGACAAGCAGATCGCGGCCATCATGAACGACTTCGAGGACCTGGTGATCGCCAAGATCGTCGGCGTCGTCGAGGACGAGGTGCGCAAGGGCACCCGACCCATCTCCGATGACATCCCGGCCCTGGTCCGCATGCTGACCGCGACCACCGCGATGACGCTGTCCCACGACGCGGCGTTCGTCGGGCGCGGTACCGACCCGGAACGTGCGATCGATGTGTTGGAACGGCTGTGGCTGAGCGCCCTGTGGGGAACCGCGGCGTCCTGGGAGGACTGATTGGGCAGCGTCGGCGCTCGGTAGGGTCGTGCACATGGGTCAGGCGGACAGCTTTGCGGGGAAACGAGTTCTGCTCACCGGCGCGGCCAGCGGTATCGGCCGCGCGACCGCATTGATGCTGGCCCGCCATGGGGCCGAGCTCTATCTCACCGACCGCGACGTCGAGGGCCTGGCCACCACGGTCGTCGATGCTCAGGCCCTCGGCGCGCAGGTGCCCGCACACCGGGCGCTGGACATCTGCGACTTCGACGCCGTCTCCGCGTTCGGTGCCGATATCCACTCCGCGCACGGTGCGATGGACATCGTGATGAACATCGCCGGGATCTCGGCCTGGGGCACCGTCTCGACGCTCACCCATCAACACTGGAAGTCGATGGTCGACGTCAACCTGATGGGGCCGATCCACATCATCGAGACGTTCGTGCCGCCGATGGTCGCCGCCGGGCGCGGTGGGCACCTGGTGAACGTGTCCTCGGCGGCCGGCATCGTCGCGCTGCCGTGGCACGCCGCCTACAGCGCCAGCAAGTACGGGCTGCGCGGCCTGAGCGAGGTGCTGCGCTTCGACCTGGCCCGACACCGGATCGGGGTGTCTGTGGTGGTGCCGGGAGCGGTGAAAACCGGCCTGGTGCAGACGGTTCAGATCGCCGGCGTGGACCGCGAGGATCCCCGGGTGGCCAAATGGGTGGAACGGTTCGCCGGGCACGCCATCTCCCCGGAGAAGGCCGCCGAGAAGATTCTCACCGGGGTACGGCGCAACCGGTTCATGGTCTACACCTCGCCCGATATCCGTGCGTTGTACGCCTTCAAGCGCGCCGCGTGGTGGCCCTACAGCGTGGCCATGCGTCAGGTGAACGTACTGTTCACCCGGGCGCTGCGTCCGAAATCCCGCTAGGCCGGCGCCAGGTCCCCGCCGGGCGCCGGCGCGAACTCGGGAGCACTCGGTGACCCGGTCCTTGTCGTGGTGGTCGTGGTCGTCGTCGTGGTGGTCGACACCGGGGCGACGGTGGACGTGTCCGCCGGCTCGGAACTGTTGGCACAGCCGGGCAACAGCAGGACTGCGGCCGACACTGTTGCGGCCGTGATGCGCACGCTCATGGGTGTCGATGGTAGGTGCTCAGCGCTTACCCCAGTCCCAAGACGGTGCGGACAGCATGGTCTGGCCCTCGATCCGGGTCTCGCCCCACTCCTTGATCAGCTCCACCGTCGACTCGGGCGCCAGCAGCTCGACCAGACCCGCCGAGTGCGTCACCACCACCACCTGGGTGCTCGCTGCGGCAGACCGGATCATCCCGGCCAGTGGGGCCACCAGATCGGGGTGCAGTGAGGTCTCGGGCTCGTTGAGCACCATCAGCGACGGTGGCCGCGGGCTCAGCAGTGCGGCACCCCACAGCAGGAAACGCAGTGTGCCGTCCGATAATTCGGCGGCCCGCAAGGGTCGCAGCATCCCGGTCTGATGGAGCTGCAGCTCGAAGATCCCGTCGCGTACCGCGACCGAGAGCCGCGCACCGTCGAATGCATCGGCCACCGCTCGGGGCAGGTCGTCGAAACCGACCTCGATGATGGTCTGTACCGCGGCGGCCAGGTCCGCACCGTCATCGGAGAGCACCGGGGTGCGGGTGCCGACCTGAGGGCGACGCGCCGGGGCGGCCGCGTCGACCCGGAACCCGTCGTAGAACCGCCAGCCGCGCAACCGCTCCCGCACCGCTGCGAGCTCGGGGTGGGTACCCGGGTCGGCGAACTCGGCCAGCACGCTGCGGTAGCTGGGCAGCGACTGGGCCAGCCGGTCGAAACCGCGGCCGGTTTCGGCGCTGACCTCGGCGTAATCGCGGGTGCGTTGCACCAGCGTGGCGGCGGGTCGCAACACCGGGCCGGCGAAGAGCGCCTCGCGTTTGATCTCGGGATCGCGGGCGAAGAACGAGCCCGGGCCCGCGTACTGGGGCATCCCGAGGTCGATCAGATAGCCGAAATCATCTGAGGCAAAACCGAGTTCGAGAGACACCGGGCGGGTACGGGTGGTGCCCTGGGTCTTGCCGGTGCGCCGGGCGCCCGATGTCTGCTCGGGGCCGGCCCACAGCACCGATTCCAGGCCGCCTTCGCGGGCCAGCGAGCCGATGACCGCGCCGCTGCCGCAGTCTGCCAGCAGTCGCAGCGCCCGGTACACCGAGGACTTACCTGTGCCGTTTGCGCCGGTGACGACCGTCAGACCACCCAACGGCAGCACGATCTCGCGCAGCGAACGATAGCCACGGATCGCGACGGTGCTCAGCACGGCATCTCCAATTCCAGTCGGACGCCCAACAACCGGACGGGACGGTCGAGTGCGAAATCGTCGAGCAGAGCCAGCGCCTGGGCGGTGATGGTGGCCGGGTCGTTCCCGGGCGCGGGCAGCTTGCGGATCTTGGTCCGGGTGAAGAACGTACTGGTGCGCACCGTCACCGCCACCCGGGTCACGGTACGGCCTTCGGCGACGATCTCGGTGAGCGTCTGGGCGGCGAGATCGGTGACCGCACGGTCCATCTCGGTGCGATCGGTCAGGTCGTGCGGGAACGTCACGACGTGGCTGCGCGAGCGCGGCACCCAGGGCTGCGAGCTGACCTCGGTATCGCCGCCGCCCTTGGCCAGCAACAGAATCCCCAGCCCGGTGCTGGGGCCGAACGCCTCGGTCAGGGTGGTGGCGTCGGTCGCGGCGAGGTCGGCGACCGTACGGATATCCATCGCGGCAAGCTTTTTGGCCGTCTTGGGGCCCACCCCCCAGAGTGCGTCGACGGGGCGGTCGCCCATGAGCGTCATCCAGTTGTCCGCCGTCAGGATGAAGATCCCGGCGGGTTTGCCGAACCCGGTGGCCACCTTGGCGCGCTGCTTGTTGTCACTGATGCCGACCGAGCAGGACAGCCCGGTCTCGGCGGCGATGACGGTGCGGATCCGGTCCGCGAGCTCGACGGGGTCGGCGACATCGGCACCGAGATAGGCCTCGTCCCAGCCCCATACCTCCAATGGGTGGCCCAGGTCGCGCAACAGCCCCATCACCCGCTCGGAGGCCCGGTCGTAGGCCTGCGGGTCCGATGGCAGAAAGGTGGCATCCGGGCATCTGCGGGCCGCGACGCGCAGCGGCATCCCGGCGTGCACACCGAAGTCGCGGGCCTCGTAGGACGCGCAGGTGACGACCTTGCGCGCCTCGGTGGGGTCCCCGCTGCCGCCCACGATGACGGGCAGGCCGACCAGTTCGGGATGGCGCTGCAGTTCGACCGAGGCCAGGAACTGGTCCAGGTCGACATGCAGAATCCACGTGCTCACGTGCCGCAGAGTTTGCGGGCCACCGTCTCCCAGGCGTCGCCGAGTTCGTCGAGGGTCCTGCCGCGGTCGGTCAGCTCGTGGGCCACCCGGTCGGCGTCGAGCAGCGCGGTGAGCGCATCGGCCTGTGCATCGAGATCGCCTGTGGTTCCGGCATTTTCGAGCAGCATCCGGACATGTGTGTGATGTAGCGACGCCGGGGCGTTGAACCGGGTGTGTGGGTCACGGGCGGCATCGGAGAGCAGCGCGTGGTGGACGTGGACGAACCTCAGCCGGCTGCGGCCGTAGGCCAGCAGACGCTCCAGCGGCGGTGCGCCGGGGCCCAGTGGTGGGGGGCCGAACATGAAGGCCTGCTGTTCGATCACCTCGTCCTCGTCGAGGAGCACGATCATCAACCCCGAGCGGCTGCCGAAGCGCCGGAACAGTGTGCCCTTGCCGACGCCCGCCGCGGCGGCGACGTCGTCCATGGAGACCGCATCGGCGCCGCGTTCGGCGATGAGCCTGCGGGCCGCGTCGAGCAGCAGCGCACGGTTGCGCGCCGCATCGCCGCGTTCCGCCGGTGCGGCGGTGCTCAACGGCAGTGCTTTCAGCCGGTCGGGGGCGCCCACCCTTGAACTTTAACTCAGCCGGAATTATTCGGACCGTGGTCCGGTTAAGCTGTGTGAGGATCATCCGGAACAGGAAGGCAACATCACCATGGCCCACAACCAGGACAGCGCCGAAACGAACGTGCTGGTGCTCGTCGGGAGCCTGCGCGCGGCGTCGATCAACAAGCAACTGGCCGAACTCGCCGTCGAATCGGCTCCTGAGGGCGTCAACCTGCAGGTATTCGACCGGCTCGGCGAACTGCCGCATTACAACGAGGACATCGACAACGAGGACGTCCCCGAGCCCGTGCAGGCGCTTCGCGCTGCCGGCGCGGCGGCCGGTGCGGCGCTCGTGGTGACCCCGGAGTACAACGGCTCCATTCCCGGCGTGCTCAAGAACGCCATCGACTGGCTGTCGCGGCCGTGGGGTGACGGTGCGCTCAAGGACAAGCCGGTCGCCGTGATCGGGACGGCGCTGGGCGGATTCGGCGGTGTGTGGGCGCACGACGAGACCCGTAAATCCTTCGGCATCGCCGGCCCGCGGGTCGTCGAGGACCTGAAGCTGTCGATCCCGTCCAAGACGCTCGGGGACAAGCATCCGCGGGAGACCGCCGAGGTGGCGGCCGACGTGCGTGAGGTTGTCGGGAAGCTGGTCGCAGAGATCGGCTGAACCGCTCGGCCCGGAGCCCCCGACGGCGTAGCGCCTTTGCTATCGCCGCCGGGGGCTTTCTGCGTTCCGGGGCGGTGGCCGCCGGCGGCGTGCGCGATCGCGACACACCCCGAAATGTGACGTGCGACACGCCGGTGGGCGCGCCGTCCAATTGGTTACGACCTGGGAATTTCACGAATGTTGTTCAGAACATCTTGTATCTCTTCGGTTTGTCGGACACTAGGTGTAGTGTCTGACGGACCGCGAGGCCCCAAAGTTTCAGGAGCCGGCGGAGCACGAATCGCAAGCGTGTCGGTGCCCCCGGCAACAATAGGTTCAGTTCCGCGGCTCCGGAATTTCCGGGCCCCGCGGTCCGCTGAAACTCAGAGGAATGCAGTACCCGGTGAGTTGCCGGTCCGATACAAGATCTACCCCTTCCACACCACACAGGAGCCGTGCCGCAGATGACCGTCACCGTGTACACCAAGCCCGCCTGCGTGCAGTGCAACGCCACCTACAAGGCGCTGGACAAAGAGGGCATCGCCTACGAGAAGGTCGATATCAGCCTCGACACCGAAGCCCGCGACTACGTCATGGCGCTCGGCTACCTGCAGGCACCCGTCGTGGTCGCCGGCAACGATCACTGGTCGGGCTTCCGGCCGGACCGGATCAAGGCACTGGCCGGCACGACTGCCGCCGTCACTGCCTGACACACGACGGATCCGACGACCAGCGAGGAGGAGATATGAGTCATCTCGTGTACTTCTCCAGCGTCTCGGAGAACACCCACCGCTTCGTGCAGAAGCTGGGTTTCCCCGCCGACCACGTCACCCGGATCCCGCTGCACGGCCGTATCGAGGTCGACCACCCCTTCGTGCTGGTCCTGCCGACCTACGGCGGCGGCAAGGTCAGCCCCGACATCAACAGCGGGGGCTATGTCCCCAAGCAGGTCATCGCTTTTCTGAACAACGAGCACAACCGGTCGTTGATCCGCGGCGTCATCGCCGCGGGCAACAACAACTTCGGTGAGGAATTCGCCTACGCAGGCAATGTGGTGTCCGCCAAGTGCGGCGTGCCCTACCTCTACCGTTTCGAACTCATGGGAACCCCGGATGACGTGGAATCCGTCCGTGCGGGCTTGGAAGACTTTTGGAAGGAACAGACGTGCCACCAACCGTCACAGCTGCAGAGCCTGTAACCACCGGGGCTCATGCGCTCCCGGGGGAGACGGACTACCACGCGCTCAACGCGATGCTCAACCTGTACGACAAAGACGGCAACATCCAGTTCGACAAGGACCGGGAAGCCGCCAACCAGTACTTCCTGCAGCACGTCAACCAGAACACCGTGTTCTTCCACAACCAGGACGAGAAACTCGACTACCTGGTCAAGGAGAACTACTACGAGCGCGAGGTGCTCGACCAGTACTCGCGGAACTTCGTGAAGTCATTGGTCGACCGTGCCTTCGCCAAGAAGTTCAGGTTCCCGACCTTCCTGGGCGCGTTCAAGTACTACACGTCCTACACGCTGAAGACCTTCGACGGGAAGCGCTACCTGGAGCGTTTCGAGGACCGCGTGGTCATGGTGGCGCTGACGCTGGCCGCCGGTGACACCGAGCTGGCCGAGAAGCTGGTCGACGAGATCATCGACGGACGGTTCCAGCCGGCCACCCCGACGTTCCTCAACTCGGGCAAGAAGCAGCGCGGTGAGCCTGTGTCCTGCTTCCTGCTGCGCATCGAGGACAACATGGAGTCCATCGGACGCTCCATCAACTCCGCCCTGCAGCTATCCAAGCGCGGCGGCGGAGTCGCCTTGCTGCTCACCAACATCCGTGAGCACGGCGCGCCGATCAAGAACATCGAGAACCAGTCCTCGGGTGTCATCCCGATCATGAAACTGCTGGAGGACTCGTTCTCCTACGCTAATCAGCTCGGCGCGCGCCAAGGCGCCGGCGCGGTGTACCTGCACGCCCATCACCCCGACATCTACCGGTTCCTCGACACCAAGCGCGAGAACGCCGACGAGAAGATCCGGATCAAGACGCTCTCGCTGGGCGTGGTGATCCCGGACATCACCTTCGAGCTGGCGAAGAAGAACGAGGACATGTACCTCTTCTCGCCGTATGACGTCGAGAGGGTTTACGGCGTCCCGTTCGCCGACATCTCGGTCACCGAGAAGTACTACGAGATGGTCGACGACGCCCGGATCCGCAAGACGAAGATCAAGGCGCGGGAGTTCTTCCAGACGCTGGCCGAGCTGCAGTTCGAGTCCGGCTACCCGTACATCATGTACGAGGACACGGTGAACCGGGCCAACCCGATCGCCGGCAAGATCACCCACAGCAACCTGTGCTCGGAGATCCTGCAGGTGTCCACGCCCTCGGAGTTCAACGAGGATCTGTCCTACGCCAAGGTGGGCAAGGACATCTCGTGCAACCTGGGCTCGCTGAACATCGCCAAGGCGATGGATTCGCCGGACTTCGCGCAGACCATCGAGGTGTCCATCCGGGCGCTCACCGCGGTGAGCGACCAGACCCACATCTGGTCGGTGCCGTCCATCGAGCAGGGCAACAACAGTTCGCACGCCATCGGGTTGGGGCAGATGAACCTGCACGGCTACCTGGCTCGGGAGCGGATCCACTACGGCTCCGAAGAGGGTGTGGACTTCACCAACATCTACTTCTACACGGTGCTCTACCACGCCCTGCGGGCGTCGAACCTCATTGCCATCGAACGGGGTACGCGCTTCGGCGGGTTCGACCAGTCGAAGTACGCCTCGGGCGAGTTCTTCGACAAGTACACCGACCGGGTGTGGGAGCCGGCCACCGACAAGGTGCGAAAGCTGTTCGCCGACGCGGAGATTCATATCCCCACCCAGGACGACTGGAAGCTGCTCAAGGATTCGGTGCAAAAGCACGGCATCTACAACCAGAACCTGCAGGCCGTGCCGCCGACCGGTTCGATCAGCTACATCAACCACTCGACCAGCTCGATCCACCCGGTGGCTTCCAAGATCGAGATCCGCAAGGAAGGCAAGATCGGTCGCGTCTACTACCCGGCGCCGTACCTGACCAACGACAACCTGGACTATTACCAGGATGCGTACGAGATCGGGTACGAGAAGATCATCGACACCTACGCCGCGGCCACCCAGCACGTGGACCAGGGCCTGTCGCTGACGCTGTTCTTCAAGGACACCGCCGATACCCGCGAGGTCAACAAGGCGCAGATCTACGCCTGGCGCAAGGGAATCAAGACGCTGTACTACATCCGGCTGCGCCAGATGGCCCTGGAGGGCACTGAGGTGGAGGGTTGCGTCAGCTGCATGTTGTAGGTCTCGCGTAGCTGAAAAATAGGCCAGGGAGAACATCCCTGGCCTATTTTTTGTCAAGGGGCGGTTTCACGCGGTGCCGTTGAAGCCGCGCGGGCTGGCGCTCGTGCGGGAGTTGATCGCCGCAGTGAAGAATGAGGTCGCCGACTTCCTGGTCGGCTTCGAGGGGGGATGAACGATGGCTTACATGGCGGGGCAGCTGATGTTCTTGGCGGTCGTCGCAGCGTTGATCGGTGGCCTGGTGTGGGCCGTGTTGGTGATGCGCAAACCGCGCCCGCCGATAGAGGACGACGACGATGTCGACGAGTGGTGACCCCATTCACGGTGCAGGCGTGAATGTGAACAGCGTGAGTACGGGTACCACGCTCTCTCGGACCTGGTGGAGCTGCTGCTGGGCCCTGGCGCAAGAATGCTCCGGTGTCGACAACCGTCGAGGTCATCCTCATCACCGCACTGGTCTTCGGGATCGTCGCCGCGCTATTCGGCTCGATCTACCTCTGGGACAAGTGGGGCAAGGGATCGCGACTGGAGCAGCGCGTCGACCGCTTCTTCGACCGCATCAGCGACATGTTCGACCGGTGAACTGCCCCAGTCGTCAGAGGCTCAGCTCTTGCGCGGCTTGTCCGCCAGCATCGCCTTCACCCGGCGCTCCTCGGTCAGCACCGCCTGGAAGCTCTCGCGTTCGGCGACCAGCCAATCCGGCTTCTCCTCAAGCAGCGCGGTGATCTGCTCGGTGGTCAGCGCCTCGGTGACCCCGCCGCGGGCCAGACCGGCGATCGACACGCCCAGCTTGGCGGCCACCAGGTTCTTCGGGTGCGGCCCGTTCTTGCGCAGGTCCTGAAGCCACTGCGGCGGGTCCTCCTGCAGTGCTGCGAGTTCACCGCGGGTGATCGCGTTCTCCTGGAACTCCGCAGGCGTCGCGGGGAGGTACACGTCCAGCTTCTTCGCCGCCGTGGCGGGTTTCATGGACTGCGCGTTGGGCCTGCTCATGACGTAGAGCCTATCGGTAGCCTGATGCGGTGCCCCAGCCCTCGCTCACGCTCGGCTACGTCCCCGGCGCGACGCCGGCGAAATGGGCCCGGACCTGGGCGCAACGCCACCCCGACGTGCCGCTGCGGCTGCGTACCGTCGCCGCCGCGGACGCCGCCGCGCAGATGCGGACCGGCGCCGTCGACGTCGTGGTGTTACGGCTGCCCGCGGACACCTCGGGGCTGGCCGTCATCCCGCTGTACGAGGAGACCACGGTGGCGGTGGTGCCGGTGGATCATCTGCTCACGGCCGCCGACACGATCACCGCCGCGGATCTCGACGGCGAACCCACGCTGCGCCCGCTCGACAACGTCGTCGACTGGGCGCAAGCTCCCGGCATCCCGGTCGAGCACCGGCCCGAAACCACCGAGGAGGCCATAGAACTCGTGGCCGCCGGGATGGGCACGCTCATTGTGCCGCAATCGTTGGCGCGGCTGCATCACCGCAAGGACCTGACCTTCCGTCCGATCACCGATGCGCCGACCTGCCCGGTGGCGCTGGCCTTCGCCGACGGGCCGCAGTCCGAACTCGTCGAGGAGTTCATCGGGATCGTGCGCGGGCGCAAACCCAGTTCGTCGCGGGGACAGGCCGAGTCGGCGCCGAAACGCACCGCCCGGGAGAAGACCCTGGCCAAACAGGCCGCCCGCGCCGCCGCGGGCAAGGTCGCGCGCACGCCGGGGCCCGCCAAGCGGGGGCGCCGTTGAGGCGCGCGTATCCGGTGCGAATGTGGGGGATATGTACGCCTACGGGCGGATTGCCGTGCACAGGCCACACGGTGGGCATTGTGTCTCGGGACGTCTTAACGACCATGTGACGCTGTTTTACCTGGTCAACACACGTGCTCGGAAATACTTGGACGCATGAGAGCGCTGACGCACGTACCGGCCACCACATCCCCGGCCGACCTCGCCGACCACCTGCGCCGCGATGGCTACGTGATCGTCGACGACCTGGTGCCGCACTCCCTGATGGACAGCATCGACGATGAACTGGCGCCCTACATGGACGCGACGCCCATGGGCTACAACGCCATGATCGGCACCAAGACTCGGCGCACCGGTGCGCTGGTCGCCCGTTCCCCGGCCTGCCGCACGCTGATTCAGGATCCGACCGTGCTCGGCGTGTGCCAGGATTTCCTCGGCCACGCCAGCGCCTTTCAGCTGATGCTGACCCAGGTCATCTCGATCGAACCGGGCGAATCGGATCAGGCGTTGCACCGCGACCAGAATGCCTTCGACTTCTACCCCTTTCCCGACGACTACCACGTGCAGTGCAACACGTTGTGGGCCATGACGGACTACACCGCCGAGATGGGCGCCACCCGGGTGGTGCCGGGCAGCCAGATCGGTGGCAAGAAGCCGACCGAGTACGCCGACGACGAGTGCCTGCAGGCCGAGATGTCGCGCGGTTCGGTGCTGCTCTACTCCGGCAAGATCGTGCACAGCGGTGCCGCCAATCGCAGTGACCGGGTCCGCCGCGCCATCAACGTGAACTACTGCGTCGGCTGGGTCCGGCAGGAGGAAAACCAATTCCTCTCGGTACCACCAGAAGTGGCGCGGACCCTGGACGACGATCTGCTCAAGCTGATCGGCTATCAGGAGGGCGCGTGGGCGATGGGTTACTTCCGTGACTTCGAGGATCCGCTGCGCGCGGTCCGCGGAGACGCGGTCGGCTACGGCTTCGACGCGGCCAAGCTCAACGGCAACGCCGGCGCCGCGTTCGCCGACCAACTCACCCACAGCGAATGACGCGCTCAGGCCGACAGGTCCAGCGTCGTCCCGATGCCTCGTTCGGTGGCACGCGTGACGAGCGTGTGGGCGGTCACCAGGTCCTGTAGCCCGATACCCACCGAATTGAACACGGTGATGTCGTCCTCGCTGCGGCGGCCCCGCCGGGGATCGACGATCACCTCGCCCAATTCGACGCTGACATCATCCTCGGTCAACCGGCCCTCTTCGATCGCCAGCAGCACATCGCCGGACTTGGCCAGGGCAGTCGCCCGGCTGTCGACCACGAGACGCGCTGAACCCATTCCGGCGCCGTCGATTTCGCGGTGATCGGCGCGCGGCGGCGCCCCGACGGCATTGAGGTGCAGGCCGGGCCGGAACCAGGCGCCGTGCACGATCGGATCTTTCGAGGGTGTCAGGGTGCAGACCACGTCGGCTGCGGCGAGCACCTGGCGTGGGGAGTCGGCGTACTCGACGCGCAGATCCAGATCCGCCACCCGGGCGCGGAACGCCTCGACGGTCGCCGGGTTGCGTGACCACACCAGCACCTTCTCCATGGGCCGTACCCGCGCAATGGCGCGGGTGTGCTCGACGGCCAGGGTCCCCGCCCCGATGAGCCCGAGCGCGGTGCTGGATTCACGGGCCAGGTGCACGGTGGCCACGGCACTGGCCGCGGCCGTCCGGACCGCGGTGATGAGCCGGCCGTCGAGCACCGCGCGGCATTCACCGGTCTCGGCCGACATCAGCAGGATGGTGGACCGTTGCGTCGGTAATCCGCGGTCCCGGTTGAATGGCATGTCCGACAACATCTTCACCGCGCTGGCCCGGTGCCGCGCAGACGACGCGGCCATCGGCAGCGCGGCACCGCCGCCGTCCAGTGGAAGGAACGCCGGTGCCGGATTGCCGGCCGTGCCGGTCGCCAGATCCGCGTGGGCGCGCTCGACGGCGTCATACACGCTCGCGCGGTCGATCAGCGCGTTGATATCGGAGTGGGTCAGAACGAGGGTCATGGGAGGTCCTTACAGACAGGGTGGCGGATCAGACGCGGCCGACGTAGGGCACCGTCAGGCAGGACGGTGCCCTACGGCCGCCGACGAATCCGCTGATGGCGATCAATGCGATGAGGTAGGGCAGCATCACCAGGACCGCGTAGGGAATGTCGACCCCGAGCGCGGGCAGTGCGAATTGCATGGCCCGCGCGACACCGAAGAACAGAGCGGCCCAGAAGATTCCGCTGATCTTCCAGCGTCCGGCGATGACGGCCACCACGGCCAGGTAGCCCATTCCGGCGGTCATGTTCTCGCTGAAGGAGCGCACCTCCGAGAGCGCGAGCTGTGCGCCGGCCAGGCCTCCGGCACCCGAGGCGATGAGCACCCCGAGCACCCGGGTCCGGTTGACCGCCAGTCCGGTCCACCCCGCCGAGGTGGCATCCTCACCGACGGCGTCGACTCGGATGCCGGCCATGGTGTGGCCGGAGAAGGCGACGGCGAGCACGACGATGGCGCCGATGCACAGGTAGCCCAGCAGGGTCTGACCGAACAGGGCCGGGCCGACGACGGGCAGCTCGCTGAGCACTGGGATGCGGACATCGGCGAAGGCAGCCACGTTCTGCCCCCTGCCGTCGGCGAGCAGAATCCGCGCACCGAAGGTGGTGAGCCCCAATGCCAGGGCGTTCGCCGCGATGCCGACCACGATCTGGTCGGCCCGAAATCGCACACTCAGAAGCGCCTGACCGAGGCCGAACAGCAATCCGGCGAGCAGCCCGGCGAGTGCGCCCGCCACGGCCGAACCGGTGCTGACCGAGCCGAGGACGCTGGCGAACGCGCCGGTGAGCATCATGCCCTCCATGCTGAGGTTGAGCACCCCGGCCCGCTCACTGATCGATTCGCCGCTGGCGGCCAGCAGCAGTGGAATCGCGAAGGCCACACCGCTGGAGATGATTTCGGTGAGCATGGTGATATTCATACGGCTACTTTCTGAGCGGGCTGCCGGGCGGTGGTCGTCCACCAGGCCGCGCCGGCGATCACGATGATCAGGACGCTCTGCACGACGGTGATGGTGGAGGACGGCACGCCGGCGGCCAGTTGCAGGTTGATGCCCCCGGACACCAGAAACCCGAACAGCACAGCGACCGCGGCGACGGCGGTCATGGATCCGCGGGCCAGCAGGCCGACCACCAGCCCCGCGAACCCGAAGCCGGAGGAGAACCCGTCGGCCAGGATGAACGGTGCGGTCATGACCAGGCAGCCACCGCCCAGCCCGGCGAAGGCGCCCGCCGTGGTGAGCCCGAGAAACGCGGTGCGATCGACCTGCACGCCCAGGCGCGCCGAGGCAGGTCCGGAGAGCCCGACCGCGCTGAGTCGTAGGCCGACGGCGCTGTGCCGCAGCATGATTCCGACGGCCGCCACCAGGATGACGGCGAGCACGATGGCGATGGTCGCCGGGTTCTTGGCCAGGCCGAGCAGGGGCAGGTGCGCCGAGGCGGCCAGCGGCTCGGACTGGGGGAGGGTCTCCGAGGATGTCATGGGTTGGCGCAGCAGGGAGGGCTCATGGACCATCAGCACCACCAGCGCCAGGCCGACGAAGTTCAACAGCAGCGTGGTGATGATCTCGCTGGTGCCGCGCTTCACCCGCAGCCAGGCGGCGATCGCGGCCCATCCGGCGCCGGCCAGCGCCGCGGCCGTCAGGGTGGCGAGCACCGCGATCGGCATCGGGATGCCCTCGGGCATCGCCACCCCGACCGCGGTGGCGGCGATGCCGCCGAGGCACAGCTGACCCTCGCCGCCGACGTTGACCAGCCCGGCCCGATAGGCGATGGTGAAGCCGGCGGCCACCAGCATGAGCAGGGCCGCGTTGTTCAAGGACGTGCCGATGGCGAACGGCGAGCCCAGGGTGCCCTCGATCAGTGCGTCGACGACGTCGACGGGACCGGCGCCGGCGGCCGCGGCCAGCACGAAACCGACGAGTGCGGCGATCGCCATGGCGGCCAGCGCCACCACCAGGGGGTGGCGTGCGTGCAGACCCGCCATCATGCGCCCACACCCGTCATGAGGGTTCCGATATCGTTTGCCGCAGTGTCGGATTGCGTGCACACCGAGCCCAGCAGCCGACCGCGGTAGGCGACGACGATCCGGTCGCACACCGCGATGAGTTCGTCGATCTCACTGGAGGTGACCAGTACGGCGGCCCCGTCGTCGGCGGCGGCGCGCAGCCGGTCCAGCACGAACGCCACGGCCCCGGCGTCGAGGCCGCGGGTCGGCTGGGCCGCCACCACCACCCGCAGCCCGGTGGTGGACAGCTCGCGCGCCAGCACCACCTTCTGCTGGTTGCCCCCGGACAGCGATCCGATGGGAGCGTCGGGCCCCGGTGCCCGGATCGAGAAGTCGGTGATGGCAGCGGCCGCGTCGGCGTGCATTCGCGTGCGGTCGAGCAGTCCCCACCGCCGGTACGCCGACAGCCGGGGCATCGCGATGTTCTCCGCGATGGACAGGGCACCGATGATGGCCTCCGCGTGCCGATCCTCGGGGATCACCGCGACACCGGCGGCGGTGCGCTGCGCGGGTGTCGCGGTGGTCAGGTCGGCGTCGTCGACCCGTACCGATCCGGCGTCGGCGGCGATGGCGCCGGAGAGCACCGAGGTCAGTTCGGACTGCCCGTTGCCCTCCACGCCGGCGACGCCGACGATCTCACCCCGGCCGACGGTGAGGTCCACATCGTCGAGGGCCGTGCTGCCGTCGGCGCGGGTGAGACGCACACCGACGATCTGCAGCACCGCGTCGCCACCGGCGGGACGGCGTGGCCGGGGCGCCACAACGCGGTCCAGCGGTTCGGCGTCGCCGAGCATCAGGTCCAGCAGGGTGGACATGCCCATATCGGAGACCCGTCCGCCGCCGACGACGGTCCCGCCGCGCAGCACGGTGGCCTCGTCGGCGGCGCGGGCGACCTCACCGAGCTTGTGGGTGATCAGCACGACGGATTTGCCGTCGGCGGTCAGCGCTGCGCAGGTGGCGATCAGCGCGTCGATCTCTTTCCCGTCGAGCACCGCGGTGGGCTCGTCGAGCAGGATCAGCTGCGGATCCCGCAACAACGCCTTGACGATCTCGACCCGTTGCCGGGCACCGACGGTCAGCCCGGACACGGTGGCCTTCGGGTCGACACTCAGGCCGTAGCTGTCGGCGATGCGATCCAGATCGGCGGCCAACCGGTCGCGCGGCGGGCGAAACCCGCCCCGGCCGAGCAGCAGGTTGTCCGCGACGGTCATGGTGGGGATCAGCGAGAAGTGCTGATGGACCATCGCGACACCGGCCTGCAGCGCGTCGGCGGGGTTGCGCGGCCGGTACTCGTTGCCGCCCAACACCATGCTGCCGGTGTCGGGGGAGACGGTGCCGTAGATGCTGTTGCACAGGGTGGACTTGCCTGCGCCGTTCTCGCCCAGAATGCAGTGCACCGAGCGGGGTTTCACGCTGAGCGTGACACCGTCGAGTGCGCGGACCGGGCCGAAGGACTTGCCGACGCCGCTCATGGCCAGCAGCGCGGTGTGCTCGGGAGCTGTGATGGTCATGGGTGCCGGCTCGCTCAGTACGGTGTGACGCTGCCGGCGACGATTGCCGCCTTGGCATCGGCGACGGCCGCGGCGACCGCGGGATCTGTTGTACACGTCAGGAAGTCGCTACCACCCTTGTCCGTGGTGACACCGAAGGGCACCTGGGCGGCGGTCCAGGTGCCGTCGAGCACCGAGGACACCGCGTATTCGATCTCGGTGCCGATATCGGTGCGGACGTAGCCCGCATAGACGCTGTCGGTGCATTCCCCGGGGATTGGGCCACCGTTGAGCCGGTTGCCGGATTCCTTGGCCGCCTGTTCCATGCCCTGCTTGCCGAGGTTGACGATCTGGCCGAGCACGTCGGCGCCACTGGCATAGGCGGTGCCCGCGGCCTGCTTGGCCTTCGCCGGGTCATTGAAGTCGCCGACGTACTGCGGGTTCAGCACGGTGACATCGGGGCGCACGAAGCGTGCGCCATTGCCGAAAGCAATGGCGGCGTTGACGATTGCGGGCAGTTCGACACCGCCGACGAAGCCGACGGTGCCGGTCTTGGACGCTGCGGCGGCCGCCGCGCCGGAGAGGAACTCGGCTTCGGCCTGCTGCGGGTCGTAGTAGGCGAGGTTCGGCAGTGGTTCGGCATCCGAGGGTCCGCCGATCTCGACGAACTTCACATCCGGGAACTGGGGCGCGACCTTGCGGACGTCGGCGTCGGTCTGGCCGCCCACCGAGATCACCAGGTCGTTCTGGGAGGCGAAACGCTGGAGCGCCTGCTGATAGTCGGCGGCGGCCACCTGCTCGACGTAGCCGGCGTCGATCTTGTCGCCGAAGGTGGCCTGGACACGTTGAAAGCCTTCATATCCCGACTGCATGAAGCCGGTGTCGTTGATGGACCCGGGCAGGAACACCCCGACGGACAGTGCGTCGCTGTCGGCGTTGTCACCGGAGGAACCGCATGCGGAGGTGGCCACCGCGAGCGCACCCGCGGCGGCCATGGCGAGAATTTTCGGCAGGGTCTTCATGGAATCTCCTGGTGTCAGTGGCTACCCGTTAGCGGTATACCGTTAGGCAGAAGCATCGAACCCGGCCATTTCGGTGCGGTTACTCGAATGTAAGGATCGAGTTAATGGTATACCGCTAACGGCGGGTGGGTTAAGCTCGACGGGAACACCGACGGGAAAGGCTCAGATAGTGACCTCAGTGGTGGCGCCCAGTCGAAAGCCGTTGCGCGAACATGCCTATGACGAGTTGCGGGCCCGCATCGTCGGTCTGGAACTGGCGCCCGGCACCCGGCTGATCGAGCGCGACCTGGCCGAGCAGCTGAAGGTGTCGCGGATCCCACTGCGCGAGGCGATGCAGCGACTGGCCCAGGACGGGCTGGTGGTTGTCGTGCCCCGGCAGGGGGCGATCGTGTCACCGTTCACGGTCGACGATGTGCGGGATCTGTTCGACGTCCGGGAGAGCCTGGAGGTGCTCGCCGCCCGGTTGGCCGCCGAGCGGGCCGATCAGGCCGGTCTGGATTTGCTTGCCGCCCAACTGGATACCGCGCGGAAGGCGAGCGAGCGCAATGACGGCCCGGCCATCGCGGCGGCCAATGCCACCTTCCACGTCATCATCGTCGACCTGGCTGCCAATCCACTGTTGGAATCGCTGCTGGAACCGCTACAGGCGCGGGTGCAGTGGCTGTTCCACCTCACCAGCGACCGTGACGCCCAGGTTCAATGCCACGAGCACGAGGAGTTGCTCGCGGCGATCGCCGAGCACGACCCGGACCGGGCCGCCGCGTCGGCGTTTCATCATGTGCACTCGGGCCGCGCGCACAGCCTGGAGATGGCGGCGCAGTGGTCACGGGTGGAGATCGACCCGATCGAACTCACCAAGAGCCGGCGCCGCGGCGGCGGGTAGCGACCTCAGATGGTCAGCGTGCCATCGGGATTGATCGTCCATTCCGGGTTGAGCGCGACTTCCCAGACGTGGCCGTCGGGATCGGCGAAATACCCGGAGTAGCCGCCCCAGAACACCCTTTCGGCCGGCTTGAGGATCGTCGCGCCGGCGGCGTGCGCCTCGGCCAGCACGGCGTCGACGTCGGCCTCGGTGCGCTGATTGATCGCAATGGTGACACCGCTGAACCGGCCGTCCACCGGGTGATGGGCGTCCTCGGCGAGATCCTTGCGGCCGAACAGCGCGAGCGCGATGCCGGGAAGCTGGTAGAACACCACTCCCTCGGGGGCGGCCCTGGGCGTCCAGCCCAAGCCCTGCTCATAGAAGGTGCGGGCCCGACCGAGGTCGTCAACGCCGAGCGTGATCAGGCTGATGCGTTGTTCCATGACCCGCACGCTACCCACGTCCTATGACACCGACGGATGCCCAGTGGCTAGTTGCAGCACGCAAAAGTGCGAAATGCGTGCCACAACTGGCCGTTCGACGTCGACTACTTGACCTTGTGCTGCGGCCCCTGCGCCTTCTTGTACAGCGCCTTGAGCATCCGGTCCCGGAACGCGGCGTTGTCGATGAGCTTGATGCCGGCGTCCGCGACCTTCGGGTAGCCGATCAGCTTGTGCATGTAGCGGCCGCGTTTGTATTCCTTGCCCCACGCCGCTTCCATGCGCTGCGCGTAGTTGGTGAAATCGTCGGGCCCGCCGTTGTTCAGCGCGGCGAGGGCACACTCACCGGCCGCCAGTCCGGACTCGAGGGCCTTGGAGATTCCCGCCCCGGAAGCCGGCTTACCCGCGCCCAGCGAGTCGCCGGTGAACAACACGCCCGGTCGCCACGGCGGCCAGGCGGTGAAGCCCATCGGAAGTCGCCAGGCCCGGACACTCTTGTTCTTCTTGAGCTCTTCGATGGGCGGTGCTTCCCACTCGGCGGGCAGGCTGCGCAGGAACTCGCCGAGGAACTGGGTGGCGTTGATGGACTGCCAGTTCTTGTAGCTGTTCACGTAGCCGAGGCCGATATTGAAGACGTTGTTGCCCATCGGGAACACCCAGCCGTAGCCGGGCAGCTGATCACCCTGGAAGAGCAGCTTCAGGTAGATGTCGAGGCTGTCGTTGTCGGGCCGGTTGAGGTGCATCTCGGAGCGGATGGCGATCGCCGAGTAGCCGTTGTATTCCGAATCCAGCTTCAGGGCGCGCTTGATGGGGGAGTAAGCACCGTCGGCGGCGATGACGGCATCGCCGAGCACCTTCTCCCCGCTCTTGAGGACCACGCCGATCACCCGGCCGCTCGCGTCGAACTCCGGGCCGGCCACCTCGGCGCCCTGGCGCACTTCGGCACCGGCGGATTCGGCGTGCTTGAGCAGGACGGTGTCGAGGTGCTCGCGGCTCACGGTGTGACCGTGATCGGGCATACCGGGGCGGCGCGGGAACGACAGCTCCCATGCGCTCGGGCTGAACACCGTCACCTTGTTCACGCGGTGATAGGTGGCAACCTCGTCGGCCAGTCCCATTTTCTGCAGGTAGCTCACGGCGCGAGCGGTCAGCCCGTCACCGCACGGTTTGGCTCGGGGGAACTCGGCCTTGTCCAGGACGACGACGCGCGCGCCGGCCTGGGCGGCCTGCCACGCGGCGGCCGAACCTGAGGGGCCCCCGCCCGCGATTACTACGTCGTATGGGGCAGTCATTGTCTCGTCTCGATCAGGTGGGCTGTGACCTTTGGATGCTACCGAAGCAACGTGCCGGTCGCCGGGCGGCGGAATCTGGGCCGGGGGTTACCCACTCCGGGCGCGGGCCAAACCGCCCGCTCTGCCGGGCAGTCTGACCAGGTCAGCATCGCCCGGTACAGTGAGCGGGTGCGCAGACCATCGCTTCCGCTGCCGGGGCAGCCCGGTGCGAAGGTCGACGCGCGCAGCGAACGTTGGCGCGAGCACCGCAAAAAGGTCCGCGCCGAGATCGTCGAGGCCGCCTTCCGCGCCATCGACCGCCTCGGCCCCAACGTCAGTGTGCGCGAGATCGCCGAGGAGGCGGGCACCGCCAAACCGAAGATCTACCGCCATTTCACCGACAAGTCCGACATGTTCGCCCAGATTGGCGAGCGCATGCGAGACATGTTGTGGGCGGCGGTGATCCCCTCCATCGACATCGAGTCCGACTCGGCGCGCCAGGTCATCGGCCGCGCCGTCGAGCACTATGTCGAATTGGTGGACCAGCATCCGAACGTGGTGCGTTTCCTGCTGCAGGGCCGGTTCGCCGATCAGTCCGCGGCCGCCATGACCACGGTCAACCGGGGGCGTGACATCACCCTTGCGATCGCCGAGATGGTCAGCGGCGAGCTCAGTGAGATGGATCTCAACCCCGCTGTGTTCGAGCTGGCCGCCTTCGCCCTGTTCGGCACCGCGGCCTCGGCCACCGATTGGTGGCTGGGCGGCGACGCCGACAGCCCGCGGCGGATGCCTGCCGAGGAGTTCATCTCCCATATGACGACGATCATGATGGGTGCGGTCAACGGCACCGCCGAACTACTGGGCGTCCAGATCGACCCCGATCAGCCCGTTCACAACGCGGTGCGCCGCCAGGAGCCGGCGCAGCAGGCCTGATCGGCACCTGCACCGGAACTCGGTACCCATGTGGGGCGTTGACACGTGTTGTCCGCTGCCGGAACACTGAGATGTATCCGGTACCGGCGTTCCCAGGAAAGGCGTTGACGTCATGTCTGCCATCACCACCCGCGCACTGATCATCGGGTCCGGATTCTCCGGACTCGGCATGGGGATCGCGCTGAGGAAACAAGGCGTCGACTTCCTGATCCTGGAGAAGTCCGAGGAGATCGGCGGCACCTGGCGCGACAACACCTACCCGGGCTGCGCGTGCGACATCCCGTCGCACATGTACTCGTTCTCGTTCGAGCCCAAGGCCGACTGGACGCACATGTGGTCCTTTCAGCCCGAGATCTTCGACTACCTCAAGGGTGTCACCGACAAGCACGGTTTGCGCCGCCACATCCGGTTCGGTGCGCACGTCGACCGTGCGCACTGGGACGAGGATGAATCGCGCTGGCATGTGTTCGATGCCGCCGGGCAGGAGTACATCGCGCAGTTCCTGGTTTCCGGTGCCGGCGGGCTGCACATCCCATTGATTCCCGAGATCCCCGGCATCGACGAATTCGCCGGTGCGGCTTTTCATTCCGCACAGTGGGACCACGGTGTGGACATCAGCGGCAAGCGGGTGGCGGTGGTCGGTACCGGTGCGAGTGCCATCCAGATCGTGCCCGCCATCGTCGACGACGTCGCCGAATTGCAGCTCTACCAGCGCACCCCGGCCTGGGTGATGCCGCGGCCCAACAACGCCTTCCCGCAGTGGATGCGCACCGTGTTCGCCTCCGTGCCGGGCGTCCGGGCATTGCTGCGGGCCGGTATCTACTGGATTCACGAGGGCGTCGGCTTCGCCATGACCAAACAGCCCAGACTGCTCAAGATCGGCGAGCTGATGGGTAAATGGAATATCAAGCGCAGCATCAAGGATCCCGAGCTACAGCGCAAGCTCACCCCCGACTATCGTGCCGGCTGCAAGCGAATCCTCAACTCCGACACCTACTATCGCGGGATCGCGAACCCGAAGACCAGCGTGATCACCGAGCGGATCGAACGGATCACCCCCCGCGGTATCGTCACCGCCGACGGTGTGGAACATCCGGTGGATGTCTTGGTATGGGCCACCGGATTCCATGTCACCGACTCCTACACCTACGTCGACATCAAGGGCGCCGACGGTGAGGACCTGGTCGATCGCTGGACTGCCGAGGGGATGGCGGCTCACCGTGGAATCACCGTGGCCGGGATGCCCAACCTGTTCTTCCTGCTCGGACCGAACACCGCGCTCGGGCACAATTCGGTGGTGTTCATGATCGAGTCCCAGATCCGCTACGCCGCCCAGGCCATCGCCGCGGTGGACGAGGCAGGTGCGGTCGCGCTCGCGCCGAGCCGCCGCGCGCAGGATGAATACAACGCCGGGTTGCAGCACGACCTGGCCGGCACGGTGTTCAGCACCGGAGGTTGCCAGAGCTGGTACATGGACGCCCACGGCGTCAACCGCACCCTGTGGAGTGGCATGACCTGGCAGTACTGGCTGGCGACGCGCACGTTCAAACCCTCGGAGTACGAATTCACGCGCCTGCCGCAGGCGGTGCGTTCCTAGGAGAACCGCGGCCTCCCAGGCGCATCGACGCGCTCCTAGCGTCGATGTCATGACATTGATGACACGGTTCACCCTGTGGGTGGTCGGCGCGCTGGCGGCCACCGTGATGCTCGGATGCAGTAGCACCGCCGAGAATTCGGCACGCGGCGGGCAACAACAGCGCAATGCCGAGTTGGTGCGCGACGCGTTCGCCCGCGGGGTGAGTGGCGAGGACAGCTTCTATGCGATTCTCGCCGACGACGTGGAATGGACGGTGGCGCGCGCAACCGGGCCGGCCACCTACACCGGCCGCGCCGAATTCCTGCGCGACGGCGCCGGTCCCATCGTGTCCCGGCTCAACGGCCCGATCCAGGCCGAGGTCCGCGAACTGGTCACCGACGGTGACGTGGTGGTGGCCCGTTGGCGCGGCACCGCCACCGCGCTCGACGGCCGCCCGTACGTCAACGAGTACGCCTGGGTGATGACCATGCGTGACGACCGGGTGGTGCGCGTAACCGCCTATCTGGACCTGGTCGCGCTGCAGGAGTTGCTCGACAGAGTGGCCCCGGCGGCGTGATCCTGCACTGGAAAGTCCGGTGACGCGCGACACGCCAGAACACAACATCTCGTATAGCTCGGCGATGTCGCACACCAGTTGTAGTGTTGACCTCGTCGCGGGATACATCCCGGCGAAAGAATGAAAAGCCAGGTGAAATGGGGTCCAAGGTGTCCGATGGAATGAAGCTGATCGACCGCGTCTCGGCCATCAACTGGAACCGTCTCCAGGACGACAAAGATGCCGAGGTGTGGGAGCGGCTCACCGGGAACTTCTGGTTGCCCGAGAAGGTGCCGGTCTCCAATGACATCCCGTCCTGGGGCACCCTCAACGAGCACGAGAAGCAGCTCACCATGCGGGTCTTCACCGGCCTGACCCTGCTGGACACCATCCAGGGCACCGTCGGCGCCGTCAGCCTCATCCCCGACGCGCTGACCCCGCACGAAGAGGCCGTGTACACCAACATCGCGTTCATGGAGTCGGTGCACGCCAAGAGCTACAGCAACATCTTCTCCACGTTGTGCTCGACGGCCGAGATCGACGAGGCGTTCCGCTGGTCGGAGGAGAATCCGAACCTGCAGCGCAAGGCGCAGATCGTGATGGACTTCTACAAGGGCGACGACCCGCTCAAGCGCAAGGTGGCCTCCACGCTGCTGGAGAGCTTCCTGTTCTACTCCGGCTTCTACCTGCCGATGTACTGGTCCAGCCGTGCCAAGCTCACCAACACCGCCGACATGATTCGGCTGATCATCCGCGACGAGGCCGTGCACGGCTACTACATCGGCTACAAGTACCAGAAGGGCCTGGCCCTTGTCGACGACGCCCGCAAGCAGGAGCTCAAGGACTACACCTACGAGCTGCTCTTCGAGCTCTACGACAACGAGGTCGAATACACCCAGGACCTGTATGACGGTGTCGGGCTGAGCGAGGACGTCAAGAAGTTCCTGCGCTACAACGCCAACAAGGCGCTGATGAACCTCGGCTACGAGGCGCTGTTCCCGAAGGACGAGACCGACGTCAACCCGGCGATCCTGTCCGCGCTGAGCCCCAACGCCGACGAGAACCACGACTTCTTCTCCGGCTCGGGTTCCAGTTACGTGATCGGCAAGGCCGTGAACACCCAGGACGAGGACTGGGACTTCTAAAGGTCCAGTAAAGGTCCAGCGAGCGGGTGACCGGACGGCGTCTCACCGATACCGAGATCGATGGGGCGTGGCGGCCGTGGACGCCCGACGAGGTCGCCCGGCGACTGTCGGCGGTCACCGCCCCGTGGTGCGTGGCGGCCGGGTGGGCTCTGGAACTGTTCTCCAACTTTGTGGCCCGCGAACACCACGACCTCGAAGATCGCGGTGCCCGCCGCGCGGTTCGGGGAGATCGAAGCGGCGCTCCCGGGATTTCACTGGGATGTGGTGGGCGACGGCCAGGTATGGCCGTACCCCCAGGAACGGACGAACCACTTCCAGACCTGGCTACGGGACCCCGCGAGCGGTCACTATCACCTTGACGTGTTTCGGGAACCGCACGTCGACGATCGCTGGATCTGCCGCCGTGACACGTCGATCACGCTGCCCTACAGCGAGTTGATCCTGCACACCCGCGGCGGCATCCCGTACCTCGTACCCGAGGTGGTGCTGCTGTTCAAGGCCAAGCATCTTCGGGCCAAGGACCAGAACGATTTTGTCCGGGTACTGCCGTGCCTGGACACGCATCGACGGTCACGGCTGCGTGAGTGGCTCAACCGGGTCCACCCGGGCCATCGGTGGATCGCTGCGCTTTCCTAGCAAAGGCGGTGACAGTGCTGAGCGGTGTCACGTTTCACCCGGTGATCTCGGCAGAAGTGTGCTAAACACGCAAGCGGAATGAGCGCGCCGCTAAGGTGCCGACGACTGGAGAACCGCCATGACCGAGCCCGTCAGCGGTGCTGAGATCGATGGTGTCGCACCCACGGCCGAGCCCAAACAGTCCGGCTGGCGCGTGCTGCTCGACGCGCTCAAGCCCTCGACGGTGTGGAAAATGGCCGACGGCCAGCCCGTGGTGCTCAAGCAGTTCGTGCAGTTCTGCCTGATCATCGTCTATCCGGGGTGGGTGCTGGGCATCCTTGGCTGTCTCGCCGTCTACGGCCTGTTCTACATCACCGTCTACCCCGCGCTGTGGTTGCTGTTCTGGCCGATGCGGGCCTGGATGAAGAAGAATCGGCCCGATGAGTACGCCGAGAGCCAGCGCAAGAAATAGCTGACCTTGCCGGCGTTTGACGTCCCACGTCAGCGGGCATTCTTCTTACCAAGTTCATGGCTTTTGTTGAGGGTCCTCAATGGTCCGCAGCGGAGTCTGGAGCCCAGACGGTGAGAAAAGCCGCTCCGAGGAGGACATCATGGCGATGATTGCAATGGCCGACACCAATGTCGTCGAGCTCTCCGCGCGCCGTGCCAGGCGCAACTTACGCGCGATCAACGAGGCCAAGTACCGGCACCCGTCCTATGTCGGCCGGATGACCGTCGCCAAGGCCGATCCCGAGGCGTGCCGGGTGCTGCAGTTCAGGAGCTGACCGGGATTGTCGCGCGCAGCGTGGTGCCCTCACCTGGCGTGCTGGCCACCGTGAACTGCCCCGACAGCGCCTCCACCCGGTCCCGCAGACCGATCAGCCCCGACCCACCGCCCGTCTGGGCGCCGCCGACACCGTCGTCGGCGACCGACAGGTGCAGCACGCCGTCCTCGATGTAGAGACAGACCGTCACCACCTCCGCCCCGGCGTATTTCGCCGTGTTGGTGAGCGATTCGGCGATGACGTAATAGGCGGCCACCTCGACAGACTCGGGCAGCCGGCCCTCGGCCCGCACATCGAGTTCCACGGGAACGGGCGACCGGCGCGCCAACGCCCGCAGCGCCGGGCGCAGCCCGCCCCGCGACAGCACGGCCGGGTGCATGCCGCGCGAGAGTTCCTGCAGATCGGTGTGCAACTCCGCCAGACCATTGACCACCTGCGACAGTTCGGTGCGCAGCGGATCAGCTGCCAAGGCCTCGATGGCCCGCAGCTGCAAGCTCAGTGACACGATGCGCTGCTGGGCGCCGTCGTGCAGGTCGCGTTCGAAACCGCGCCGCGCCTCATCGGCGGCGGCCACGATGCGCGCACGTGATGCGGTGAGCTCGGCGCGGGTCTCGGCGTTGGCGAGCGCCGTGGAGACGAGATCGGCGAAGTCGCCGACGTGATCCTGGAGGTGCGGCGAAATTGCCTGTGACTGACGTGATCCCACCAGCAGGGCGCCTCGGATGGCGCCGTCCACGACCAACGGGGTGCCGGCTCCCGACCGCACCCCCAGGCCCTGCAGCCGCGTGGCGATGGGGCCGGCCGCGGTGGCGTAGTCATCGATGCGGTCGGGCAGACCGGTCCTGAGGATGCGGGCGCTGATGCTGTCACCGGTCAGCGCAAACCGTTCGCCGACAGACATTGCGTTGCTTCCCGCCGGATCGGCGCGGTCCCGCGCGGCGACCACGACGCAGCTGTGTTCGGATTCGAAACGCACCAGCGTCACGTGATCGGCTCCGAGGCTCTGGGAAAGCTCATCGACGGCCACGGTGGACACCTCTGCAGGGTCGGCAGACCGCGCGACGAGGGTGGCCACCCTGCGCAGCGCGGCCTGCTGCGCGGCGAGGGAATCGGCGTGAGCTCGACGCTGTTCGGCTTCGGCGGCACGCAATCGGGCTTGCCCGACAAGGACATTGGTCAGCAACGCCAGCGTCAGGAACACCGCCAGCGCGGGGGCCAGGCTGTCCCGTCCCTCCAGGTGCAGATACGCATACACCGCCGCACTCGCCAGCGAGGTCGCGACGGCCAATCCCACATCCCAGCCCGCCGAGACCACCAGCACACCGAGCAGGAGCAGCGCACCGAACGCATTCTCGGGGGCAACCTGCTTGAGCGCGGCCACCGCACCGACCTCGGCGATCAGGAACAGGATTGCCACGATGATGCCGACGCCGACCGGGCGCGCAGTGGGGCGCACCACCTGTGCCAGCATCCGGTTCGGCAGGGTTCGCCAGGTCACCGGGCGATGGTAGCCCCGCGCAGGGATGGCGGCGTCGGCGAAGATTCCCGTTAACAGGAATGCCATTGCCGGACCTGCCTGCCAAGCTGGTGTCATGACTGTTCCGCGCTGCTTGATCGTCGATGACAGCGCCGCGTTCCGGGACGCCGCGCGCGCCATGCTGGAACGCGGTGGCTTCGCGGTGGTCGGCGCTGCGGCCGACGCCACGGAGGCGGTGCGGCTGGCTGCCGAACTGCATCCCGACCTCGCGCTCGTGGACGTCGATCTGGGGGCCGACAGCGGATTCGATGTCGCCGGCCGGCTCAACGACAGCCACCGCGACATCGCGGTGATCCTCACCTCCACCCATGATGAGCAGGATTTCGCGGATCTGGTGGCCGCGAGCCCGGCCAGAGGGTTCCTGCCCAAACTCACCTTGTCCGCGGAAGCGATCCGCGGCCTGCTCTGACGGACGGGTTATCGCGATTCGAGGTACACGATGACCGCCCGCACCCGGCGGTGATCGTCGCCGGTCTCGGGGAGATCCAGCTTCGTCAGGATGCTGCGCACATGCTTTTCGACGGTGCCTTCGGTGACCCACAAGCGGCGCCCGATGCCCCCGTTGGACAGGCCCTCGGCCATCAGCGTGAGTACCTCGCGTTCACGGTTGCTCAACGCCGCCAGCGGATCGTCGCGCCGGCGCGCGGAGACCAACTCGGCCACCAGGGCGGGGTCGATCACCGAGGCGCCATGGCTGACGCGGCGCAGCGTGTCCACGAAATCGTTCACGTCGACCACGCGGCTCTTGAGCAGATAGCCGATGCTGTGACCGCCGGCCAGCAGTTCCATGGCGTGATCGACGTCGACGTGCGCCGAGAGCACCATGATCGCCGTCTCCGGCGAGCGTTCGCGGATAAGCCGGGCGGCATCCAGACCCTCGGTGCTGTGTCCCGGCGGCATCCGGATATCGGTGAGCACCAGCTGAGGATCCTGCCCGTCCACCAGTGCCAGCAGCTGCTCGGCGTCGCCCGCCTGGCCCACGACCTCGAACCCTTCGCGCTGCAGCAGACTCGCGAGACCTTCGCGCAACAGCACGTCATCGTCGGCGATGACCACCCGCAGGGCATCCATGCTGTCCTTTCGGCGCCGACCCTTTCCGCGCGGCTGCATTGTCGCACCCGGCGCGCTGTCCGCGCGCCGGGTGCGGCGCGGAATGGGGGCTACCCGGTAGTGCGGCCTGCGGGAAAACGGCGCCGGCGTTGCCGGGCAGCGTCGTCGACAGCGGGCGCCCGGCAGAGCAGGCTTGGACCCATCGAGTCGCCGAGTCCAGCCGAGGAGCACATCATGACCGCAGCACCCGCCCGCAGCCCGCACGCCATCTCCCTGATCGGCAGTGACGATGTCGAACAGTCCGATCTCGGCTCCATCCACCGGATCACCGCGGACAACTTCCCGATCCTGCGCGGGCTGTCGATGAAACGACTGGTGCTCAACCCGGGTGCGATGCGGACACCGCACTGGCACGCCAACGCCAACGAACTGACCTACTGCGTGTCCGGCACCGCGTTGGTTTCAATCCTCGACGACCACAGCCGGTTCTCCACGTTCGTGCTCACCGCCGGGCAGATGTTCCACGCGAATTCCGGTTCGCTGCACCATATCGAGAACATCGGCACCGATGTGGCCGAGTTCATCGTCGCGTTCCGCAGTGAACGCCCCGAGGACTTCGGCTTCGGCGCGACGCTCGGCGCGTTCAGCGACGCGGTGCTGGGCAACACCTACGATCTGCCGGCCTCCGATATGGCCAAGATCCGCCGCGACAGGACCGACCGCAGACTCGCCGCCCGCACCGGCGATCCCGAGATCCCGGCGACCGCGTACTTCAGCGATCCGCACAAGTTCGATATCGAGGCCCAGCCGCCCGGCCTCAACTACGTCAGCGGTACCGCGCGCTTCGCCCGCGACCAGTTCTGGCCCATCTTGAAGGACCTCTCGATGTACTCGCTGCGGGTCAACGACGACGGGATGCGGGAACCGCACTGGCACCCGGTGACCGCCGAGATGGGCTACGTCCAGCACGGCGACGCCCGCATGACGATCATGAATCCCGATGGCACGCTTGACACCTGGAACCTGACCACCGGGGACATGTACTTCATTCCGCGCGCCTACCCGCATCACATCGAGAACATCGGCAACGATCAGTGGCATTTCCTGATCTTCTTCGACCAGCCTTCGCCTGCCGATATCGGCTACCGCGCCTCGGCGAGCGCCTACTCGCGGCAGGTGCTCGCCGCCGCCTTCGACACTCACATCGACGATCTGCCCGAGTTCCCGTTCACCCCGGCCGATCCGCTGATCGTGTCGCGCTGCAACCCCGTCGACACCGACGCCGTCGAACCGTGACATCCGCCGTCGGGCGGCCGGTCGATCGCATCGAGGGCCGCGACAAGGTCACCGGGGCGGCTCGCTACGCCGCCGACACGGTGATCGACGGAGTCGTGCACGGCGTGCTGGTGCAGTCCACCATCGCGAAGGGACACGTCACTGCCGACTCCATGACGGCGGCCGCCGCCACGGCAGCGGCAGCGCCGGGTGTGCTGCACGTGCTGACGCCTCTGAATTGCCCACCGCTGCAAGTTCTTCCGGTGGACATGACCTGGGACCTGCCGCTGGAACGCCGCCCCCCGCTCTCGGATCTGACCGTGCAGCACGTCGGGCAGCACCTCGCGGTCGTCATCGCAGAAACCCCGGAGCAGGCCGCCGATGCGGCCTCGCTGATGTGCTTGGACTACGTGCACGAACCCGCCCAGCTGAGCGCCGCGGACGTGCTGGGCGCCCCGGTGCCCGCCGACGAGAAGGACGGCCAGATCCGTTACGGCACTTACCGGCCCGACCATTTCGTGAAGCTGGACGAGGAAAAGCTGCAGGACAGCCGAGGGGCCGCAGACGAACCCGATGGCATCCGGGTCGCGGCTCGGTTCACCACACCCATCAACGCGCACTATCCAATCGAACTGTCGGCGACCGTCGCCCACTGGGACGGCGACATGCTGACCGTGCATGACAGCACCCGCTGGATCACCGGCGAAAGACGTGCGCTGGCCGCCTATCTGGGTATTGACGAGGACCAGGTGCGGATACTGTCCCCGCTGGTCGGCGGCGCGTTCGGGTCGAAGAGCTTCCTGTGGATGCATGTGGTGCTGTGCGCGGTGGCCGCCAGGCAGGTCGGCAGGCCGGTGAAACTGATGCTGACCCGCAACCAGATGTTCAGCTCGACCGGGCACCGGCCGCGCACCGAACAGCAGGTGGCGCTGGTGGCCGATGCCGGCGGCAGCCTGCTGAGCACCGAACAGCACACCCTCACCGAGACGTCCACGGTGGCGCATTTCTGCGAACCGGTCGGACTGACGGCCCGCTTCCTCTACGCGTCCCCGCGGATGGTGGTCTCCCATACGGTCGCCCGGATCAACGCACCCACACCGTGTTTCATGCGCGGTCCGGGGGAGGCGCCGGGCATGTTCGCCCTCGAAGTGGCGATGGACGAACTCGCCGAGGCCACCGTAACCGACCCCGTGACACTGCGGCTGCACAACGACCCGGCCTGCGACCAGCCCAGCGGCCGGGCCTGGTCGGGCAAGCACCTGCGGGACTGCTATCTGCAGGGCGCCGAGCGGTTCGGCTGGTCGCAGCGGCCCGCCGCACCACGCACGATGCGGCGCAACGGGATCCAGGTCGGGTGGGGGATGGCGACCGCCAGCTATCCCGGGCGCCGGATGGCTTCCGGGTGCCGGGTGGTCACCACCGCCGACGGGCAGATCCGGTTCGCCGCGGCCACCCACGAGATCGGCACCGGTGTGCGCACCGTCATGGCGCAGGTCGGCGCCGATGCCACCGGGATGCCGCTGGAGGCGGTGACGTTCGAATCCGGTGACTCGCTGTTCCCCGACGCGCCCTACAGCGGTGCCTCGCAGACCACGGCCACGGTGGGCTCCGCGGTCGCACTCGCCGGCCGGCAGTGGCGCCAGCGTGTGGGCCGCACACTGACCTCGGCCGCCGAACTGCGCGATGTGCTGCGTGCCGAGCCCGAGCTGTGCGAGCGGCTGACGTTCACCGTCACCAGCGGCGGACCCGACGAAACCGGGCCACTGTCACAGTCTTTCGGCGCTCATTTCTGCGAGGTGGAGGTGGACGAGGAAATCGGCCGGGTAGCGGTGACCCGATGGACCGCGGTCATGGACTGCGGGCGTGTCCTGAACCCGAAGCTGGCGGCCAATCAGGTGATGGGCGGTATCAATTTCGGGCTGGGGATGGCGCTGCTGGAACAGGTGCCCTATGACGAGCGCACCGGCCAGCTCATCGGCGAGTACTACCTGCCCACGCATGCCGACCGCCCCGACTTCGACATCACCTTCATCGACGTTCCCGACTTCGGCCTCGACCCGATCGGGGTGCGCGGTATCGGCGAGATCGGTACCTGCGGGGTGCCCGCCGCCATCGCCAATGCGGTGTACCACGCCACCGGTAAGCGGCTGCGTGATCTGCCGATCACCCTGGAATCCCTGCTACAGCCCTTCGAACCGGAGCCGACGTCATGACCGATCTACAGCTGACCGTCAACGGCACACGGCACGAGCTGAGCGCCGACATCCGCACCACCCTGCTGGACCTGCTGCGCGAACGGCTCGGGCTCACCGGGACCAAGAAGGGCTGCGATCACGGACTGTGCGGTGCCTGCACGGTGACCGTCGACGGGGAGCGGGTGCTGAGCTGTCTGACGCTGGCCGCCTCGATCGACGGCGCGGCGGTCCAGACGATCGAGGGTGACGGCGGGGAGTTGGACACCGTCCAGTGCGCCTTCATCCGGCATGACGGATTTCAGTGCGGGTACTGCACTTCCGGTCAGATCACCTCGGCACGTGCGGTGCTGCGCGAGTTCGGCCGCGGAGATCTGTCCGCGGCGTCGTTCGAGGGGTGTCGGCACACCCTCACCGACGGGCCGGACGCGTTGTCCGACGCGGAGATCCGGGAACGGATGGCCGGCAACATCTGCCGGTGCGGGGCCTACGCCAACATCGTCGCGGCGATCAAGGATGTGGCGTTGTGAAGACCTTTGCCTTCGAGCACGCCGGCACGGTCGACGGTGCGGTGCGCAGCGCCACCGCCGGTGCCCGCTACTACGCCGGTGGCACCAACCTGCTCGATCTGATGAAGCTCGGCGTCGAAAGCCCCGCCGCGCTGGTCGACATCGGCCGCCTCGACCTGCGATCGATCACCCCGACCGAGGACGGAGGGGTGCTGGTGGGCGCGGGGGCCACCAACAGCGCGACGGCCAACCACCCGCTGATCCGCGGGCAGTACCCGATGCTGTCGCAGGCGATCCTGTCCGGTGCCACCACCCAGATCCGCAATATGGCCACCGTCGGGGGAAACCTCATGCAGCGCACCCGGTGCCCGTACTTCATGGATCCTTCCTTCGCCCACTGCAACAAGCGCAATCCGGGATCCGGCTGCGCCGCGCTGCAGGGGTTCAACCGGGAACACGCCTTGTTCGGCGCCAGCGCGGCGTGTGTGGCGGTGCACCCCTCCGATATGGCGGTCGCCCTGGCCGCGCTCGATGCCCGCCTGCATGTCCAAGGACCCGAGGGCCACCGACTGCAGCGCATCGACGAGTTCTTCGCGCTGCCAGGGGATACTCCGGTACGCGACAACACCCTGCGCCCCGGCGAACTGATCACCGGGATCGAACTACCGCCGTCACCGCTGGGCCCGCACAGCTGGTATCTCAAGGTGCGCGACCGACACAGCTACGCATTCGCCCTGGTGTCGGTGGCGGCAGGCGTCGAACTCGCCGACGGCGAGATCGTGGCCGCCGCGCTGGCGCTGGGAGGTGTGGCCGCCAGACCCTGGCGGGGGGCCGCGGCCGAAGCGAGCCTGATCGGTTCCCCGGCCGGTGACGCCTCGTTCCGCGCCGCGGCCGAGTTGATCACCGACGGGGCCGCCCCGCTGGCGCAGAACGGGTTCAAGGTCGATCTCGCCAGAAACAGTGTGGTGCGGGCGCTGCGCCGTGCCGTGCCGTCCAATGAGACACTCAGCTCATGACCGTCACCACTCTGATGGCTTCGATCTTGAACTGGCTGCGCGCCGGTTACCCGGACGGGGTTCCCGGTCCGGACCAGGTGCCGCTGCTGGCGCTGCTGCGGGCCACCCCACTGACCGAAGACCAGGTGCAAGAGGTGGTGCGCAATATCGCCGAGGTCGCTGCGCCCGCCGATATCGAGGAACCGATCACGCGCGACGACATTGCTGCATCGATCTCTGAGGTCACCAAACACGATGCGGGCCCGGAGAATACCGCCAGGGTGGCGGCGAAGTTGGCGGCCGCGGGATGGCCACTGGCCGACCTCGCCGGACAGTAGCCGGCGCTACCCGTCGGCCCAGGGCCGTTCGTTGGCTTCCAGGCGCTGCCGTTCCTCGGTGCGCTCGTCGGCCCAGGACTCCTCGAACCGCTTGCCCGGTGTCGCGCTCGGTATCCGGTTCAGCATGTTGCTCAGCCACTTCGGTGGCCGGGCCGGTTCCCATTGGGGCAGAGCGGTGCTCAGTGAGGCCATGGTCTTGAGGACCACGAACACACCGAAGAACGCGTCCGGTGTGTCGGTGAGCGCGATCGCGACGAAACCGATGAGCAGCGTGAGATGCACGACCATGACCCGGCTGAGCACCTGGCTGGAGGTCTGCTCAAGTTGGCGGAACGACCAGCGCCGCAGGCTGAGCAGATCCACCAGGAAGCCCACCGTCAGAAAGGCCAGCACGCTGAGGCAGCCGAATGCCGCACTACGCCAATCAATCTGGGCGAGATGGCCGACCTTGTTGTGATT
Source organism: Mycobacterium sp. ITM-2016-00316 (assembly GCF_002968335.2). Taxonomy (NCBI): domain Bacteria; kingdom Bacillati; phylum Actinomycetota; class Actinomycetes; order Mycobacteriales; family Mycobacteriaceae; genus Mycobacterium; species Mycobacterium sp. ITM-2016-00316. The sequence continues at coordinate 2,039,039 of NZ_CP134398.1, forward strand.
GAGCAGGAAGAGGATGACGCCCAGGAACACGCCGTGTGCGGCGCAGAAGCTCAGGCTGACGACCCCGAAGCTGGACAGAAACGTCGACAGCGGTTTTCGGCGCCGGGTCTTCGATGTCCGGTAGTCGATGTGTCCGCCGCCCTGATGGCCCGCCGCGTTGTACCGGAAATGGCCACGGCGCGGTGACCATCGCTGATGCAAGGCGATCCGCGCCAACACGAACAGGCAGGCGGCGAGCGTCTCGAACCAGTAGACCGCCAGGGTGGTTCCACCGGACCAATGCTGGGTGAACCAGCCGACCACGGGGACGGCGATGACCCCGAGAGCGGACAGCACGTGCAGGATCCGGTTCACCCGCAGATCGTTGCACGCCGCAAAGAGAGACACCGGGTCCCGCCGCTGTGGCGATACCCGGTGTCTGTCGGCCGTGGTGGCAGCCTGGATCGGCTACAGCGTCGAGGTGTCGATGACGAAGCGGTACCGCACATCGCTGGCGAGCACCCGCTCGTAGGCCTCGTTGACGTAGGAGGCCTCGATGACCTCGATCTCCGGGGTCACGTCATACTCGGCGCAGAAGTCCAGCATCTCCTGGGTCTCGGCGATACCACCGATCATCGAACCGGCCAGGCTGCGGCGCAGCCCACCCAGCGGGAAGAACGGCACCGACAGCGGCTGCTCGGGAGCACCCAGTTCGACCAAGGTGCCGTCGCGGCCCAGCAGACCCAGGTAGGCGCCCATGTCCAGGTTGGCCGACACGGTGTTCAGGATCAGGTCGAACTTGCCCGCGAGCTTGGTGAAGGTGTCCGGGTCGGAGGTGGCGTAGTACTCGTCGGCGCCCAGGCGCAGACCGTCTTCCATCTTCTTGAGCGACTGGCTCAGCACGGTGACGTGCGCACCCATCGCGTGGGCGATCTTCACACCCATGTGGCCGAGACCACCGAGGCCGATGACGGCGACCTTCTTACCGGGGCCGGCGTTCCAGTGCCGCAGCGGCGAGTACAGCGTGATGCCGGCGCACAGCAGGGGAGCAGCCTTGTCCAGCGGGATGCTGTCGGGGATGCGCAGCACGTAGTTCTCGTCGACGACGATCGCGGTGCTGTAGCCGCCGTAGGTGGGGGTGCCGTCCTTGCCGGTGGCGTTGTAGGTGCCGATCATGCCGCCCGGGCCGGTGCAGTACTGCTCCAGGCCTTCCTTGCAGCTGTCGCATTCGCGGCAGGAGTCGACGAAGCAGCCGACGCCGACGTGGTCGCCGACCTTGTACTTGGTCACCTCCGAGCCGATCTCGGTGACGATGCCGGCGATCTCATGGCCGACGACGACGGGGTAGTTGGGCTCGCCCCACTCACCCTTGACGGTGTGGATGTCGCTGTGACAGATACCGGCGAACTTGATGTCGAACGCGACATCGTGCGGGCCTACATCCCGTCGCTCGATGGTCGTCTTCTTCAGTGGCGACGTGGCCGAGTCGGCGGCGTAAGCGGAAACAGTGGTGGTCATCGATCAGTCCTCTACATGCGTTTTGTATTTGTGGACAGCCATGCATGTCCACGTGCGAATACATGCACCTTCACCAGACAGTAGTGAAGGAAACAGAATTGAGCGCGGTGTGCGCCCTGTGGAACACAACCCGACGGGTACCCGGTCTAATCCCGGTTGAAGCTGTGAATCGGCTTATAGCCCCGGCGCGCGGAAACCGGGAGTGAAGCTGACCCGGTCGTAGCGGACGACGCCGGCCTGGGTGTACGGGTCGCTCGCGGCGAGGGCGTCGGCGTCCTCGGCGGACATCTCGGCCGCGATCAGTACCGCACCGTCCTGGGATTGCACCCGCCCGGCCAGCAGGATACGGCCGGCGGCGACCTCGTCGGTCAACCATTGCAGATGCGCCGGACGGGTCTTGTCGATGACGTCGAGCGGCTGCAGGTAGGTGATCGTCAGTACGTGGAACACGCGCCGAAGTTTACCGGCGGGCTGGGGGTACCTCCCGCTTGCGCGGGAGAGCGTAGCGACCGGGGAATCGGGTCAGTTGATGGGTGCGTTCAGCCAGCGCAGGTCGTCGACGATGCCGCGGGCGGCGACCACGCCCTGCCCCGTCTGCCATACCTCGTTGTTCACCGCGTACACCCGGTCGTCCCGGTTGGCCGAGAGTTTGCGCCAGGCGTCGCTGTTGAGGACGGTGGCCGCCCGTTCCCTGGCTTCGGCCGTCTCGAAGGACAGGTAGATGATGTCACCGTCGGCCGCGGACAGATCGGTGTCCGCGGACAGTTCGGCGGTACTCACCTCGGTGTAGGGCACATCCGTGAAGCGTTGTGCCGCAGGACGATCCACGCCGACCGCGCGCAGTACGGTGGCCGGGAAGTTCGCCGCGCCGTACACCCGCATGGTGGTCTCGGTGAACTGCACGACCGAGGCCTGGAAGTGGGTGGCGTCCACGCGGTCACCGGCTTCGCGGGCGTCGCGGGCGAACCCGTCGAGCACCGCATCGGCGGCGCCGGGGCGCCCGGTCGCGGCGGCCACCGCGCGCAGGGTCTCCTGCCAGTCGGTGGCGCCGCCGGTGAACACCGTGGGCGCGATCTCGGTCAGCGCGGCGAACGAATCGGGCGTCTGGGTCACCGAACCCAGGATCAGGTCGGGGGCTGCACCGCGGATCGCGTCCAGGTCCGGCGCGTCGCGCGGACCGAACCCCGGCGCGTCGTGCAGGACGGTGCCCAGGTAGGACGGCTGGGGCACGGTGGTCCCGACCACCCGGCCCTGCAGGCCCAGCGCGCAGAGTGCGTCGAGCTCGGAACTCGACAGCGCCACGATCCGCTGCGGGTCGCCGCGCAGGTCGGGGGACGGGGCGGCCGCCGGTTCGGGGGCGCACGATTCGTCGGGTTTGCGATGGTTGCCCAACACGTCGGCGCTGGCGATCCGGGTGGTGCTGGTGATCGGGGCACCCGGGTCGGTGGTCGGCGCGGTCTCGGCGGCCCCACAGGCCGTCAGCAGGGTGAACGAGGCCGCGACACCCGCGGCGAGCAGGCCCTTGCGCGCAGTGGGGAACGGCACGCGCCCGAGGGTAGCAACAGCGCTGTTCCCGGCCGGTCAGACACCGTCCACACGCGAATACGACAGTTTGTAGGACACCGATGCCGCGGCTGGCGGAGATGGGGATAAGATGCCCGACAGAGCCATTGCCGGGATGACCCGTCGACTTTTTATGGAGGATCTGTTGGTAGCCGAAGCGCCCCCAATCGGAGAACTCGAGGCACGGCGTCCGTTCCCGCAGCGGATGGGCCCCAAGGGCAACCTCATCTACAAGCTGATCACCACGACCGATCACAAGCTGATCGGCATGATGTACTGCGTCGCCTGCTTCATCTTCTTCTTCATCGGCGGCCTGATGGCGCTGCTGATGCGCACCGAACTCGCGGTGCCGGGCCTGCAGTTCCTGTCCAACGAGCAGTACAACCAGCTGTTCACCATGCACGGCACGGTGATGCTGCTCTTCTACGCGACCCCGATCGTGTTCGGCTTCGCGAACCTGGTGCTGCCCCTGCAGATCGGTGCCCCCGACGTCGCCTTCCCGCGGCTGAACGCCTTCTCCTTCTGGCTGTTCCTGTTCGGCGCCCTGATCGCCATGGGTGGCTTCATCACCCCCGGCGGTGCCGCCGACTTCGGTTGGACCGCCTACTCGCCGCTGACCGATGCCATTCACTCCCCGGGCGCCGGCGGCGACCTGTGGATCATGGGCTTGGCCGTCGGTGGTCTGGGCACCATCCTCGGTGGCGTCAACATGATCACCACGGTGGTCTGCATGCGTGCCCCCGGTATGACCATGTTCCGGATGCCGATCTTCACCTGGAACATCCTGGTGACCTCGATCCTGGTGCTGCTGGCCTTCCCGCTGCTGACCGCCGCACTGTTCGGTCTGGCCGCCGACCGTCATCTCGGCGCACACATCTATGACCCGGCCAACGGGGGTGTGTTGCTGTGGCAGCACCTGTTCTGGTTCTTCGGGCACCCCGAGGTGTACATCATCGCGCTGCCGTTCTTCGGCATCGTCTCGGAGATCTTCCCGGTGTTCAGCCGTAAACCGATCTTCGGGTACACCACCCTGATCTACGCGACGCTGGGCATCGCGGCGCTGTCGGTGGCCGTGTGGGCACACCACATGTACGCCACGGGTGCGGTGCTGCTGCCGTTCTTCAGCTTCATGACCTTCCTGATCGCGGTGCCGACCGGTATCAAGTTCTTCAACTGGATCGGCACGATGTGGAAGGGGCAGTTGACCTTCGAGACACCGATGTTGTTCTCGGTGGGCTTCCTGGTCACCTTCCTGCTCGGTGGACTGTCCGGTGTGCTGCTGGCCAGCCCGCCGCTGGACTTCCACGTCACCGACAGCTACTTCGTCATCGCGCACTTCCACTACGTGCTCTTCGGCACCATCGTGTTCGCCACCTACGCGGGCATCTACTTCTGGTTCCCGAAAATGACCGGCCGGTTGCTCGACGAGCGCCTGGGCAAGCTGCACTTCTGGCTGACCTTCATCGGCTTCCACCTCACCTTCCTGGTGCAGCACTGGGTGGGTGACGAGGGTATGCCGCGTCGTTACGCCGACTACCTGGCCAGTGACGGGTTCACCACGCTGAACGTCATCTCCACCGCGGGCGCGTTCCTGCTGGGCATCTCGACGCTGCCGTTCGTCTGGAACGTCTTCAAGAGCTGGCGTTACGGCGAGCCGGTCGTGGTCGACGACCCGTGGGGCTACGGCAACTCCCTGGAGTGGGCCACCAGCTGCCCGCCGCCGCGGCACAACTTCACCGAGCTGCCCCGGATCCGTTCGGAGCGTCCGGCCTTCGAGCTGCACTACCCGCACATGGTGGAGCGGATGCGTGCCGAAGCGCACATCGGCCGGGCCCACGGACCCGACGACGGTGACGTGACCAGAATCGATGACGTCGAAGTCCGCAGCTGATCTGACGCTCACCTGACCCATAGTCGCGCGTTCGTGGTCAAACGCCGATCTCGAGGCATCAAACGGAGGTGAGTGTGCCGACGGCCTCGCAGTCAGTCGACCCCTCGCGCAAGCGTTCATCGTTGTTGATCACCGTCAGCGGCGTGGACCAGCCCGGCGTGACGTCCGCACTTTTCGAGGTGCTCTCGCGGCACCACGTGGAGCTGCTCAACGTCGAACAGGTCGTCATCCGCGGCCGGCTCACCCTCGGTGTGCTGGTGTCGGTGGATTCCAAGGTCGCCGACGGCGCCGAGTTCGACGGCGAAGTCCGCGCCGCCATCCACGGGGTGGGCCTGGACGTCGAGATCGAGCGCAGCGACGACAAGCCGGTGCTGGAGGGGCCCTCCACCCACACCATCGTGGTGCTGGGTCGGCCCATCACTGCCGAGGCGTTCGGTGTGGTGGCCCATGAGGTCGCGGCCCTCGGGGTCAACATCGACGCCATCCGCGGTGTGTCCGACTATCCGGTCACCGGTCTGGAACTGCGCGTCTCGGTACCCCCGGGCGGTGCGACCTACGTGCAGTTGCAGAACGTGATGGCGCGCTCCGCCGTCACGCTCGGTGTCGACATCGCGCTGGAGGACTACAGCCTGTCGCGGCGCACCAAGCGGCTGATCGTGTTCGATGTCGACTCCACGCTGATCCAGGGCGAGGTCATCGAGATGCTGGCCGACCGGGCGGGTGCACTCGCTGCGGTCGCCGAGGTCACCGAGGCCGCGATGCGCGGTGAACTGGACTTCGCCGAGTCGTTGCACAAGCGGGTGGCGACGTTGGCGGGCCTGCCCGCCGAGGTGCTCGACGAGGTGGCCGACCAGATCGAGCTGACCCCCGGCGCCAGAACCACCATCCGGACGTTGCGGCGGCTGGGCTATCACTGCGGCATCGTCTCCGGTGGCTTCCGTCAGGTGATCGAGCCGCTGGCCCACGACCTGATGATGGATTTCGTGGCCGCCAACGAGCTCGAAGATCGTCGACGGCAAGCTCACCGGTCGGGTGGTGGGCCAGGTCATCGACCGGCCCGGGAAGGCCAAGGCGCTGCGTGATTTCGCGCAGCAGGTCGGCGTGCCGATGGAGCAGACCGTGGCCGTCGGTGACGGCGCGAACGATATCGACATGCTGTCGGCGGCCGGGCTCGGGGTGGCGTTCAATGCCAAACCGGCGCTGCGGGAGGTTGCCGATGCCTCACTGAGCCATCCGTACCTGGACACCGTGCTGTTCATCCTCGGGGTGACCCGCGGTGAGATCGAGGCCGCCGACGCGGTCGACGGGACGGCGCGCCGGGTGGAGATCCCGGAGTACTAAACGACCACCGCCGTGCGGGTTTCGCCGGTGACGGCGCTCCCGGTGATGGACTGCCAGGCCCGCGCCATCAGATCGACGGCGGCTTCGAGCTGCGGTTCGGGCAGCGCGTAGGGCACCCGGATGAATCGTTCCAGGGTGCCGTCGACCCCGAACCGCGGCCCGGCGGGTAGATCCAGTCCCAACCGCGATGCCGCCGCGGACAGTGCGGTGCTCATCGGCACGGGCAGTTGCACCCACAGCGACATCCCGCCGCGGCCGGGGCCGGGCCGCCAGTCGGGTAGCCGGCGGGCGAGCAGGTCGATGAGGAAGGCCCGCCGGGCCAGCAGCAACTCGCGGCGCTCCGGCAGTACGTCGTCGCGGATCTGCAGGAGCTTTGCCGCGGCGAGTTGTTCGAGAATGGGAGTGCCCAGGTCGACCGAGGCGCGGTGCGCCGCGATGGTGGCCAGGGTGGCCGGTTCGGCCCGGATCCAGCCGATACGCAGGCCGCCCCAGAACGATTTGGACATCGAACCGATGGTGAGCACCAGGTCGTGTCGGGACGGCACGGCGGCGGCCAGCGGCGCAGGCGGTTCCTCGTCGATCCACATGTCCAGGATGGACTCGTCGACGATGGTACGGGTCCTGGTCTCGGAGATGATGTGGCCCAGTCGGTTTCGTTCCTGAGGCGGCATGGTGAATCCGGTGGGATTGTGATTGTCGGGGATGACGTAAGCCAGTACCGGGGCCAGTTGGCGGATCGCGGAGTGCAGAGCGTCGAGCTCCCAGCCATTCTCGTTGAGCGCCACCGGTACCGCGCGTGCCCCCGAAGTCGAGATGCAGGACAGCGCCCCGTGATAGCTGGGCTGCTCGACGAGCACCCGGTCTCCCGGCTGAGTGAACGCCGCCAAGATCAGGCCGATGGCGTGTTGGGCACCGCTGGTGATCATGATCTGTGCCGGGTCGGTGGGGAGTCCACGCGCGCAATATCTTTCGGCCACCGCGGTGCGCAGCGCGCAGACGCCGGTGAGTTCGTGGCCCGTTTCGGCAAGATACGGCGCGATGTCGTGGGCGGCATCGGCGAAGGCCTCCAGCACGGCGGCACCCGGCGCGGACAGCGCGGCGGCGGCAAGGCTCATGGTCGGTGCGCCGGTCGCGGCGGGAATCTGCGGTCGCGGCGGTAGGGAAGCGGTGCTGCGGGCGCCGCGGCGGGCATTGAGGTAGCCGTCCTCGCGCAGGGCGTTGAACGCGGCGGTGACCGTGGTCCGCGAGACCCGCAGCACATCGGCCAGCGCCCGCTCACTGGGCAGCCGCGATCCCACCGGGACGCGGCCGTCGACGATGAGCAGCCGGATGGCGTCGGCCAGCCCCAGGTAGGCCGGACCAGTCAAACTGGTCGTGCGCCAGTTGCCCAGTTCGCGGGCCAATAAGTCCACATCGAGCGCTCTTGTTCCCATATCGCTAGACATTGAGGCCAGTATCCGCCAACTGGCTATTGATTGGCAAGCCACATGACCATGATCATCGAGTCATGAGGAAGAACTGGATATCTCGAGTGGCGGGGAAGTACCGGCGGTCCGGCACCTACAACAGTCGTGCCATCGACAGCGCCGATGCCCGCCGGGTGCACGGCGAACTGGACGCGATCCGCGCCCGCTTCCCCGACCACGCATGACCACCAGACTGACCCGCGGAGCTGAATCAACTCCCCGGGTCGCTGCGCTCCTGCCCGCCGGACTACTCCTGTCAGGCCTGACCGGCTACGGCTTCTCCATGGCCATGATGGTCCAGGCCGGACTCGGACTGGACCCGTGGGATGTCTTTCACCAGGGCCTGAGCCGGCACACCGGGATGACCATCGGCCTCGCCTCGGCGGTGGTCGGGGTGGTGGTGTTGCTGGCCTGGATCCCGCTGCGCAACCGTCCGGGCATCGGCACCATCGCCAACGTCATCGTCATCGCGGTCACCGTCGACATCGGTATCGCCGTGCTGCCCGCCCCCGACGACATCGGGCTGCGGGTCCCGATGATGCTGGGCGCGGTGCTGCTGAACGCCGTCAGCACCGTGCTCTACATCGGTGCCGGGCTCGGCCCCGGCCCTCGTGACGGACTGATGACCGGACTGGTGGCGCGCACCGGGCTGTCGGTGCGGCTGGTCCGCACCCTCATCGAGGCCACCGTGCTGACCGCGGGGTGGCTGCTCGGCGGCACCGTCGGTGTCGGGACGGTCATCTACGCGTTCGGGATCGGCCCACTGGTGCAACTGATCCTGCGGTACATGCCGCGGCGGCTGCTCTTCCACGACTTCGGCGCAGCCGGGCGAGCGGAGCGACGGGAAGAGGCACCGGGCGGTGGTGGGCGGCGCCGTGTGGCCGGGGGCGACGACACTACGATGAGCGGGTGCCAGCAGACGAGCCCGTTGCAGACCCCGACCTGCTGATCGATTTTGCCAAGGTCACCCTGCGCCGTGGGGGTAAGACGCTGGTCGGGCCCATCAACTGGGCCGTCGAACTCGACGAGCGCTGGGTGGTGATCGGTCCGAACGGGGCGGGCAAGACCTCACTGCTGAGGATGGCTGCCGCCATCGAGCACCCGTCCTCGGGCACCGCGTTCGTGCTCGGCGAGCGACTCGGGCGCACCGACATGTCAGAGCTGCGGTCCCGGGTCGGGCTGAGCAGTTCGGCGCTGAGCCAACGGATTCCCGACGACGAGATCGTCCGTGACCTGGTGGTGTCGGCCGGGTACGCGGTGCTGGGCCGCTGGCGGGAAAAGTACGACGACGTCGACTACGAGCAGGCCGTCGACATGCTGGAAAGCCTGGGCGCCGAGCATCTGGCCGAACGCACCTACGGCACGCTGTCCGAGGGGGAGCGCAAACGGGTGCTGATCGCCCGCTCGCTGATGACCGATCCGGAACTGCTGCTGCTCGACGAGCCCGCCGCCGGACTGGACCTCGGCGGCCGCGAGGAACTGGTCTCCCGGTTGGCCGATCTGGCCGCCGACCCCGACGCACCGGCCATCGTGCTGGTCACCCACCACGTCGAGGAGATCCCGCCCGGGTTCAGCCACTGCCTGCTGCTCTCGGAGGGCAGCGTGGTCGGTGCCGGGCTGCTGACCGATGTGCTGACCGCGGAGAATCTGTCCACGGCGTTCGGGCAGTCGATCGCGCTGGACTACATCGACGGCCGGTATTTCGCGCGGCGCACCCGTAGCCGCGCTGCGCACAGGAGGCGAGCATGACCGACACTGCTGACCCGTTGGTGCCCCGGCCCGCCTCCACGGTGATGCTGCTGCGCGATCAGGGCACCCCGGACTCACTGGAGATCTTCCTGATGCGCAGGCACTCGGCGATGGACTTCGTCGCGGGGGTGATGGTGTTCCCCGGCGGCGGCGTCGACGAGCGCGATCGGGGAACCAACATTTCCTGGTACGGCCCCGAACCCACCTGGTGGGCCGAACGCCTCAACGTCGATGTCGACCTGGCCGAGGCCCTGGTGTGCGCCGCGGCCCGGGAGACCTTCGAGGAGTCGGGTGTGCTGTTCGCCGGGGCCGCCGACGACTCCGACATCCTCGTCGACGACGCATCGGTGTACCGCGAGCAGCGCGCGGCGCTGGCCAACAACTCGCTGTCCTTCGCGGACTTCCTGCGCGCCGAGAAGCTGGTCCTGCGCGCCGATCTGCTGCGGCCGTGGGCCAACTGGGTCACCCCCAAGGAGGAGCGCACCCGCCGCTACGACACGTATTTCTTCGTCGGCGCCATTCCGGACGGCCAACTCGCCGATGGGGAGAACACCGAGAGCGACCGTGCGTTCTGGTCCACCCCGCAGGCCGCGCTCGACGAGTTCGCCGAGGGCCGGTCCTTCCTGCTGCCGCCCACCTGGTCACAGCTCGACTCGGTCAACGGACGCAGCGTGGCCGACGTCCTCGCCACCGAACGCCGGATCGTGGCGATGGAGCCGAGCCTGAGCGCGGACAAGGGGACCGGCGACTGGGACATCGAGTTCTTCGACGGCGCCCGCTACAACGAGGCCCGCAACCGGCGCGCCCCGGACGGCTACCGGGGCGCGAAAAGCACATGAGCGAATTCGTCGGCACCGCGAGCGGCGGTGAATTCGTCGCCACCGCGAGCAGCGGTGAATTCGTCACCGCCGTCGTCACCGAGGGGATCGGCACCCTGGTGCTGTCCCGACCGCCCAGCAACGCGCTGACCCGGCAGATGTACCGCGAGATCGAGGCGGTGGCCGCTGGCCTCGGCGGCCGCGACGATGTCGGCGCCGTGATCGTGTTCGGCGGCCACGAGGTCTTCAGTGCCGGGGACGACGTGTCGGAGCTGCGCCGTCTCGGCGCCGCCGATGCCGAGAGCGTCACCGCGGCCTGCCGGGCCGCGCTGGACGCGGTCGCGGCCATCCCGAAGCCGACCGTGGCCGCGGTCACCGGCTACGCGCTGGGTTCCGGGCTGGCACTCGCCCTGGCCGCGGACTGGCGGATCTCCGGGGACAACATCAAGGTGGGCGTCACCGAGGTGCTCGCCGGGCTGCTGCCCGCCGCCGGGGCCGACCGGCTGGTCGCTACCGTCGGCGCCGCCCGGGCCAAGGAGCTGGTGTTCAGCGGCCGGTTCGTCGGCGCCGACGAGGCCCTGGCCCTCGGTCTGGTCGACGAGCTGGTGGCCCCGGACGGTGTCTACGACGCCGCGCTGAGCTGGGCGCGCCGGCACGCCGAGGCGCCCGGATACGTGCTCGCCGGAGCCAAGGCAATGATCAATGCCGCCGGTGCTGTGCCCAATGTCGCTGGTGCGGTGCCCAATGTCGCTGGTGCGGTGGTCGACGTCCCAGGTGAAGGGGTACGCCGCTACGTCGAGGTCTTCGAGGCGACCATCGGCAGTTAGGCTGCCCATATGACGAGCACGGACCATACGCCCCACGTCGACGCCGACGCGGAGCTCACACCGAATCCGCACGCCACCGCCGAGCAGGTCGAAGCCGCGCTGAAGGACACCAAGCTGGCCCAGATCCTCTATCACGACTGGGAAGCCGAGACCTACGACGACAAGTGGTCGATCTCCTATGACCAGCGCTGCATCGACTACGCGCGCGGTCGCTTCGACGCCATCGTCCCCGACGAGGTGCAGCGCGAACTGCCCTACGACCGGGCGCTCGAGCTGGGCTGCGGCACCGGATTCTTCCTGCTCAACCTGATCCAGGCCGGGGTGGCCCGGCGCGGCTCGGTCACCGACCTGTCCCCGGGCATGGTCAAGGTCGCCACCCGCAACGGGCAGGGCCTGGGACTCGATATCGACGGCAAGGTCGCCGACGCCGAGGGCATCCCCTATGAGGACAACACCTTCGACCTGGTGGTCGGTCACGCCGTGCTGCACCACATCCCCGATGTGGAGAAGTCGCTGCGCGAGGTGGTGCGCATCCTCAAGCCGGGTGGCCGCTTCGTCTTCGCCGGCGAACCCACCAGTGCCGGCAACGTCTACGCCCGCAACCTGTCCACCCTGACCTGGCGGCTGTCCACCAACATCACCAAGCTGCCCGGCCTGGAGGGCTGGCGGCGTCCGCAGGAGGAACTCGACGAGTCCTCGCGTGCCGCGGCCCTGGAAGCCGTCGTGGACCTGCACACCTTCGATCCCGAGGATCTGGAGCGGATGGCGGCCAATGCCGGCGCCGTCGAGGTGGCCACCGCCAGCGAAGAATTCACCGCCGCGATGCTGGGCTGGCCGATCCGCACCTTCGAGGCCTCGGTGCCTCCGGGCCGGTTGGGCTGGGGCTGGGCCAAATTCGCGTTCAACAGCTGGACGACGCTGAGCTGGGTGGACGCCAACGTGTGGCGCCGGGTCGTGCCCAAGGGCTGGTTCTACAACGTGATGGTCACCGGGGTCAAGCCGTCCTGACGGCGGGCAGGAGCGAAGCGACACAGGGTGGCAGTCCAGTTCGCCGTCGCCGACGTCGCCTACCTGTGTGGCGACGACGGTCGGCGAGCGCTGGCCGAGGTGGCCGGTCTGGGGCTGAGCGGCGCCGGTCAGGTCGCCGATATCGCCTCGGTGCGAACACATTTCGGTGAGCGCACCGCGGTGCTCGTGGAGACGACACTGCTGCGCCGCAAGGCGGCGGCCAAGTTCGGCGATCCGTCGTCGTGGCTGTTCACCGACGATGCGCTGCAGCAGGCCACCGCGGCCGCGGTCGCCGTGCACCGGGCCCGCCGGCTCACCGGCGCGCGGGTGCACGACGTGACCTGCTCGGTCGGTGCCGAACTCGCCGCGTTGCGTCCGGTCGCCGGGCAGTTGCTGGGCAGTGATCTGGACCCGGTGCGACTGGCCATGGCGCGCAACAACGTTCCCGATGTCGCGGTGTGCCGCGCCGATGCGCTGCGCCCGGTCACCCGTGACACCGTGGTGCTGGCCGACCCGGGCCGGCGCAGCGGCGGGCGGCGCCGTTTCGATCCGCGCGCCTACACCCCGCCGCTGGACGAGTTGTTCGACGCCTACCGCGGACGCGATCTGGTCGTGAAGTGCGCGCCCGGAATCGATTTCGATCAGCTCTCCGAGCTCGGTTTCCACGGCGAGGTCGAGGTGTGCTCGCTGGGCGGCAGCGTACGTGAGGCCTGCCTGTGGCCGGCAGGTCTGGCGACACCGGGTGTGCGCCGCCGCGCCACCCTGCTGGACCGCGGTGAGCAGCTCACCGATGCGGATCCCGACGAATGCACCGTCGCCCCGGCGGGGCGCTGGATCGTCGATCCCGATGGTGCGGTGGTGCGCGCCGGTTTGGTGCGCCAGTACGGCACCCGGTACGGGTTGTGGCAGCTCGACCCCGACATCGCGTATCTGTCCGGTGACGAACTCCCGGACGGGGTAAGGGGTTTCGAGGTGCTCGGCGAGATCGGTTTCGACGAGAAGCGGCTGCGCCGCGAACTGACGGCCCGCGACGGTGGTGCGCTCGAAATCCTGGTGCGCGGTCTGGACGTGGATCCCGACGCCCTGCGGCGTCGGCTGAAGTTGCGCGGCGCGACGCCGCACTCGGTGGTCATCACCCGCATCGGCACCGGTGCGGCCGGCCGTGCGGTGGCATTCATTTGTCGGCCGTCCCGATAGCGCCACAGGTACCCTGGCGGGCAGCGGCGCCTGTGCCGCTCCCGGTTCTTGGAGGATCCCCCAGATGCGCGTACCCACCGTTGCCGTATCGGTGCTGGCCGCGGCCGCCACCGCCCTCTCGGGTCTTGCGGGTGCCGCGACGGCGTCGGCCGCGCCGCCCAAATGCGAAGACGTGGGCGCCACCCCCGGACCGGGATTCACCTGTCAGATCCAGCAGACCGATCCGGCCTACACGCTCAACATCAACTTCCCGTCCGATTTCCCGGACCAGAAGGCGGTCATCGACTACGTCAAGCAGACCCGCGACGGATTCCTGAATGTGGCCAAGATGCCCGACTTCCGCGCGATGCCTTACGAGTTGGACACCACCTCGGCGCAGTACAGCTCCGCGGTACCGCCGCGCGGTACGCAATCGGTGGTGTTCACCACCTACCAGAACGTCGGGGGCGCGCACCCGCAGACCTTCTACAAGGCGTTCAGCTGGGATCAGGCCTACCGCAAACCGATCACCTTCGAGAATCTGTTCCGCGCGGGCACCGACCCGTTGCCGGTGATCTTCCCGGTGGTGCAGGCCGACCTGGCCAGGCAGTCCGGCATGCCGGACCCGGTGTTGCCCGAATCCGGTCTGGACCCGGTCAACTACCAGAACTTCGCCATCACCGACGATGCGGTGATCTTCTTCTTCGGTCAGGGCGAACTGTTGCCGGAAGCGGCCGGAGCCGTCCAGGTATCGGTGCCGCGGGCGACCGTCGCCCCGCTGCTCGCCTGATCCCCGCGAAGGCTAAGGGGGCGCGAACCCGTAGACCTGGCCGTCGCTGGTCGCGGCCACCACCCGGCCGTCATGGCCGATCGAGACCCCGACCGGCGCGCCGGTGGCATCGGGCAGCGGATAGCGGTTGACGGTGCCGCCCTCGATGGGGTCGAACACCAGCAGCGCCTGCCCCCGCTCGCCGTCGCGGACCACCGTGTAGCCGATGTCCTCACCGGCTCGGCTCGACGTCGACAGCGGCTCCACATCCGCACGTGTCCAGACGATCTCACCGGTATCGGTGATACCGGTCAGCTGTGCGCCGGGGCCGCCGCCGGCAACGATGACGCCCTCGGCGGACACCGAGGGCGGCGTCTGCGGCTGATACCCGAGCTCCACCGACCATTTCGGGGTGCCGTCGGCGGTGTCGAGGGCCCACAACCGTCCGTCGCGGCCGTTGACGTAGGCGGTGGTGCCGTCGGCGGACAGCGCCGGGCTGGCGAGGGGACCCCCGCCGACCGCCTCGCTGGTCCACTCGCGGCTCAGGATCGGGGTCTGGTCCGGTCGGTACCGCAGGCCGACGAGCACGGGGGCCTGCGCGCCCGGCTCCCACAGCCCGACCACCACGATCCCGGTCTGCGCACCGAACGCGGGTGCGGCCGAGATCGGGCATTCCCGGCGGGACGCCGCGCAGTCGGCGAGACCGCGATCGGAGTCGGTGGGATCCACCCCGGCCACCAGATCCAGCGACGTGCCCACGACGGTGCCCTTGTGCGCGTCGAATACCAGCACCTGACCCAGATGGGTCAGGACGAGCAACTGGCCCGGCGACAGCAGCCGCGGCGTGGTCGGCATCCCGATCACCGGCTGACGCCACCGGATCCACTGGGTGGGCGGGTAGGACATTATGGCGCCGGGCTGGCCGATGTAGAGATTGTCGAAATCGTCGAACAGCGGGCTGGACAACGCGCCGCCCTGCCACAACCGGGTGCACCAGCGCTGGCGGGCGTTGTTGTCGGTCTCCCAGACCATCAGCGAGCACCCGGCGGGGGTCTGGCCGTTGACGGCGAGATAGCTGCCTGATCCCAGCGCGGCCTGGGCGCCGAGCTCGCCCTTGACCGAGCGTTCCCAGTCCGGCGCGAGCGCCTGCGCCCCGTCGATGGGCCGGTAGCTGCTGTTGGCGGCGTCGGCGTACTGGGCCGCCCACCCGATCGACGGGTGGGCCTCGACCCACGAATCGGTGTTTGCGCAGGAACTGACGGTCAGCGCCGCGATTCCCAGCACGGCAGCAAGCCGGCGCACAGTTCCTCCTCGAGCAGGCATCGAGGTCCGAGACTAGCCCGTGTCGGGCTCGCGTAGGCTGACCGGCCATGACGACGATGTGGGGCGCGCCGTTACACAAGAGGTGGCGTGGTTCGCGCTTGGGTGATCCGCGTCAGGCGCAGTTTCTGACCCGCGACTCGCTGCGCTGGGTGCTGGCCAACAAGGCGTACACGCCGTGGTACCTGGTGCGCTACTGGCGGTTGCTGAAGTTCAAGCTGCGCAACCCGCACATCATCACCCGCGGCATGGTGTTCCTGGGCAAGGGTGTGGAGATCGAGGCCACCCCGGAACTGTCCACCATGGAGATCGGCCGTTGGGTGCACATCGGGGACAAGAACACCATCCGCTGTCACGAGGGTTCGCTGCGCATCGGCGACAAGGTGGTGCTGGGCCGCGACAACGTCATCAACACCTACCTGGACATCGAACTCGGCGATTCGGTGCTGATGGCCGATTGGTGCTATGTCTGCGATTTCGACCACAAGATGGACAGCCTGGAGTTGCCCATCAAGGACCAGGGCATCGTCAAGAGCCCGGTGCGGATCGGCCCGGACACCTGGGTGGCGGCGAAGGTGAGCGTGCTGCGCGGCACCTCCGTCGGCCGCGGGTGTGTGCTCGGCGCGCACGCGGTGGTCAAGGGGGAGATCCCGGACTTCTCCATCGCGGTCGGTTCGCCGGCGAAGGTGGTCAAGAACCGCAAGGTGGCCTGGGACGCGTCGGCCGCCGAGCGCGCCGAACTGGCCGCGAACCTGGCCGATATCGAACGGAAGAAAGCCGCCCGCTGATCAGCGCAGCGCCCCCTCCAGCAGGGTGCGCCACGCGGGCTCCGCGAGTGCGGCATTGCGCGCCGCGTCGTCGCCGTAGAAGAACGCATTGATTCCGGTGGCGGTCTGACCGCCGGGAGCACAGATGCCGAACATCACCGCGCCCGCGGTCGGTTCGGCCAACCGGGCCACCAGGTAGCGCTGTTTCTCGTCCTGATACACCCGGTCCACGAGACCGACGAAATCGTCCTGTGCGGGGTGCAGCGTGCGCAGGTCACCGACGTCGGCGGCGTCCAGCCCGAACGCGGCCAGCATCAACTTCCACGCCTCGGGCTGGGGCATGTCCCCGGTGGCGGCGAGGTGAAATGTCACCGCCGGCTTACCGGCGAAGTGCGCGAGATAGTTGTGCAGCACCGCGAAGTGACCGGGCCAGCCCGATTCGAAGCCCTCGATCTGGTCATCCCAGTCGGCGCTCTCGGTGAACAGTGAGTGCACCATCCGGATGACACAGTGGTCCCCGGAGCGCGCGGTGACGGTGATCTCGGTGACCACCGGCGGCGCGTCGTCACACCAGTCGCGTTCGACGTAGCCGAACCGGTGTGGCGGTTCCCATTGCGTCACTTCGCCGCTGGAGGAACCGTTGGGCCCGAAATCGAATTCGAGGGGGCCGCCGACCTTCTCGTCGATGGCGGTCCTGGTGAACCAGGCCGTGTTCCCGGGTCCCGTGGCAACGGCCTGCCACACCTGTTCCGGAGTGCCGGGCACCACCAGTTGCAGTTCCACCCAGCGTTTTTCGTCGTCATGGTGCACGGGCATCTCGGCGCTCCTGATTCTCGTCGGTCGACGGCGCGGGATAGGACGCGACGAACAGACGATGGGGCCGTCCGCGCGGTGCCGTCTCGTCGTGGTAGCGGGCCGCGAGTGCCGCGACCGCCTCGGTGAGGTCCCTGGTGAAGAAGGCGCGATCCGCCGGGGACCGGAAGCGGATCGTGGTGTCGATGGACAGTGTGGCCAGGCGTTTGTCGGCTTTGCGTGCCGCCTGCCATATTTCGCCCACCTCGTTGACCACGCGTGCCGCCAGCGCGATGAGGTGGCCGGCGGAGAACCGGTCGTTGGTCTTGTCCACCCGGGCGCCGACCTGACCCAGGGCGCTGGGGGACACCACGTAGGAGGCGGCGCTGGCGACCAGCAGACGTTCGGTCAGCCCGCCCCATTGCCGCTCCTCGGCGACGGCCACCAACCGGTGCCGTTCCAGCGCCCGCAGGTGGTAATTGACCTTCTGACGGGTCAGGCCGACCCGAGCGGCCAGCGTCGCGGCGGACGCCGGCTCGCTCAGCTCGGCCAGCAGCCGCGCACGAACGGGATCGAGCGCGCTGGTTGCGGCCGCCGGGTCGGTGATCACCTCGATCTCGACCATGGTCTCAGTCTGGTCTTGACAAAAAATATTGTCAAGGGCGCCGAAACGCGCGTACCCGGGGTGGCGAAGGGTGCACACACCCCGGGTACGCGTGTTTCGCGGGGCGGGGGTGCGGGTGGGTCAGCCGTAATCCGGCAGGGGGCGTTCCACGATCAGCCGGCGCGGTTGTGGTTGCCGCTCGGCACGTTTGGCGGCCAGATACACCTGGGCGGTGTGGTCGGCGACCGTCGGCCAGGAGAAATCGGAGGTGAGCCGGTCGCGGGCGGCGAGCGCCCGGCGCTGTGCGGCGGCCGGGTCGTCGAGCACCCCGCGCACCGCGGTGGCGAGTGCGGCCACGTTGCGCGGCGGGCAGGACATCCCGGTGACACCGTCGATGACGGCCTCGCCCAGCCCGCCGGCGGTCGAGGTCACCAAGGGGGTACCGGTGGCGGCGGCCTCCAGCGCGACGATGCCGAACGGTTCGTAGTGTGAGGGCAGCACCGCCACGTCGGCCCGGTGCAACAAGGTGACCAGCTGCTGATGGTCCACGCGCCCGATGAACTTCGTCGCCTTGAGCACCTTGTGCTTGCGGGCCTGTTCGGTGAGGAACGCCAGCTGGGTGCCGTCGCCGGCGATGGTCAGTGTGGTGCCCGGGTGCGTCTTGCGGATGCGGGGGAGCGCCGCGATCGCGTCGTGCACGCCCTTCTCGTACTCGAGGCGGCCGAAATAGAGCAGCGCGGCCGGTCCGCCGTGGACCCGGCGAGGCGCGAACGGCCAACCGTCGGTGTCGATCCCGTTCGGGATGACGGTCGTCTCGGACAAGCCCGGGCCGAACAGCGCGTCGATCTCCTCGCGCATGGACGCCGAACACGTGATCAGCGAGTCGGACTCGTGCACCAGCCAGGATTCCAGCGCGTGCACCTGCCGGCTGACCTGCCCCGACACCCAGCCCGAATGCCGTCCCGCCTCGGTGGCGTGGATGGTGGAAACCAGTGGCACATCGAAGAATTCGGCCAGCGCGATGGCGGGATGGGCGACCAGCCAGTCGTGCGC
Organism: Mycobacterium sp. ITM-2016-00316; assembly: GCF_002968335.2. Lineage (NCBI taxonomy): Bacteria > Bacillati > Actinomycetota > Actinomycetes > Mycobacteriales > Mycobacteriaceae > Mycobacterium > Mycobacterium sp. ITM-2016-00316. Next base: position 2,057,680 of record NZ_CP134398.1, read on the forward strand.
GTGCACCAGGTCGGGCTGCCAGTCGCGCAGGGTCAGGCCGGAGCGGACCATGGCGTGGCCCATTGCCAGCGTCCAGGCCATCATGTCGGTACCGAAGCCGAACTCGTGCGGGTCCTGGGCGGCGGCGATGACGCGCACGCCCTCGGTGACCTCATCGGTCGACGGGTGGGTGCTCGGGTCGGTGCCGGTGGGCCGGCGCGCGAGCACCACGACCTCATGGCCGGCCAGCACGAGTTCGGTGGCCAGGTGGTGCACGTGGCGGCCGAGGCCGCCGATGATCACCGGTGGGTACTCCCAGGACACCATGAGGATCTTCACGGGCATGCACCTTCGACGGGTGGGGTCATCGGGGGAGCCGCCGGGCGTCCAGGGCGCCGAACAGCCCGTCGGCGCGGTTCCAGTCACCGGCCAGCCGCTGCGCCTGCTCGCGGCGTCCGGAGGCCAGCGCCGCGGAGATCTCCCGGGTCGCATGGGCGTGCAGATGCGCGCGGTAGCGGGCGTATTCGGCGGCGGAGTCCTTGCTGACCATGAACGGCCAGTCGCTGGACACCGTCAGCAGTGTCTCGCGCAGGATCTGGTCGGCCACCAGATCGCGGGACGCACCGGCGCCGCGGTGGGCCAGCGCCTTGTCCACCGCCGACAGCGCGGTATCGACGACCTCGGCGTTGAGTTGCACCAGATCGGACACCTTCTCGCCGTTCCAGACCTGCCAGTCCTTGCCCGAACCCCAAGAGCTGGGCGGCAATTCGACCGCTGGCCCGACGAAGCCGGCCTCGATGGCATCGGCGAGGGTGCCGACCCGGACACCGGCCTCGGGCAGTGCGCGCAGCAGTCGTTCCAGCCACTTCGGACCCTCGTACCACCAGTGCCCGAACAGCTCGGTGTCGAAGGCGGCGACGACGTGCGCGGGCCTGCCGATGCGTTCGGTTTCCTCGCGCAGCCGTCGGCGCACCACGCCGACGAAATCGGCGACATGCTTGTCGATCGCCCTGTCGGCGCGCTCGGGTTCGTAGGGGGCCTTGGCCTCCGAGGGCACGTTGCGACCCGTGACCCGCGCCGGCTTGAGGCCGGTGAGGTGGTCATGGGTGTGGAAGTCGCGGTACGCGGCATGCCCGGGGTAGCCGGACTTCGGCGACCACACCCGGTAGCTGACCTGCAGGTCGCGACCGAAGGCCACCACATCGGTGTCGCCGACGGGCCTGCCCAGCGCGGTATCGCCGTGCAGCGACGGACCGTCGACCATGAAGTGGCCCACACCGGCTGCGGCGTAACCGATTTCCATTCCCGGGGCGTAGGCGCACTCGGGCGCCCAGATGCCCTTCGGGGTGTGCGCGAAGCGCTGCCGGGCGTCGGCGAGACCCTCGCGCAGCGCGAACTCGCGCAGCCGCGGATTGAGCAGCGGCTGGAACGGGTGCGAGAGTGGACCGCCGAGCAGCTCGATGGTCCCGGCGTCGACGAGCTGGCGCAGCAGCGGGCTGCCACCGTGGCGCCACAGCGTGGTGAAGCTCTCCAGCGCTTCGGTGGCGGCGGCATGTTCGCGAACGCCGAACCGGCGCATCGCTTCCGCCGAACCGAAGGTGCCCTCGGCGCCGGTCCCGGCCTGCACGGTGGTCGCCTCCAGGGCGCGCAGCTGCCAGTTGGCGAGCCAGTGGTGCATACCGGTCAGGCAGTAGGGGTCATCGAGCTGAGCGGTGACCACCGGGGTCATGCCCAGGCTGACCAGATGGCTGCGGTCCTCGGCAGCCAGCGTGCGCAACACCCGCACGAGCGGCAGATAGGACGCCGCCCAGGACTGATAGAGCCACTCCTCGCCGACGGGCCAGCGGCCGTGATGGGCCAGCCACGGCAGGTGCGTGTGCAGCACCAGCGTGAACATCCCGGGTGCCGGGTCCGGCGGAGATCCGGTCACGGCAGCACCGCGATGGCCACCAGATCCAGGCTGTCGTCGATGTTGCTCTCCTTCGCGTCGAGCAGATCGAAATCCTCGGCGCGCACCGCGGCGACGTCGGCGAGCAACTCCTGCGACCACGGTGCATCCGCGACCGCGCGGTCGATCTGGGCCGCGATGATGGAACCCCCGTGGCGGGCGTCGAGGGCGGCCAGTCCGGCGCCGTGGAAGACCCCGAGCATGGCCTCGACCCGGAAGCCGCCCTGCTCCAGCAGGTCGGTGAGCTCGTCGGCGTTCAGTTCACGGGTGTGGAACGGGTTGAGCGGGGTGTCCCGGCCCGGCGAGAAGGTGATGCGGTTGGGCGTGGACATCAGCAGCGACCCGCCCGGTCGCAGCACGCGCGCGCATTCGGCGACGAACTGCCCCTGATCCCACAGATGCTCGATGACCTGGAAGTTGACCACCGCATCGACGGAGCCATCGGCCAATGGCAGATCGGCGAGGTTGCCCAGGTGCATCCGCACCCGCGGGTACTTGGCACGGATGTGGGCAACGGCCTGTTCGTCGTAGTCCACCCCGGTGACGCTGCGCGCGATCCCGGCGATCAGGTCGGCGCCGTAGCCCTCACCGGGGCCCGCCTCGAGCACATCGCGGCCGGCGCACCGGTCGGCGAGCCGCTGATAGACCACCTCATGGCGGCGGAACCAGTAGTTCTCCTCGGCCAGGCCGGGGATGGTGCGCTCGCCGGTCAGGGGCAGGGGATCGCCCGGGCCAGCGCTGTCGACGGAACCGATTGTGCTCATTGGAAGGCAGGCTAACCCGTAATGGCCGGTTCGCGAACGGATGCCCTGGCGACCGTGGGGTCTGAGCGAACCAACCAACGGGTTATGGTGTCCATGCGTGCCACCGAAGTTACTCGCGAGTAACCTGGAGGCCGTTGGACAAAACGTGATATGCCCAGGCCGGCTGCCGGCCTCATCGAGGAGGACGAACCACAGTCATGACAAACATCGTGGTCCTGATCAAGCAGGTCCCTGACACTTGGTCCGAGCGCAAGCTGTCCGAGGGTGATTGGACCCTGGACCGGGAAGCCGCCGACGCCGTGCTCGACGAGATCAACGAGCGTGCCGTCGAAGAAGCGCTGCTCATCAAGGAGCGTGAGGGTGGCGACAGCACCGTCACCGTGCTGACCGCCGGCCCCGAGCGCGCCACCGAGGCCATCCGCAAGGCCCTGTCCATGGGTGCCGACAAGGCCGTGCACCTCAAGGACGACGGCCTGCACGGTTCCGATGTGATCCAGACGGGCTGGGCCCTGGCCCGCGCGCTGGGCACCATCGAAGGCACCGAGCTGGTCATCGCCGGTAACGAGGCCACCGACGGCGTCGGCGGCGCAGTGCCGGCCGTCATCGCCGAATACCTGGGTCTGCCGCAGCTGACCCACGTGCGCAAGCTGAACGTCGAGGGCGGCAAGGTCACCGCCGAGCGCGAGACCGACGACGGCGTGTTCGGCCTGGAGGCCTCGCTGCCCGCCGTGGTCAGCGTCAACGAGAAGATCAACGAGCCCCGTTTCCCGTCCTTCAAGGGCATCATGGCCGCCAAGAAGAAGGAAGTCACCGTCCTGACGCTGGCCGAGATCGGTGTCGAGGCCGACGAGGTGGGCGTGGCCAACGCCGGCTCCAAGGTGCTCTCGTCGACCCCCAAGCCCCCGAAGACCGCGGGCGAGAAGATCACCGACGAGGGCGAGGGCGGCAAGAAGGTCGCCGAATACCTGGTCGGCCAGAAGCTGATCTAGTCGCCCATCCCATTCTTCTCTGACAACACATAAGGACAGATTCATGGCTGAAGTACTTGTGCTCGTCGAGCACGCCGATGGTGCACTGAAGAAGGTCAGCACCGAACTCATCACCGCCGCCCGCGTTCTGGGCGAGCCGTCCGCGGTCGTGGTGGGCCCCGAGGGCACCGCCGCGGGTCTCACCGACGGCCTCAAGGCCGCCGGTGCCGCCAAGATCTACGTCGCCGAGTCGGCCGACGTGGACAGCTTCCTGGTCACCCCCAAGGTCGACGTGCTCGCCGCGCTGACCGAGTCGGCCTCTCCCGCCGCCGTCGTGATCGCCGCCAACGCCGAGGGCAAAGAGGTCGCCGGCCGGCTGGCCGCACGTCTGGGCTCGGGCCTGCTGGTCGACGTCGTCGAGATCAAAGAGGGCGGCATCGGCGTGCACAGCATCTTCGGTGGCGCGTTCACCGTCGACGCCCAGGCCACCGGTGAACTCCCCGTGATCACCGTGCGCCCGGGTGCCGTCGAGGCCGCCCCGGCCGACGGTGCCGGCGAGGTCGTCAACGTCGAGGTCCCGGCCCCGGCCGAGAATGCGACGAAGATCACGTCCCGCGAGCCCGTCGTGGCCGGTGACCGTCCGGAGCTCACCGAGGCCAGCGTCGTGGTCGCCGGTGGCCGCGGCGTCGGCAGCGAGGAGAACTTCAAGGTCGTCGAGGAGCTCGCCGATTCGCTCGGTGCCGCCGTCGGTGCCTCGCGTGCCGCCGTCGACTCGGGCTACTACGCCGGTCAGTTCCAGGTCGGTCAGACCGGTAAGACGGTCTCCCCGCAGCTGTACATCGCGCTGGGCATCTCCGGTGCCATCCAGCACCGAGCCGGCATGCAGACGTCGAAGACCATCATCGCGGTCAACAAGGACGAAGAGGCGCCGATCTTCGAGATCGCCGATCTCGGCATCGTCGGCGACCTGTTCAAGGTCACCCCGCAGCTGACCGAGGCGGTCAAGGCCCGTAAGGGTTAAATCCCGCTCTCTGCAGTTCGAAAGGCGCCCCGGAACGCATGTTCCGGGGCGCTTTCGTGTGCTGAGCGTGCTGTTCACGCACCGTGCACGGACACGTCACGCCCCTGATGCCGCCCGGAGACCCGCAGGCGCGACCGTGCTGGCATGAGTACCGCATCTGTTCTCATACCGGCTGATGACATCGACCAGGCGACATCCGGGACACCGGGGCCGCGCTACACCCTGCTGCTGTCCACCGACCCGGCGCATATCGAGGCGGCCCAGCGCCTGCGTCACGAGGTGTTCACCTCCGAACCCGGCTTCGCCATGGCGCCCACCGGTGACGGTCTGGACGCCGACCGCTTCGACCAGTACTGCGATCACCTGCTGGTGCGCGAGGACGGCTCCGGCGAACTCGTCGGCTGCTACCGGATGCTCCCGCCGCCCGGCGCGATCGCCGCCGGAAGCCTCTACACCGCCACCGAGTTCGACGTCCACGCATTGGACGCGCTGCGTCCGTCGCTGGTCGAGATGGGCCGCGCGGTGGTGCGCGGGGATCACCGCAACGGCGGTGTCGTGCTGCTGATGTGGGCGGGCATCCTGGCCTACCTGGACCGCTGTGGCTATGACTACGTCACCGGCTGCGTGTCGGTGCCGACGCACCCAGCCCATGAGGAGCCCGGCAGCCAGCTGCGTGGGGTCCGTGATTTCGTGCTCCGCCGCCACGGCGCCCCGCAGGAATTCACCGTGCGGCCCTACCGTCCGGTCGTCATCGACGGTCGCAGCCTCGACGAGATCGACCCGCCGGCGCGGGTCACGGTGCCCGCCCTGATGCGCGGCTACCTGCGCCTGGGCGCCCAGGTGTGCGGCGAACCCGCCCACGATCCCGATTTCGGCGTCGGCGACTTCCCGGCGCTGCTCGACAAGCGCCACGCCGATGTCCGCTACCTGAAGCGGCTGCGCTCGGTGTCCCAAGCCGCCGACGCCACCGAAAGCGAGACTCCAGCATGACCGTCGCGAGTGATCACTCCTGGCTGCCGCGGGCTTCCTGCGATGCCAGCTGCATGCACGCCGGTGCGGCCCCGCTGGGATCCCGTCCCGCGGTCTGGACCCGCACGACCCTGCGCGTCACCGGTGCCCTGCTGTTGTTCCTGGCGGTACCGCTGCTCGCGGTGCCGTTGCCGGGCCGCTCGCACCTGCAGCGCGCCTACTGCCGGCTGATGCTGCGCTGCGTCGGCGTGCGGATCACCGTCTCCGGTGGCCCCATCCGCAATCTGCGCGGCGTGCTGGTGGTCAGCGGGCACGTGTCCTGGCTGGACATCTTCAGCATCGGTGCGGTGATGCCCGGCTCGTTCGTCGCCCGCGCCGACCTGATCGACTGGCCGGCGCTCGGGGTCGTCGCCCGCATCATGAAGGTCATCCCGATCGAGCGGGAGAACCTGCGCAGGCTGCCCGCGGTGGTCAGCGCGGTGGCCGCGCGGTTGCGCAACGGACACACGGTGGTGGCGTTCCCGGAGGGCACCACCTGGTGCGGACTGGGATACGGGCAGTTCCGTCCGGCCATGTTCCAGGCCGCCGTGGACGCAGGCCGCCCGGTGCAGCCGCTGCGGCTGAACTACCACCACCGCGACGGCAGCCCGTCGACCGTGCCCGCCTACATCGGCGAGGACACCCTGCTCGACTCGATCCGCCGGCTCGTCACGGCACGTCGCACGGTGGTGCACGTCCAGGTGCAGTCGCTGGAACTGCCGGGGCAGGACCGGCGCGACCTGGCGGCCCGGTGCGAGGCGGCGGTGCGCGGCACCGCCGGCCGCGACGTGGCGCACGGCCACATGCTGGCTGCCTGACCTCGGCGGACGGGCGCCCCGGGCCCGGCGGCTATCCTTGATGGGCCATGACAGCCGTATACCTCGATCACGCTGCCACCACCCCGATGCACCCCGTTGCCATCGAGGCGATGGTCGGCGCGCTGGCCACGGTCGGAAACGCCTCCTCGCTGCACACGTCCGGGCGCGCGGCGCGCCGGCGGATGGAGGAAGCCCGCGAGACGTTGGCAGGTCTGCTGGGCGCCCGCCCGTCCGAGGTGATCTTCACCGCCGGCGGCACCGAATCCGACAATCTGGCGGTCAAGGGCATCTACTGGGCTCGTCGGGACGCTGATCCGCGCCGTCGGCGCATCGTGACCACCCCGGTCGAGCACCACGCCGTGCTCGACGCGGTCGAGTGGCTCGTCGAGCACGAGGGCGCCGAGGTCACCTGGCTGCCCGTCGACGCCGCCGGTTCGGTGGCACCCGAGTCGCTGCGCGCGGCGCTGAGCACCCACGACGATGTTGCCCTGATCTCGATCATGTGGGCCAACAACGAGGTCGGTACCATCATGCCGATCGCCGAATTGGCTTCAGTGGCGGCTGAATTCGAGATTCCGATGCACAGCGATGCGATCCAGGCCGTCGGGCACATCCCGGTGGCGTTCACCGAGAGCGGGCTGTCGGCGATGAGCGTGGCCGCGCACAAGTTCGGCGGCCCGACCGGTATGGGGGCGTTGGTACTGCGGCGCGACACCGCCTGCGTGCCGATCCTGCACGGCGGCGGCCAGGAGCGTGACGTCCGTTCGGGCACACCGGATGTCGCCGCTGCGGTGGCCATGGCCGCGGCCGCCCGGGTGGCGGTGGAGGCGCTCACCGAGACCAACGCACGGGTCAGCGCCCTGCGCGACCGACTGATCGCCGGGGTGCAGGCGCGTATCGAGGACGTCGACGTCAACGGCGCGAGCGGTGATCACCGGTTGCCCGGCAACGCGCACTTCACTTTCCGAGGCTGCGAGGGCGACGCCCTGCTGATGCTGCTCGATGCCAAGGGCGTCGAATGTTCGACCGGTTCGGCCTGCACGGCAGGAGTGGCGCAGCCCTCGCACGTGCTCGTCGCGATGGGCGCCGACCCGGCCGCCGCGCGCGGTTCGCTGCGACTCTCGTTGGGGCACACCAGTACCGACGCCGATGTAGATGTCGCCCTCGACGTGTTGCCGGCCGCGGTGGAGCGGGCCCGGCAGGCCGCGCTGGCCAGTGCGGGGACGCGACGATGAAGGTTCTGGTCGCCATGAGCGGCGGGGTCGACTCGTCGGTGGCCGCAGCACGGATGGTGGACGCCGGCCACGACGTCGTCGGTGTGCACCTGGCGTTGTCGGCGACTCCGGGCACGTTGCGCACCGGGTCGCGGGGCTGCTGCTCCAAGGAGGATGCCGGCGATGCCCGCCGAGTCGCCGATATTCTCGACATCCCGTTTTACGTATGGGATTTCGCGGACCGCTTCAAGGAAGAGGTGATCGACGACTTCGTCGACTCCTACGCCCGCGGCGAGACGCCCAATCCGTGCGTGAAGTGCAATGAGACCATCAAGTTCTCCGCGCTGTCGGCTCGCGCGGTGGCCCTGGGATTCGACGCCGTGGCCACCGGCCACTACGCGCGGCTGGCCGACGGGCGGCTGCGCCGCGCGGTCGATATCGACAAGGATCAGTCCTACGTGCTCGCGGTGCTGACCGCAGAGCAGCTGCGGCACGCGCTGTTCCCGATCGGTGACACGCCCAAGTCAGAAATTCGCGCCGAGGCGGCACGCCGCGGCCTGGCGGTCGCCGACAAGCCGGACAGCCATGACATCTGCTTCATCCCGTCCGGCGACACCCGCGCCTTCCTGGGTGCCCGCATCGGGGTGCGACCGGGCGCCGTCGTCGACTCCGGTGGCGCCGTGCTCGCCGAGCATGACGGTGTGCACGGGTTCACCATCGGACAGCGCAAGGGGCTGGGTATCGCCGGACCCGGCCCCGACGGGCAGCCCCGATACGTGACGGGTATCGACGCCGCCACCGGGACGGTGCGCGTCGGCGCCGCCGATGACCTGGACGTGTCGACGCTGACGGGGGAGAAGCCCGTCTTCACCGCGGGGACCGCACCGCACGGGCCCATCGAGGGCGTGGTCCAGGTACGCGCCCACGGCGGCTTTGCCGACGCCGTCGCCGAGCTGCGCGACGGGCGGCTGATCGCCGATCTCCGCACCCCGATCCGGGGCGTGGCACCCGGGCAGACCATGGTGCTGTACCGGCCCGATCCCGCCGGCGACGAGGTCATTGCCAGCGCCACTGTCACCCGCTGACCGCGCGATCGAATACGGTTGGCCGATGAGTGTTTTCGCCGCCGCCACCGGCATCGGATCGTGGCCGGGTGAGTCGGCCCGCGAGGCCGCCGAGATCGTCATCGGGGAACTGCACACCCTGCCGCACCTCGTCGAGTTGCCCAACCGCGGTGTCGGCGCGGACCTGATCGGGCGTACCGGCGCGCTGCTGGTGGATATCGGTTTCGACACGGTGGCCCGGGCCTACCGGATCGCGCCGGGCCGCAGTTCGGTGCTGCGCCGCGCGGTGAGCATGCTCAACGAGGATCTCGACGCGCTGGAGGAGGCCTGGGAGAAGGCCGGTCTGCACGGCTCGGGCCGCACGGTGAAAGTCCAGGCCGCCGGGCCGATCACGCTCGCCGCCCAGATGGAGATGGCGAACGGGCACCGGGCCATCACCGACAGCGGGGCGCTGCGTGATCTGGCTGAATCGCTGTCCGAAGGACTGTCGTTGCACCGGGCCGAGGTGGCGCGCCGGCTGGGCACCGAGGTCGTGGTGCAACTCGACGAACCGCTGCTTCCCGCGGCGATGCTGGGCCGACTGACCGGGGTGACCAGCTTCTCCCCGGTGAATCCGGTCGAGGAGCAGGTCGCCGCGGTGCTGCTGGACGAGTGCATCGCCAGGGTGGGCGGCGAGGTCGCGCTGCACAGCTGCGCTGCTGATCTGCCGTGGAAGCTGTTGCAGCGCAGCCAGTTACAGGCCATCGCTATCGATGTGTCGACCCTGCAGGCGGCCGACCTGGACGGAGTCGGCGAGTTCGTGGAATCCGGGCGGACCGTTCTGCTCGGGGTGGTGCCGGGCACCGCGCAGCAACAGCAGTGGAAGCCTCAGCAGGTCGCTGCCGCGGCGGCCAAGATCACCGACCGGCTGGGCTTCCCCGCACGGTGCTGCGCGAACGGATCGGTATCACCCCTGCCTGCGGGCTGTCCGGTGCCACCGAGGAATGGGCCCGCATCGCGATCGGCCTGGTCCAGAAGGCCGCCGACGGTGTCGAAACCGATCCTGAAGGAATCTGACAAGCAAACTTCCCGGTGGCGTAAGGTGAGGGCCAAAGGTTGGGGAGCCAGTGAGTCAGTGCAAGCGTGTGGTGACGGCCGTTGCCGGTGCAACGGTCGCATTGACGCTGGTCATCGCACCTGGCGCTGTCGCTACCGCCGACCCGGGACACCGCGGATCGGCCTCCGCCGATTCCGATCGCCGTGACGACTCGAGTAGACGTGGCGGCGAAAGCTCCCGGAGCATTGTCCCCAGCAACGACGTCGCCGGCAACGGATCGCGTGATGACAGTGCAGGCGGTACTCAGCAGAGCAGCGCCAACGCGGACGCGTCGTCGAGCGAGCGGAGCAGGCCGTCGGTGACCACCGCCGACAGCGCGCGCACGGTGCGCACCGCCAGAACCGCGCGAACCGCCGATGACGTCAGGACCGGTGGTTCCGGATTGCGTCCGGCAGCGCCCGTCGCGCCCACTGACGTCGACCCACCGGTGCTCGCGCCCACTGCCAGCGCGGCCCGACCGCCGGCGTCGCCACCGCCGTCGCGGCCGGCGCCGGTGAACTCGCCGGCCGAGGTGCGCGCACCGCAGCCGGTGGCTCCGGTGCCGGCGCCGATCACGGCACCGGTCGCGGGGCTGCCGGTGGCCGATATGGGCTTGTCGGTGTTGCCCATCGGATCTGACCCGCGCCCCGGCCAGCCGATGACCTCACTGTTCGGCATCCTCGGTCTGTTGCTGATCCCGCTGGCCGGCGCTGCGCTGGGCTACCGGCAGGCGCGCGCAGCGCGCGCCCTACCGCCCGCCCGGACAAGCGGGCTACCGCCCGCGTAGATCCTTGCGCAGGATCTTGCCGGCCGCCGACTTCGGGATGGCATCGATGAACGCCACCTGACGGACCTTCTTGTACGGCGCGACCTGGCCGGCGACGAACTCCATCACCGCATCCTCGCTGAGCTCGGTGTCGGGCTGGCGCACCACGAACGCCTTGGGCACCTCTTCACCGGATTCCTGCTCGATCACCCCGATGACGGCGGCGTCGGCGATCGAGGGATGGCCCAGCAGCACGGCCTCCAGTTCGGCGGGCGGCACCTGATAGCCCTTGTACTTGATGAGCTCTTTGAGCCGGTCGACGATGAACACGCAGCCGGTCGGGTCGACGCGGGCGAGGTCACCGGTATGCAGGAAACCGTCGTCGTCGATGGTGTCGCGGGTCGCGGTGTCGTTGCCCAGGTAGCCGACCATCACATTGGGCCCTTTGAACCAGAGTTCCCCGGTCTCGCTCAGCCCGTTCTCGGGCAGCCCGATCTCCTTGCCGGTGGCCGGGTCGACGAGTTTGGACACCGCATTGGGCACGGTCCACCCGCACGAGCTGACCGGTGCCGCCGCCCCGACCAGTTCGGCACCGCCGTCGAACGGCGTGATGTGGCTGACCGGGCTCAGCTCGCTCATCCCGTAGCCCTGCACCAGCGCACAGCCCAGGCGCGCGGTGACGGCGCGGCCGAGTTCCTCGTCCAGCGGCGCGGCACCGGACATGATGGCGCGCAGCGAGGACAGGTCGTAGTCGTCGATGAGCGGATGCTTGGCCAGCGCCACCGCGACCGGCGGGGCGATGAAGGCGTGCGTGCACTTGCGATCGGCGATATTGGCCAGGAACTCGGTCAGGTCGAAGCCGGGCATGATAACCAGCTGAGCGCGGGCGTGCAGCGCGGCGTTGAGCAGGACCGTCATCCCGTAGATGTGGAAGAACGGGAGGACGGCCAGGATGACATCACCGGAGGTCATGCCCTGCAGCGGGCGGATCTGCGCGACATTGGCCACCAGATTGCGGTGCGTCAGCATCACGCCCTTGGGGTTGCCGGTGGTCCCCGAGCTGTAGGGCAGCACGGCCAGATGGGTGGCCGGATCGAAGCTGACCTGCGGTGCCGGGTGGGCCGGGGCCAGCAAGTCCTCGGCGTTGGGGTGCCCGTCGGTGTCGGCGCCCGGGCCGTCGAGCACGACGACCGACGATTCGTCGAGGCCCGCTGCGAGCGCGCCCTCCAGTGCCTGCGGTTTCAGCGCTGAGACCGTCACCAGCAGGGCGGCCTTGGAGTCGGTGAGCTGCTTGGTGATGTCCTTGGCGGTGAACAGCGCATTGATGGTGGTGGCGGTGGCACCGGCACGCAGGATGCCATGGAAGGCGACGGCGAAGGCCGAGCTGTTGGGGGCCAGCAGGCCGACCACGTCACCGGGGCCGAGTCCGCGCGCGGCGAGCGCCCCGGCGAACGCGTCGATCCGGTCGATCATCTGGCGGTAGGTGGTGGTGTTGCCGGTTTTGGCGTCCAGCAGCGCGACCTGTTCTGCCACTGCGGGATCGATGTCTGCGAACAGGTACTCGTAGACGTTTGATGAGGGAATCTGGACCTTGGGAAACGGGCTTTCGATACTCATGGTGCTGCCCATCGAACCACGCCTTCGCGGCAAATGTGGGCAACCTTCGAAGCCGACGTGTTACCAGCGGTACTGCATACCGTAGATTGTCGCCATGGACAACCCGCCCGATCTCCCCGGCGTGCAACACCGCTTTGTCGATCTCGGTCGCGGCGTGACGATTCACGTCGCCGACGCCGGCCCGGCCGACGGTCCGCCGGTCATGCTGGTGCACGGTTTCCCGCAGAACTGGTGGGAATGGCACGAGCTCATCGGCCCGCTCGCCGCGGACGGATACCGGGTGCTGTGCCCGGATCTGCGCGGGGCGGGGTGGAGCTCGGCGCCCCGGGACCGCTACCGCAAGAACGATATGGCCGACGATCTGGCCGCGGTGTGTGACCGGCTCGGCGTGGGTCCGGTCAAACTCGTCGCCCACGACTGGGGCGGCCCGGTGGCCACCATCTTCATGTTGCGCCATCCCGAGAAGGTCGCGGCCTTCATGGGCCTGAACACCGCGGTGCCGTGGCTCAAGCACGACCGCGAGGCACTGATCAACGTCTGGCGCATGTGGTACCAGATCCCGATGATGCTGCCGGTGATCGGCCCGAAGGTGATCGCCGACCCGAAGGCGCGGTTCTTCCGGTTCCTGGGCTCCTGGGTGGGCGGCGATTTCCAGACGCCGGACGAGGACATCGCGTTCTACGTCGCCTGCATGCGCCGACCGGGCTACGCCGAAGCGGGCTCACGCTGGTACCGGACCTTCCAGACCCGCGAGGCCGCGCGCTGGATGCGCGGGGAATTCGATAATCACCACGTGTCGATCCCGGTGCGCTGGCTGCACGGCACCGACGACTCGGTGCTCACCCCGGAACTGCTGCGGGTGCTGCCCGAGCACTGTTCGGATTTCGAGCTCGAACTGGTTCCCGGCGTCGGGCACTGGATTGTCGAGCAGCGCCCAGAGCTGGTGCTGGACCGGCTGCGCACGTTCCTGAAGACCACCTAGGCCGACGGCGAATCTCGCCGTTCTGCAGTCGGTGTCACCAACTACCGCTCGTCGAGCTGTGTGATCAGCTTCTTCGACGCCACCAACCGGAACGACGCGTCGAGCAACTCGGCGACCTCATCCCAGTCGACCGCCGCGGCGGTCAGGTCCAGGCCCATCCAGCCGAACGGGCCCATATAGGCGGGGAAGAAGAACCGGTCGTCCTGCTCGAGGGACCGGCGGTCGGAGTCGTCGACCTTCACCAGCAGCGCGTGCGGAAAGGCGACCATCTCGCCGGCCGCCTTCAGGTTGCCGCCGTACATGGCGAACATCTTCGGTGCGCAGAACACCGGTCGGCCCCACGAGACCTTCTCGAAGGCTGCCGGAAAGCCGAGCGCCAGCCCGCGTAGCTCGGCGAGCCCGAAGTCGTCGTCGGAGAACATGATCGGGTGCGGCACGGGTAGCAGTCTATCCATGCCACCTATCGATTAGGCTACCCTTACTTTCGCAGGTGAGGAGGGGTCATTATGCCCACATCATGGATGGATACCGTGCTCCGGCAGAGCAGGCGGGTAGCCGACTTTCCGTACCCGCATTGGGCTGCGGTGTTCCTGAACAACCCGGTCCGCCGACTCGTCGGGCGGCCCGGCAGCGTCGTGGACTCGCTGCGGCTGGCCGGCAACGAACGGGTCCTTGAGATCGGGCCCGGTCCGGGATACTTCAGCACCGAAATTGCCCGCCGGCTGCCACTGGGCCGGCTCGACCTGTTCGACCTGCAGCCGCAGATGCTGGACAAGGCGGCACGCAGGCTGGCCGGCGTCGACACCGGCTGCCAGGTGGGGTTTCACTCCGGGGACGCCGGTGCCGGGTTGCCGTTCCCCGACAACTCCTTCGATGTCGCCTTCCTGGCCGCGGTGCTCGGTGAGGTACCCGACCGGGACGCCTGCATCCGCGGGCTGGAGCGGGTGCTCAACCCGGGGGCGCTGCTGGTGTTCGTCGAGGCCTTCCCGGACCCCGATCGCCAGAGCGTCGCGGCGTTGCGCGAGCTGGTCGAACCCCGCGGGTTCGTGTTGCAGTGCTGGGAGGGCACCACCTGGCGTGATGTGGTGCAGTTCCGGCGCATCCCGACGCTGTAATCGGTGTCGGGGCCTGTCGGAGGCCTCGACTAGCCTGACCAGGGTGAGCTCACCGGACGCAGAGGCCCGTGGTCGATGGCAGGAACTCGCCGAGGAAGTGCGCGGCCACCAGTTCCGCTACTACGTCAAGGACGCACCGGTCGTCTCCGACGCCGAGTTCGACACCCTGCTGCGTGAGCTGGAGGAGCTCGAAGAGCGGTATCCGGAACTGCGCTCGCCGGATTCGCCGACCCAGCTGGTCGGCGGCGCCGGTTTCGCCACCGATTTCGGCGCGGCCGACCATCTGGAACGGATGCTGTCGCTGGACAACGCATTCGACACCGATGAGCTGTCGGCGTGGGCCGCGCGCCTCGGTGCCGAGATCGGCACCGATATCGACTATCTGTGCGAACTGAAGATCGACGGTGTCGCACTGGCGCTGGTCTACCGCGACGGTGTCCTGGTCCGCGGGGCCACCCGCGGCGACGGCCGCAGCGGCGAAGATGTCACCCTCAATGCCCGCACCATCGATGACATCCCCGAACGGCTCACCGGCACAGACGAATTCCCGGTCCCAGCGGTGCTCGAGGTGCGCGGTGAGGTGTTCTTCCGGCTGGCCGATTTCGAGGACCTCAACGCCGGCCTGGTGGCCGAGGGCAAACCGCCGTTCGCCAACCCGCGCAACAGCGCGGCGGGCTCGCTGCGGCAGAAGAACCCTGCCGTCACCGCGCGACGCAAGTTGCGGATGATCTGTCACGGACTCGGCAAGGCCGAAGGATTCACCCCCGCCTCCCTGCATGATGCGTACCGGGCGCTGGGCGCCTGGGGCCTGCCGGTGTCCACCCACACCACCAAGGTGCAGGGCATCAAGGCAGTGGCCGACCGCATCGCCTACTGGGGTGAACATCGCCACGACGTCGAACACGAGATCGATGGTGTGGTGGTCAAAGTCGACGATGTGAACCTGCAGCGTCGACTCGGTGCGACCTCACGGGCGCCCCGGTGGGCGATCGCCTACAAGTATCCGCCCGAGGAGGTCACCACGAAACTCCTCGACATCCGGGTCAACGTCGGGCGCACCGGACGGGTCACCCCGTTCGCCTACATGGAACCGGTCAAGGTGGCCGGGTCCACCGTCGGGTTGGCCACCCTGCACAATGCGTCCGAGGTCAAACGCAAGGGTGTGCTGATCGGTGACACCGTGGTGCTGCGCAAGGCCGGTGACGTCATCCCCGAAGTGCTGGCCCCCGTGGTCGATCTGCGCGATGGCACCGAACGCGAATTCATCATGCCCACAACATGTCCCGAATGCGGCACCACGCTGGCACCGGCCAAGGAGGGTGACGCCGACATCCGTTGCCCCAACACCCGCACCTGCCCGGCGCAGCTGCGGGAGCGGGTGTTCCACGCCGCAGGCCGCGGCGCCTTCGACATCGAGGGCCTCGGATACGAGGCGGGCACCGCCCTGCTGCAGGCCGGTGTCATCACCGACGAGGGTGAACTGTTCGGGCTCACGGCCGAGGACCTGCTGCGCACCGAGCTGTTCACCACCAAGGCCGGCGAGCTGTCGGCCAACGGCAAGCGGCTGCTCGCCAACCTGGGCAAGGCGAAATCCCAACCGCTCTGGCGGGTGCTGGTCGCGCTGTCCATCCGGCACGTCGGTCCCACGGCGGCACGCGCGCTGGCCGGCGAATTCGGCAGTCTCGACGCGATCATCGCCGCCTCGGAGGCCGAACTCGCCGCGGTGGAAGGCGTCGGGCCGACCATCGCCGCGGCGGTCATCGAATGGTTCGAGGTGGACTGGCACCGCGCGATCGTGGACAAGTGGCGCGCCGCCGGTGTCCGGATGGCCGACGAACGCGACGCCGGCATCGACCGCACCCTGGAGGGGCTGTCGATCGTGGTGACCGGTTCGCTGACCGGCTTCTCCCGCGACGAGGCCAAGGAGGCGATCCTCGTCCGCGGCGGCAAGGCAGCGGGATCGGTCTCCAAGAAGACCTCCTACGTGGTCGCCGGTGACGCACCGGGATCCAAGTACGACAAGGCGATCGAACTCGGCGTGCCGGTGCTCGACGAGGACGGTTTCCGCACGCTACTGGCCGACGGGCCCGCACCCGAGGCCGAGGCGGAGCCGGCCGAGAGTTAGTTCAGTCGTTGTAGGGATCGACCGTGGGCTGGGGGGCAGTCACCGGAGGAGTGAAGACGTTTCCGGCGGTGGTGTCGACCGATTTCTGGCGCGCGCTGCGCGATCCGTTCACCTGGACGCTGTCGTCCGGGTTGGGTTGTTCTGCCACGGTTCTGGCAGCGGAAGCGGGCGCCGACGGGGTCGCAGACACGACTGGTGCGGTCCCGAAAATCGCGGCTGTCAGGGCGATGACACCGACTGTGACCAAGCTGGTTGTGTGCATTTCTACGTGCCTTTCCGGTAGTGGCAGCCACCCGGCATTGCGCCTACGGCGCCCCAGGGTGGTGATTCTCTTGTTCGCACATCATGCTTTTGACAATGTATTTGGTGCAGAAGAACGCAATCTCATTGTCTTTCAGCGGGTTTCAGGAGAGAATCAACCTTCGGTGGTGTGAATCTTTCCTGTCTCCCAACCTATGGGCCCGGAAAACCACTGTCACGGGACTCATACGGAACACCAAGAATCGCGGGCAACCCTAGCGGTACCCCGCGCGCATGTCCTCGACGATCCGCGGATTGTCCAGCGTGGAGGGCGCGAGGACCTGCGCGGCGTTGTCCAGGGGGAACACCGTCGCCGCGTCGAGCACCTCCTGGGTGAGAAACCGCAGCGGGGGAGCATCGTCGGGGACCGTGGGCGTCGGGGGCGTGGCCCCGCGGCGGGCCAGCGCGAAACCCCAGTCGCCGAAGGTCGGCACGTGCACGTGATACGGGGTCACCGCGAATCCCGCCGACCCCAGGGTGGACACCGTGCGCCAGAACGCATTCGGTGTCGAGAACGGGCTGCCCGACTGCACCACCACCAGCCCGTCGACGGCCAGCACCCGGGTCAGTAGCGCGTAGAACTCAAGTGAATACAACCGGCCCAGCACCGGATTGTCGGGGTCGGGCAGATCGATGATCACGGCGTCGAAGCCGCCGTCGGGCACCACACCGGGCTCACGTAGCCAGGTCATCGCGTCATCGACGATCACCTGCACCCGCGGGTCGTCCAGCGCGCCGGCATTGGTCTCGCGCAGAGGTCCGCGCGCCAGCGCGATCACGGCCGGATCGAGTTCCACCTGGACGATCTGGCGCACCTGCGGCATCCGCAGCAACTCGCGGGCGGCCAGGCCATCGCCACCGCCGAGGATGAGCACCGTGCGGGCCTCGTTGCCGAGCGCCGGATACACCAGGCTCTCGGTGTAGCGATACTCGTCGCGCGTCGAGAACTGCAGTCCGCCATCGAGATACAGCCGGGTGTCGGGGCCGCGGCGGGTCACCACGATCTCCTGATAGGAGGACTGCTGGTAGGCGATGATCGGATCGGCATACAGCCGTTGACGGGTGGTGCTCTGGATACCGTCGGAGGCCACGATCAGCGCGGTCAGTCCCATCGCGGCGGCGGTGAGCACGGCCAGCGCCGACGCGAGCTGGCGGCGGCTGATGATGCTGCGCAGCAGGAAGACCGCCACGACGGCCGCCGCGGCCAGGTTGATCATCCCGGTGACCGCGGCGCCGCGGATCATGCCCAGCTGCGGCAGCACCAGGAACGGCCATGCCAGACCGCCGATCAGGGCGCCCAGATAGTCCGCGGCGTTCAGGTTGGCCAGCACCCGGCCGGCGTCGGCGGCTCCCGCGGTACGGCCCCGCTGCAAGAGCGTCATCAGCAGCGGGACTTCGGCGCCCACCAGCGCGCCGATCACCGCGGTGCCCAGCGCCAGCACCCACAGTGAACCGCCGATGAACGAGAACGCCACATACATTGCCGCAGCAGATAATCCGCCAATCACACCGAGCAGGGTCTCGACGGCGATGAAGGTGATGGCGGCGTGGCCGAGCAGCGGTTTGACCAGCAGTGCGCCGGCGCCGAGCGCGGCGACGTAGCCCGCGACGATCAGTGAGGTGGCGACGATACCGCCGCCGTGCAGACTGGCCGACAGCGTCAGCAGGGCGAGCTCGTAGATGAGCCCGCACGCCGCGCAGGCCGCGACCGCGGCCAGCAGCAGTGCCCGCCAGCGCGTCGTGCCGGTCATGACAGCGCGGCTGCGTTCACCCCTCCGACGGCCAGCAGGATCACCGCGGTCGCGACGGCACCCGGGTGCAGCTTCTCATCGCCGATGAGGTCGCGAAAACGGCCCGGCACCAGCGCTTCCAGCACCAGCAGTGTGACGCCCTGCAATGTCACCCCGACCAGTCCGTACACCAGCGCATCGACCAATCCCTGGCCCAGTTCGGCAGAACTCGCGATGATCGCGACGGCGGTCACCAACGACAGCGCCCCGTACATGCCGCAGGCCACCGCGACCGCATTCGGGCGGTGCGCGACGAACACCAACTCGCGTAGGCTGCCCGGCGTCAACAGGTCGGTCATCACGAACCCGGCGCCGAAAACCACGATCCCGACGACGAAATACAGCACCGCCGCGACCACGTTCTGGGTCAGTGCGCCGCCGTCGACCGTGCCGAACTCCAGTGCAAGGTATGACGTGTCCATCGGTGTCTCCCGCTCCTACTTCGTTCCGCCGGGTCCGCCGGAGCTACCGCCCGAGCCGCCCGCTGGTGAGCCCGGGGTGAACCCCGGACCCAGAAAAATGAACCCGCCGCCGCTGTAGCGGGAATTGACGTCCTCGACCCGGACACTGCATGGATACTGGCCGTCCGGACCGACGATCACGATGTCGTCGGGGTAGCGCAGATACTCGCTGCCGCGGTCGGAGGCGCGCGATTCCGGGGCGTCGTAGGACGCGATGTCGTCGGCCACCGATGTCGGGGAGCCGCTGCATTCGTAGCGCCCGTCACCGCCGTCCGCCGAATATTGCCGGTAGTTTTCGCTGACGTGGTTGCGAACGTCCTTGTTCAGCAACACCATTCCGGAAATCAGCAGGACAGCGCCGAGCGTGACGAGCACTCCGGCCAGCGCGAACAGGGCGTTGCGGCTCACGGCTGCCACCGGCTCTCGGTGTGCACGACGAGGCCACTGCGGGCCGCGGGGTACAGATGCCAGGTCTGCCAGTGCCAGCCGGCGCCCTCGGGGGTGGCGCACAGCGCCGTGAGCGCGGCCTCGTCGCCGGGGAAACTGCCACCCAGCCAACCGCTCTCGTGTTCGCAGCGGTGCCGCAGGCCGGCCGCGATCCGGCGGAATGCGGACTCGTCGTGGCTGGTGGTCTCGGACTGCAACCGGTAGCCGGGTGCCTTCGCCGAGTCCGGCAGTGCCGAACCGGCAGCATGCTCGGTGCAAGACACCTGCTCGGAGAACTCAGCCACCGTGATGACATGAGACGCGCCGAGCACGCCCAGGGTCAGATCCGCGCCGCCGGGATGGCGCAGCGTGCAGGACGCCAGCGGGGGCGGGGCAGGGGCGTTCAGCGTCAAGCGCAGATTCGTGCCACTGACATCGACGGGAACCACGCGCAGGCGATGCAACGGCAACGCGATGCCTAGAATCCGGCCGGCGGCGCCGGGTACACGGTCAACTCCCCGGCGCGCACCGGGGTGCCGTAGGAGACCTCCCACGCCATCGTCGGCGCCCAGCGCTCGTAGCCGAGCAGGGCGGTGCCGCCGTTGGCGCTGTAGTCCACGTAGTCCATGTCGCCGCCCGCGGGCAGTCCCGTGGTGCCCTCGGTGGTGTAGGACGCGCGGCCGTTCTCGTCGACGGTGAAGGACATTCCGTCGACGTCGATGCTGCTGCCCGGTTCGGCCGGTAATCCCGTGCGCTTGTGCCACCACACCAGCTCGAGGCGGCCCTCGTCCTCCTCGACGCTGAACCAGACCGGTGGCTCGTCGGCCTTGCCCTCGAGCAGATGCTCCCACCAGACGAACGGACCCTCCCGCAGGGTGACCGATCCGCGCACCACGTAGTCGGTGCCGCCGTAGCTGACGATGGCACCAGGGCCCAGCTGGCGCGGGCCGAAGGTCTCTGTTTGGGACGCGAATCGCAGCGGATCCTGGCGAGCCGAGGGCTGTTTGGGCTGCTTCGGGCGATTGCGGGCGACGAGGAAGACGATCACGCCCGCCGCGAGCGCAACGATGGCGAGGACGATCAGTAGTTCCCCCACGCAACACCTTTCATCGTGGTCAAGAATTCCACCGTACAGCCTCGCTCACAGCGGGTTCTCAGCATTATCAGCGAAGGATGGTCGCCACGATGCCGGCCAGGTAGCCCAGCCGGGCCACCTCCGACGGTCGGAACGCCGGGCCACCCGCACGGCCGAGCACGACCGCGATCGACGGGTCGCCCAGCGGGGCTGCCGCCAGCGCGGTGTCGATATCGCGCCACACCTGCGGCACCCAGTCCGCGGTGGCGTCCAGCGCCGCGGCGTGTTCCAGCGGGAGCCAGGGGGCGGTGGTGGCCTGGGTCTCCGGTGCGCCCGGGCTGCCGGCGACGCGCTCGACGCCCTCGGCGGTGGAGCGGACCACGGTGCACCAGCTCACCCGCAGCACACGTGGCGCGTCCTGGGCGAGCACGTGCAGTTTGTCGGACCGGCCCCGCGCCGCGGCGATGTGGTCGATGAGCTCGAGTTCGCGGTGGGCTTCCAGCAGCCCGGTGTGCGGGC
This sequence comes from Mycobacterium sp. ITM-2016-00316, assembly GCF_002968335.2. Lineage (NCBI taxonomy): Bacteria > Bacillati > Actinomycetota > Actinomycetes > Mycobacteriales > Mycobacteriaceae > Mycobacterium > Mycobacterium sp. ITM-2016-00316. The sequence goes on from NZ_CP134398.1 coordinate 2,078,715, forward strand.
GCACGCTGTCGACGTAGACGCCCTTGATGTGCTCGGCGGCGGTGATCAGCGAGTCGGGCATCGCGCCGGGCGGCAGTTCGACCACCAGATCGTCGATGGCGTAGCCGGCGCCGCGCTCGACGACGTCGAGGGACAGGATGTCGGCACCCACCGAACCGAGTGCGACGGCCAGTGAGCCGAGGCTGCCCGGTCGGTCCTCCAGCTGGACCCGCAGCAGATATGACGGCACGGCCAACACGATGTCACAGGGGTCGGGGCGCAGCGACCCGAGGATTGCAGGGTGACTAGGCTTTGCAGTCGTGTCACAGATTTCCCGGGACGAGGTAGCGCACCTGGCGCGGCTGGCCCGGCTCGCCCTGACCGACGGTGAGCTGGACAGCTTCGCAGGCCAACTCGACGCCATCCTGGCCCATGTCGGCCAGATCCAATCCGTCGACGTCACCGGCGTCGAGGCCACGGACAACCCCTTGAAGGTCCTCAACGTCACCCGGCCGGACACCGTCGTGCCCGGTCTGGCGCAGGACGAGGCGCTGGCGGCGGCGCCGCGCGCCGAGGACGGACGGTTCGCCGTGCCCAGGATTCTCGGGGAGGCAGAGTGACCGAACTCATCCGCGAGGACGCCGCCACGCTGGGCGCCCGGATCGCCGCCAAGGAGGTGTCCTCCACCGAGGTCACCCAGGCCCACCTGGACCAGATCGCCGCCACCGACGAGCGCTACCACGCCTTCCTGCACGTCGCGGGGGACAGGGCGTTGGCCGCGGCCGCCGAGATCGACGCCAAGGTGGCCGCGGGGGAGCAGCTCCCGTCCCCGCTGGCCGGTGTGCCGCTGGCACTCAAGGACGTGTTCACCACCACGGACATGCCGACCACCTGCGGGTCGAAGATCCTGGAGGGCTGGAACCCGCCGTATGACGCCACGGTCACCGCGCGGCTGCGCGCGGCCGGCATCCCGATTCTGGGCAAGACCAACATGGACGAGTTCGCCATGGGCAGCTCGACGGAGAACTCCGCGTTCGGTCCGACCCGCAACCCCTGGGACACCGACCGGGTGCCCGGCGGTTCCGGTGGTGGCAGCGCCGCCGCGCTCGCCGCGTTCCAGGCGCCACTGGCCATAGGCACCGATACCGGTGGCTCGATCCGCCAGCCCGCCGCCCTCACCTCGACCGTCGGCGTGAAGCCCACCTACGGCACCGTCAGCCGCTACGGGCTGGTGGCCTGCGCGTCGTCGCTGGACCAGGGCGGTCCGTGCGCGCGCACCGTGCTGGACACCGCGCTGCTGCATCAGGTCATCGCCGGCCATGACGGGCGGGACTCCACCTCGGTGGACGCCCCGGTGCCCGATGTCGTCGGCGCGGCCCGCGCCGGAGCGACCGGCGACCTGAAGGGTGTGCGCATCGGCGTGGTCAAGCAGTTGCGCGGGGACGGGTATCAGCCCGGCGTGCTGGCCTCGTTCAACACCGCCGTGGAACAGCTCACCGCGCTCGGGGCCGAGGTCACCGAGGTGGACTGCCCCCATTTCGATCACGCGATGGCGGCCTACTACCTGATCCTGCCCTCGGAGGTGTCCTCCAACCTGGCGCGCTTCGACGCCATGCGGTTCGGCCTGCGCGTCGGCGATGACGGCACGCACAGCGCCGAAGAGGTGATGGCGCTGACCCGCGCGGCCGGCTTCGGCCCGGAAGTCAAGCGCCGCATCATGATCGGTACCTACGCACTGTCGGCCGGCTACTACGACGCCTACTACAACCAGGCGCAGAAGGTTCGCACTCTGATCGCCCGCGATCTCGACGCGGCCTACCAGAAGGTGGACGTGCTGGTCTCACCGGCGACGCCGACCACCGCCTTCCGGCTGGGGGAGAAGGTCGACGATCCGCTGGCCATGTACCTGTTCGACCTGTGCACGCTGCCGCTGAACCTGGCCGGGCACTGCGGGATGTCGGTGCCGTCGGGCCTGGCGGCCGAGGACAATCTGCCCGTCGGGCTGCAGATCATGGCGCCGGCGCTGGCCGATGACCGGCTCTACCGGGTCGGTGCGGCCTACGAGGTCGCGCGGGGAGTGCTGCCCACCGCGCTGTAGCCGTCAGTCCAGGATGCGGCGTGCCACGTTGGTGCTGACCAGATCCAGCAACTCGTCGGACCGTCCGGCCAGGATGGTGCGGATCGCGTACAGCGAGAAACCCTTGGCCTGCTCGACGGTGATGGCCGGCGGGATGGACAGTTCCTGACGCGCGGTCACCACGTCGATCAGCGCCGGGCCGTCATGGGCGAAGGCCGCGGTGAGCGCGGATTCCAGGTCGCCGGGCCGTTCCACCCGCCGACCGAAGAGCCCCAGGGACCGCGCGACCGCCGCGAAGTCGGGATTCTGCAGATCGGTGCCGAAGGTCACGATGCCGGCCGCCTTCATCTCCAGCTCCACGAAGTTCAGCGACGAGTTGTTGAACACGATCACCTTCACCGGCAACCGGTTCTGGCTCAGGGTGATCAGCTCCCCGAACAGCATGGTCAGTCCGCCGTCGCCGGCAAAGGCCACCACCTGCCGGTTGCGGTCCACCGTCTGGGCGCCGATGGCCAGCGGCAGCGCGCAGGCCATGGTGCCGTGGTTGAACGAGCCGAGCAGGCGCCTGCGGCCGTTCATGGTCAGATAGCGCGCCGCCCACACCACCGGCGACCCGACGTCGACGGTGAACACCGCATCCGCAGCGGCCAGCCGATCTGCCTCGGCGGCAAGGTATTCCGGCCGGATGGGGGTCTTGTCGCGATCGTTGACGGCGAGCTCGTCGAGCCGGCGGCGGGTCTTTCGGTAGTGCTTCAGCGACCGGTCCAGGTGCGTGCGGTCGTCCTTGGTGCTCAGCAGTGGCTGCAGGGCGGCCAGGGTGTCGCCGACGTATCCGACCATCCCGAGGTCGATCGGGGTACGCCGGCCCAGGTTTCGGCCGCGGACGTCCACCTGGATGACGGTGGCGTGCTCGGGATAGAACTGCCGGTACGGGAAGTCGGTGCCCAGCATGAGCAGCACCTCGGCCTCTTTGATGGCCTTGTAGCCGGAGGCGAATCCGAGCAGGCCCGTCATTCCGACGTCGTACGGATTGTCGTATTCGACGAATTCCTTGCCGCGCAGGGCATGGACCACCGGCGCCTTCAGGGTGGCCGCCAGCGTCACCAGCTCGTCGTGGGCACCCTCGGCCCCGGCGCCGGCGAGGATGGTGATCTTGTCGGAGTTGTTGAGAATCGTTGCGGCGCGACGCAGTTCATCGTCGGCGGGCCGGCATATCGAGTGGGTGGGCAGCACCGGGCTGACTCTGAGGTCACCGGCCTTGTGCAGGAAGATTTCGCCCGGAATGACGACGACGGCGACACCGTTCTCCTCGATGGCGGCGCGCATGGCCATCTGCAGCACCCGCGGCGCGGACTCCGGGGTGGTGACCAGCTCGCAGTAGACACTGCATTCGCGGAACAGTTCCTGCGGGCGGGTCTCCTGGAAGTACTCCGAGCCGATCTCGGACTGCGGGATGTGCGCGGCGATGGCCAGCACCGGCACCCGGCTGCGCTGGGCGTCGAACAGCCCGTTGATCAGGTGCAGGTTGCCCGGCCCGCAACTGCCGGCACAGACCGCGAGCTGCCCGGTCAGCGCCGCATCACCGGCCGCCGCGAAACCCGCCGTCTCCTCATGGCGGACGTGTTCCCAGTTGAAGTCGTCGGCGCGCCGGATGGCGTCGGTCAGCCCGTTGAGGCTGTCCCCGGGCAGTCCGTACATGCGTGTGACCCCACTGGCCTGCAGTGTCAAGATGACGTGATCGGCAAGTGTGGTCATACCCAACCCTAGGACGCTGAGCTTCACTTTCGCTGTGGGCGAGCCCGGACTGGACGAAGCTGGCAGGATCTAGCCCATGCGTATTGGTGTTCTCACCGGTGGTGGTGACTGTCCTGGCCTGAATGCGGTGATCCGCGCGGTGGTGCGCACCAGTGCGGTGCGGTACGGCTCATCGGTCGTCGGTTTCCAGGACGGCTGGCGCGGTTTGTTGGAGGACCGCCGCATCCAGCTGTCGAACGACGACCGCAATGACCGGCTGCTCGCCAAGGGCGGCACCATGCTGGGCACCGCGCGCGTCAACCCGGACAAGCTGCGTGCCGGTCTGGACCAGATCAAGCAGACCCTCGAAGACAACGGCATCGACGTCCTGATCCCGATCGGTGGTGAGGGCACGCTGACCGCGGCGCACTGGCTGTCCGAAGAGAACGTGCCGGTGGTCGGTGTGCCCAAGACCATCGACAACGATATCGATTGCACCGACGTCACTTTCGGGCACGACACCGCGTTGCATGTCGCGACCGATGCCATCGACCGGCTGCACAGCACCGCCGAATCGCACCAGCGGGTGATGCTGGTCGAGGTGATGGGCCGCCACGCCGGTTGGATCGCGCTCAACGCCGGCCTGGCCTCGGGCGCGCACATGACGCTGATCCCGGAGCAGCCTTTCGATGTCGAAGAAGTGTGCCGGCTGGTCAAACAGCGCTTCGTTCGCGGTGATTCGCATTTCATCTGCGTGGTGGCCGAGGGCGCCAAGCCGGCCGAGGGTTCGATGCAGCTGAAGCAGGGTGGCACCGACGAATTCGGGCACGAGAAGTTCACCGGTGTGGCGCACCAGCTCGGCGTCGAGATCGAGAAGCGGATCAACAAGGAAGTGCGGGTGACGGTGCTCGGCCACGTGCAGCGTGGCGGCACCCCGACGCCCTATGACCGCGTGCTGGCCACCAGATTCGGCGTCAACGCCGCCGACGCCGCGCATGCGGGTGAGTACGGGATGATGGTGTCGCTGCGCGGGCAGGAAATCGGCCGGGTCCCGCTGGCCGACGCGGTGCGCCAGCTCAAGCTGGTTCCGCAAAGCCGCTACGACGATGCCGCGGAGTTCTTCGGCTGATATGTGGCGCGTCTGCGTCGGGCTTTGCTCCCATCCCCGCGCACCGTGCCGTTCGGCCGCCGAAACGACTGCCCGGGTGTAGCGTCCGGGGCACCGAACCGGGAGGTCGCCGACATGACTGCAGGTACTGGCGACTGGACGAAACCGGCGGCGCTCGCCATCCCCAAAGAGGGTTACTTCGAGCTGGAGCGCGGACGGTACGGCCCGGTCTACCCCAGGACACCGGCGTGCTACGGCTTCTCGATCATCGCGAAGGTGAAAGAGGGCCGTGAGGAGGCGGTCCGCGCCTACGGCAAGACCATCGAAGAGACCATCGCGGCGAGTCCGGACGCGCTGGCGCCGTTGCGCTTGCACTACCTGCGCTGGAATCTCTTCGACATCGGTTCCGGCCTGCATTTCCAGTACATGGGCATCTTCGACACCGATTTCGACAAATACACCGAGGATGCCGTCCAGCTTTTCAGCGCGACGGGCATCACGACCATCTTCACCCAACTCGAAGGGTTTCCGGAGGACTGGAAGGAGAACCCGGAGGCGTTCATCAAGTTCGTCCGCGACCACCAGCAGCCGAGCTTCCTGGAATACGGTGAGTACCCCTACGTCACCGCCGACGAGATCAAGAAGGCGCTCAAGCTCAAGGCCGCCTTCTCGGACATGCTCGACCAGATGCAGTGACCGAGACGCTCGAGGTCGACGATATCCAGCACATCCTGTTGACCAGGACTCCGGCGATCACGGGGCGCTATGAGTTCCTGACGTTCGACACCCCGGCGGGCGGACGAGCGTGGCTGACCGCACTGCTCGATCGCGTGCAGTCCGCATCCGAGGCGACGACGATGATGGACGAATCGGACCGGTGGGTCACCCTGGCGTTCACCTGGACCGGCCTGCGTGCACTCGGCGTACCCGGGGAATCGCTGGCCACCTTCCCCGACGCGTTCCGCGAAGGGATGGCCGCCCGGGCCGCCATCCTCGGTGACGCCGGCACCAGTGCGCCCGAACACTGGCTCGGTGGGTTGGCCGGCGACGATGTGCACGCGATCGCGATCCTGTTTTCCCGCACCGATGAGCAGTGTGCCCGCTCCATCGAGGAACACGACAAGCTGCTCGCCCGCACCGCCGGTGTGCGCAGCCTGTCCTTTCTCGACCTCAACGCCTCACCGCCGTTCAACTATGCGCACGACCATTTCGGCTTCCGGGACCGATTGTCCCAGCCGGTGATGAAGGGATCAGGCGAGGAGCCGACTCCGGGATCTGGCGACGCGCTGGAACCGGGGGAGTTCATCCTCGGCTACCCCGACGAGAACGGCCCGGTCGCGAATCTTCCTCAGCCCGAGGTGTTGTCGCGCAACGGCAGCTTCATGGCCTACCGGAGGTTGCAGGAGCACGTCGGTACGTTTCGTGACTACCTGAGCGATCACGCGGACACCCCGCAAGAGCAGGAACTGCTGGCGGCCAAGTTCATGGGTCGCTGGCGCAGCGGTGCACCACTGGTACTGGCACCCGAGCATGACGATCCGGGGTTGGGGGCCGACCCCATGCGCAACAACGACTTCAACTACAAGGAGATGGATCCGCACGGGTACGCCTGCCCGCTCGGCTCGCACGCTCGCCGGCTCAACCCCCGCGACACGGCGCACTACATGAACCGCCGCCGGATGATCCGGCGCGGCGCGACCTACGGCCCGGCGCTGCCGGACGGGGCGCCCGAGGACGGCATCGAGCGCGGTATCGCGGCCTTCATCATCTGCGCGGATCTGGTGCGCCAGTTCGAGTTCGCGCAGAACGTCTGGATCAACGACAAGGCCTTCCACGAGTTGGGCAACGAACACGATCCGATCTGCGGCGCCCAGGACGGCACCCTGGACTTCACCGTGCCCAAACGTCCGATCCGCAAGGTGCACAAGGGTTTGCCGGCCTTCACCACCCTCACCGGTGGGGCGTACTTCTTTCTGCCCGGCATGTCGGCGATGAGGTACCTGGCCGCGCTGGGCGCGGAGGAGTGACCATGATCGCTGCGCGCACCTACAACCAGAGCCACGTCCCGCGGCCGCACGACGGGCGACGTCGGATCAGCATCTACTGGACGTGGAGCTATCCCTGGGAGGCGCAACGCGACCCGGCTGAAATGTCCAACCGGTTCTCGACCATCACCGAGGTCCGCAACGTGCTGTGGCCGGCCTACGAGACACCCGAATACGATGCGGCGAATTTCCTGCAGGGCATCCCCGGCACACTCGAACTCTTCCACCGGTCCACGCTGGCGTTCCAGGCCCTCGCCGAGGAGGTGACCGGGCACCCGGTGGCCGTGTTTCAGCGCATCGACCAGGCGGGCTACCGGTTGCCGATCGACGAGCGCATCCTGGCCGATACCGACACCCTGATGGTGTTCGGGCTCGACCACCTGCCCTCCGAGCAGGACGCCGAACCCGAAGAGATCGCCGCCATCGCCCAATGGCTGCAGCGGGAGGGCACCTGCCTGGTGCTGGCCCCGCACCACGACGTCGGATTCACCGACGACTACGCCCAGCGCCAGGTCGAATACCTGCACCACGGCGACCGGCTGGTGCCCAGGCAGCAGCGTTTCAGCCAGTACACCCGGTCCCTGATGGCGGCGCTGCAGGTGCCCGTGCACAACACCTGGGGGCTGCGCCCCGCCGTGGTCGACGGCACCACCAACCAGATCGCGCCGCTGACGGCCTTTCCCGATCTCGACGGAACCGGCCTGCTCACCACCGTCACCACCTTCAACTTCCACCCGCACCTGCCGCACTACGAACTGACCGCGCCGGAAAGCCAGGATCTGCGGGTGCTCGGCAAGCAGCGGGTCGACCCGCACCGTCCGCACCCGTTCACCGCGGCCGGCCACACCGAGTTCAATGCGCTGATCTCGATGCCGCCGACCGGGGCGCGGTCCGGGCACATCCTGCTGGTCGACTCCACCAACTTCACCACCCTGTTCGGGGGCACCGACAGTCTGCAGAACTTCTGGCGCAACGTCGCCACCATGAAGTGACGCTGACCGGCCCCATTAGGATCGGTGCATGTCTGTCGATACCGCCGAACTTCTTGACTACGACGACGTCATCGCCGAGTTCGATCCCGTGATGGGCATGGAAGTGCACGTCGAGCTGTCCACCGCCACCAAGATGTTCTGTGGGTGCGCCAACAAGTTCGGCGCCGAGCCCAACACCCAGGTGTGCCCGGTGTGCCTGGGCCTGCCCGGCTCGCTGCCGGTGCTCAACCAGGCCGCGGTGGAATCGGCGATCCGGATCGGGTTGGCGCTCAACTGCGATATCGCGCCGTGGGGGCGTTTCGCCAGGAAGAACTATTTCTATCCGGATCAGCCGAAGAACTACCAGATCAGCCAGTACGACGAGCCGATCGCGATCGACGGCTACCTGGACGTGCCGCTCGACGACGGCACCACCTGGCGGATCGAGATCGAACGCGCGCACATGGAGGAGGACACCGGCAAGCTCACCCACCTCGGCAGTGACACCGGCCGGATCTCCGGTGCGACCACCTCGCTCGCCGACTTCAACCGGGCCGGTGTGCCGCTCATCGAGATCGTCACCCGCCCCATCGAGGGCGCCGGCGAACGAGCCCCGGAGATCGCGCGGGCGTATGTGACCGCGCTGCGCGATCTGCTGCGCGGACTGGATGTCTCCGATGTGCGGATGGACCAGGGATCGATGCGCTGTGATGCCAACCTGTCGTTGAAACCCAAGGGCGCCAAGGAATTCGGTACCCGTACCGAGACCAAGAACGTCAACTCGCTCAAGAGCGTCGAGGTCGCCGTCCGTTACGAGATGCGCCGGCAGGCGGCGGTGCTGCGCTCCGGTGGCACCGTCACCCAGGAGACCCGGCACTTCCACGAGGACGGCCACACCAACGCCGGGCGCAGCAAGGAGACCGCGCAGGACTACCGGTACTTCCCGGAGCCCGACCTGGAACCGGTGGCGCCGTCGGCCGAACTGGTGGAGCGGTTGCGCGCCACCATCCCGGAGCTTCCGTGGCTGGTGCGCAACCGCGTTCAGCAGGAGTGGGGCATCTCCGATGAGGTGATGCGCGACCTGGTCAACAACGGCGCGATCGACCTGGTGGCCGCGACCGTGGCCCAGGGCGCGTCCAGCGAAGCCGCCCGCGCCTGGTGGGGAAACTTCCTGGTGCAGAAGGCCAATGAAGCTGGAGTGCAAGTGTCCGACTTGCCGATCACGCCCACCCAGGTGGCCGCGGTGGTGAAGCTCGTCGACGAGGGCAAGCTGTCGAACAAGCTGGCCCGCCAGGTCATCGAGGGCGTGCTGGCCGGTGAGGGTGAGCCCGAGCAGGTGATGAACGACCGCGGTCTGGTCGTGGTGCGCGACGATTCGTTGATCCAGGCCGCCGTCAATGAAGCTCTCGAGGCTAATCCCGATATCGCCGAGAAGATCCGCGGCGGCAAGGTGGCTGCCGCCGGCGCGATCGTCGGCGCGGTGATGAAGGCGACCAAGGGCCAGGCCGACGCCGCGCGGGTGCGTGAACTGGTGCTCGCCGCCTGTTCCTGAGCGACTTCGGCGCGCTCGCTCGGTGAGCGCGAGCGCGCCGAGATCACCTACGTCTTGTCGGCGTTGCTGCGGGGGAACCCGCCACCGGACGGGAACAGCGGGAAGACCACGTCGTCGAAGTTTCCGGCGTCGCCGGCGGTCTTGTTCACCGTGGCGCCCCAGATGTTGCCGTCCGGGGAGACCGCGAGTGCCCACGCGTGACCGTGCTGGTCCTGGCGGACCACCTCGGGCTCACCGGTGACCGCGCCGGTATCGGGCGCCAACCGCAGCGCCACCGTCTGCTTGGTGTTCACCAGGTTCACCAGCACGGTGCCGTCGAGCGCGGCGCAGCCGGCCACCCCGGGGCGGTCCGGCCATGTCCACACCGTCGAGACGCTGGAATCCTTGGTGATGCGCTGCACCCGGTCCGCTGTCGGGGTGCGATCGGTGATGTAGAGCGCGCCGTCGGCCGGATCGACGCACATGCTGCCGCCGGCGCCCATCCCCGACAGCGCAGTGGTCTGCGGTGCCTGATCCACGGTCGTCGGCTGCTCGATGCGCAGCACCTTGCCGGCCAACGAGGCAGGGTCGGCGGCCAGCGCCGGGTCTCCGGCGTCACCGGTCTGCACCACCAGGGTCGTCGGGCTGGTGAAGACCAGCGCCCCGGCGTTGCCGGTCGGGCCCTTCGGGATCCCGGTGAGGATCGGTTTGGGGGGATCGCCGTCGGCGATGCGCACGACACGGTTGTCGGTGGGCGTGCTGATGTAGGCGTACATCAGCCGGTCCTGGGCATAGGTCGGTGACTTGATGATGTCGAGCAGGCCGCCGTCACCGGCCGGATCGACCGGGATGACGAGCTTGACGACGGGCTCGGCCTTCGTCGACACCTCTTTGATCACCCCGGTGGCGCGCTCGGCGACCAGCGCCGATTGGCTGTCGCCGCCCATGATCAGTCCACTGGTGCTCGCCAGGCAGCCCTGCATGACCCCGGTGGCCTTGCACTCCTTCGGGAATGGTGTGGCCGGCAGCGGTGGTGGGGGCTCGGGTTTGGTCGGGGGTGGAGGCGTCATCGCGGGTTGGGTGGTGAACGGCTGGGACTGGGCGTCGTCGAACCGCGCACATCCCGAACCGACCAGCAACGCCGCGCACAGCACCACCGCCAGTCGCACCGGCATGCCCCGCGTCGGTCGGCCCAGTCTCATGCTGGCCAGATTACGGATCGGCGGGCAGTGCGCGCCACGAAGGCCTGTAGTTCCTCCCCGTCGTTGCGCTCGCTCCGGGTGGAATGCGCCGGTGTATCACAACTCGGCAACGGTGTGGATACGCTGCGCCATGCGCCGCGCCAATCCCTTGTTCTGCGGTGACTTGCACTTACGCTGGCATTCGTGACCGCTGAACCTCAGAACCTGACCGACTGGCAACGGCCGGCGTCGGCGCAGTTGGTCGACCCCGAAGAAGACCTCCCCTCGTCGACCTACGGGGGAGACTTCGAAACGACTGCCATCCCGCGCTATGACGTCGATGGCTCATCCAAGCCCGATCAGTCACCCTTCGGGCTGCTCAACGACCCCGAGCCGCTGCCCTATGTCTCTCCGGCGCAGCCCAACCCGTACGCCGCGGCACCGGCCGCCCCGACCGAGATCGGCCCCTACGACGCCGAGCAGCAGATTCGCCATGCCGGCCGTCGTGGCACCACCGACCTGGGCTTGATGCTGCTGCGGGTCGGCCTGGGCGCACTGCTGATCGTGCACGGGCTGCAGAAGATCTTCGGCTGGTGGGGCGGCGCGGGCCTGAGCGGTTTCGAGGGTTCGCTGGCCGACCTCGGCTACCAGCACGCCGGCCTGTTGACCTATGTCGGCGCCGGAGCGCAGGTCGCTGCCGGGCTGCTGCTGGTGCTCGGGCTGTTCACCCCGCTGGCTGCGGCCGCCGCGCTGGCCTACTCGGTCAATGCGCTGCTGGCTTCCATTGCCGCCGAACCCGGCGTCAGCTTCGTCGATTTCGTCATCCCGACCGGGCACGAGCACCAGGCGACCCTGGTGCTGGTCGCCGCGGCGCTCACCCTGACCGGTCCCGGGCGCTACGGCCTCGACGCCGGCCGCGGGTGGTCCCGGCGCCCGTTCGTCGGATCGTTCCTGGCGCTGCTGCTCGGCATCGGTGTCGGCATCGGCATGTGGGTGCTGCTCAACGGCGCCAACCCGCTCGGGTAGCGCCGCTCACTCGTACGGATTCGGAACCCGTCCGCCGCTGACCTGTGTCAGCAGCGGAAGGGTCGCGAACGTCACTGCGGGCAACGTCAATTCGCTGCCATCGGTGAGCCGGGCCCTGGCCCAGGAGGATCGGTTGAAGCGCAGGCCGTCGATGTCGGACCACGGCACGGTCCGGCTGCTCAGCAACGTCCTTGAGGTCACCTTTTCGCGGTCGGCCACCGTCCGATAGCGCACGACGGCCGCCGACACCAGCACCGGGATCACGAACAGGATCTGCGTCCAGCTCGGCCACACGAACACCAGCGCCGCCAGCCCGAGGAACAGAAAGAACACCGCGAAGTGGGCCATCGGGGAGATGCGGATGACAAGCGGGGAGGGGTCACTCACCCCGTCATCTTCTCATCGCCAGTGGCGCCGGCTTGTCCGCGAGGGGCGGTGGCGTCCTCGATCGGGATGGGCAATTTGACCTTTGAGCAGTGCGGCGGCTACCGTCAGGGTCTATGTACACCCCGGACAAGCTCGTAGTAATTGGTTGGCGCGTTGATGCCGCGCTAGCTCTCTGCCGGGCTTAGCCAACAGCATCGACGCGCCGACCCTCGTACAGCGGACTCCGCTGACGGGGGTTTTTTGCTGTCACAGAACGTCACCACACCACAGAAGCAACCGGACCGAACCAGATCGATGAGGAAAAAGTGAGCGCACCCACCACGCGGCCGCCGGAGTCCACCCAGCGCGCGAACGGCGTCAAGGCCCCTGCCAAGGCGGAGCCGAAGACCAATGTTGTTGCACCACAACAGATGACTGGCGCGCAGTCGGTCGTGCGGTCGCTCGAGGAGATCGGTGTAGAGATCATCTTCGGCATCCCCGGTGGCGCCGTGCTGCCCGTCTACGACCCGCTCTATGACTCGAAGAAGCTGCGCCATGTGCTGGTGCGCCATGAGCAGGGCGCCGGGCACGCTGCCAGCGGCTACGCCCACGCCACCGGCAAGGTCGGCGTGATGATGGCCACCTCGGGTCCGGGTGCGACCAACCTGGTGACCCCGCTGGCCGATGCCCAGATGGATTCCATCCCGGTCGTGGCGATCACCGGTCAGGTCGGGCGCGCCCTGATCGGCACCGACGCCTTCCAGGAAGCCGATATCACCGGGATGACCATGCCGGTCACCAAGCACAACTTCCTGGTGCGCGAGGGCGATGACATCCCGCGGGTGATCGCCGAGGCGTTCCACATCGCCGCGTCGGGACGCCCCGGTGCGGTGCTCGTCGACGTCCCGAAGGACATCCTGCAGGGCGAGTGCACCTTCTCCTGGCCTCCGGTGATGGACCTGCCGGGCTACAAGCCCAACACCAAGCCGCACAGCCGCCAGGTGCGCGAGGCCGCCAAACTGATCGCCGAGGCCCGTAAGCCGGTGCTCTATGTCGGAGGCGGTGTCATCCGCGGTGAGGCGACCGACGAACTGATGGAGCTGGCCGAGCTGACCGGCATCCCGGTGGTCACGACCCTGATGGCCCGCGGCGCGTTCCCGGACAGCCATCCGCAGCACATGGGTATGCCCGGTATGCACGGCACCGTCTCGGCGGTGGCCGCGCTGCAGAAGAGCGATCTGCTGATCGCGCTGGGCACCCGTTTCGATGATCGTGTCACCGGCAAGCTGGATTCTTTCGCCCCCGACGCCAAGGTGATCCACGCCGACATCGACCCCGCCGAGATCGGCAAGAACCGGCACGCCGATGTGCCGATCGTGGGTGATGTGAAGAATGTCATCACCGATCTGCTGGAGATCCTGCGCCGCGACGGCACGAATGCAGCGTCGCTGAAACTGGACAACTGGTGGGAGTACCTGTCGAGCATCAAGGCCACCTTCCCGCTGAGCTACGGCCCGCAGAGCGACGGCAGCCTGAGCCCGGAACTCGTCATCGAGAAGCTGGGCCAGATCGCCGGCCCGGAGGCGCTCTACGTCGCCGGCGTCGGCCAGCACCAGATGTGGGCCGCGCAGTTCGTGAAGTACGAGAACCCCAAGACCTGGCTGAACTCCGGTGGTCTGGGCACCATGGGCTACGCGATCCCCGCGGCGATGGGCGCCAAGTTCGCCCGGCCCGAGGCCGAGGTGTGGGCGATCGACGGTGACGGCTGCTTCCAGATGACCAATCAGGAGCTGGCCACCTGCGCACTCGAGGGTGCGCCCATCAAGGTCGCGCTGATCAACAACGGCAACCTGGGCATGGTGCGGCAGTGGCAGACGCTCTTCTACGGAGAGCGCTACAGCCAGACCGACCTGTCCACGCACAGCCACCGGATCCCGGATTTCGTGAAGCTGGCCGAGGCGCTGGGGTGCGTCGGATTGCGTTGTGAGCGTGCAGAAGACGTCGAAGACGTCATCAACCAGGCGCGTGCCATCAACGACCGGCCCGTGGTCATCGACTTCATCGTCGGCGCCGACGCCCAGGTGTGGCCGATGGTCGCCGCGGGCACCAGCAACGACGAGATCCAGGCCGCCCGCGGCATCCGTCCGCTGTTCGATTCGGAAGAGGGGCACGCATGAGCAAGGTCTCCACCCACACGCTGTCGGTGCTCGTCGAGGACAAGCCCGGTGTGCTTGCCCGCGTCGCGGCGCTGTTCTCCCGGCGCGGCTTCAACATCCAGAGCCTCGCCGTCGGCGCCACCGAACAGAAGCACCTGTCCCGGATGACGATCGTCGTCGAGGTCGAGGACTTCCCGCTCGAGCAGGTCACCAAGCAGCTCAACAAGCTGATCAACGTGATCAAGATCGTCGAACAGGACGAAGATCAGTCGGTGTCGCGTGAGCTCGCGCTGATCAAGGTGCGTACCGATGCGACCACCCGCAGCCAGGTGATTGAAGCGGTCAACCTGTTCCGTGCCAAGGTGGTGGACGTGTCCACCGAGTCGCTGACCATCGAGGCCACCGGGACGCCGGAGAAGCTCGAGGCATTCCTGCGGGTGCTCGAGCCGTACGGTATTCGGGAAATCGTGCAGTCCGGCATCGTCTCGCTGTCGCGCGGACCGCGCGGTATCGGCACCGCCAAATAGCTTCACCAACGAATCAAAGAGACAAAAGAGAAGGAAATTCAGTGGCAATCGAACTGTTCTACGACGACGACGCGGATCTGTCGATCATCCAGGGCCGCAAGGTCGCGGTGATCGGCTACGGCAGCCAGGGCCACGCCCATTCGCTGTCGCTGCGTGACTCGGGCGTGCAGGTCAAGGTGGGCCTGAAGGAGGGCTCGAAGTCCCGCGTCAAGGTCGAGGAGCAGGGCCTGGAGGTCGGCACGCCGGCCGAGGTCGCCAAGTGGGCCGATGTGATCATGGTGCTCGCACCCGACACCGCGCAGGCCGAGATCTTCACCAAGGACATCGAGCCCAACCTGGAAGACGGCAACGCGCTGTTCTTCGGGCACGGCCTCAACATCCACTTCGGCCTGATCAAGCCGGCCGAGAACATCACCGTGGGCATGGTCGCCCCCAAGGGCCCCGGCCACTTGGTGCGCCGGCAGTTCGTCGACGGAAAGGGCGTGCCCGCCCTGATCGCCGTCGCGCAGGACCCCAAGGGTGAGGGCCAGGCGCTGGCGCTGTCGTATGCCGCCGCCATCGGTGGCGCCCGTGCCGGTGTCATCAAGACCACCTTCAAGGAAGAGACCGAGACCGACCTGTTCGGTGAGCAGGCCGTGCTGTGTGGTGGCACCGAAGAGCTCATCAAGACCGGTTTCGAGGTCATGGTCGAGGCCGGCTACGCCCCCGAGATGGCCTACTTCGAGGTGCTGCACGAGCTCAAGCTCATCGTTGATCTGATCTACGAAGGCGGCATCGCGCGGATGAACTACTCGGTGTCCGACACCGCGGAGTTCGGCGGCTACATCTCCGGGCCGCGCGTCATCGACGCCGACACCAAGGAGCGCATGCGCGCCATCCTCAAGGACATCCAGGACGGCAGCTTCGTCAAGCGCCTGGTCGCCAACGTCGAGAACGGCAACACCGAGCTTGAGGGTCTGCGCAAGGCGAACGCCGAGCATCCCATCGAGGTCACCGGCAAGAAGCTGCGCGACCTGATGAGCTGGGTCGACCGGCCGATCACCGAGACTGCCTAGCCGATTTGTGGAGTCTCAGTCGTACGTACTGGTTACGGCTGAGACTCCACAAATCGCTACTCTTTGGTGGGGTCGTGGCCCCAATTCATCAGGGAGTACCGCCAGGCACTGTCCTCGACGTCGCTCTTGGGGCGTTGCGCCAGATGCCGCTTGCAGTAACCGACCACCTTGCGCATGTGCGCATAGTCAGCGTCGCCGAGATCGTCCTTCTTGGTGCGCAGTAACTCCACGATGCGCCGACCACTTTCGTGCCCGGTGGACTCGCCGCCGTCCTTCTTCTGTCCGACCTTCTTGGAGTCATCGGACTTCAGAAACTTGTCCAGCTCACCCGCTGTCATGTTGACGACATCGTGGAACTCTTCCCAGGTGTTCTGATCATCATCGGTCATGGCGTGGCCTCGTGGCCGTCGCGTCCCTTGGTCCGGCGGCTTTCCTTCATCTCGGCCTCGAAGACGTGCCGCCGGCCGTCCATCAGCTCGTCGCGGACCTTCTTCTCATGCTCGCGGAAACGTGACCAGTAGTCGTCGTCGAATTCCTCGACGACCTGGAACGTCCAGCGACCGCGAATGATGTTGCGGCCGACCATATCCTCGGTCAGCCGGTCGGCGATCTCGTCGTGCCCCGCGTCGCGCAGGGCCTCGGCCGCCTCGCCGAGCAGCAGGTCGGCGTGCCCCATCAACTGATGGAACGAATACAGGTGCCCCCGCGCCCGTTCCACGTACTCCAACGCCTCGGACACCTTGCCGACCGCCTCGACGGTGTCGTCGGAGGCACCGTGCGGCCGCGCGTGCGCGTCATCGGCCGAAGCGGTCATGACGAGCGCTTCTTCAGCGCCTCGGGTTTGTGCACGGCGTCGCTGCCGCTCTTGTCGCTGGTGACCCGGTACTGCGGCTCGTCCCTGCTGGCCTTCACCGTGCGACCGGCGGCCTCGGTCTCCGACGTGATCTTCTCCTCGACGGTGCCGGGCACGGTGGTGCCGTGGCTCTGCCAGGACACCTTGTCGCCCTTCTTGAATGATTCGCTCATTCCGGCGGGGTACCCGGCTGTGCAGCGTTTCAGTCACCGAGCCTGGCGGCGATGCCGACGACGCGGCGCGCCAGATGATCGAGGGCGTCGTTCGTCGCGGCATCGAACTCGGTGATGTTCTCCCGATTCGCGATCAGCCCAACTCCGTAGGGATTGCCGTCGACGAATTTCACCGGGTCGGTGTATCCCGGCGGGACGATGATCCCGCCGAAATGCATCAGCGTCACATACAGATTCAGCAGCGTGGACTCCTGGCCGCCGTGCGCGGTCTGGGTGGAGGTGAACGCGGCGTACACCTTGTCGGCGAGCTTGCCCTGCGACCAGAGCCCGCCGAGCGAGTCCAGGTAGGCCCGCAGCGGCGCCGCCGGAGAACCGAAACGGGTGGGGGAGCCGAAGATCACCGCATCGGCCCACACGATGTCCTCGCCGGTCGCGACCGGCAGGTCCTTGGTGGCCTGATAGTTGGCTGTCCATGCCGGATTGCCCGCGAACGACTCGGGATCGTTGGTCTCGGCGACATGGCGGATGCGGACCTCGGCGCCGGCAGCCTCGGCGGCAGCGGATATCCGGGCCGCCATCGAGGTTCCGTGCCCGGTGGCCGAGTAGTAGATGACGGCGAGTTTGGTCATGGCGCCAGTTTAGGAAGCTCCCGGATGCCGAACTCACGTTTCAGCACGGTCCGCGCGGCGTAGAAACCGGCCATGCCGTGCACGCCGCCGCCGGGCGGGGCGGCCGAGGAACACAGATAGGCCTTCGGAATCGGGGTGGACCACGGGTTGATCCGCGGGGTAGGACCGGCGATCGCGCTGACCATGTTGTTGCCGCCGACGCCGATATCCCCGCCGACCAGGTTGGCGTTGTGATCGGCCAGTCGCGCGGCCGGCACGCTGCGCACCGCGACCACCACGTCGCGGAACCCGGGTGCGAACCGCTCGAAGATATCGGTGACGGCTTCGCCCATGTCCACCGGCGAACCCGCCGGGACATGGGCGTACGCCCACAGGGGCCGTCTGCCGTGGCTGTCGATGCGGGCCGGGTCGGCGATATGCGGCAGGGCCGCCAGCACCATCGGCCACTCGGCGTGTCTGCCGGCGGCGATCTCGGATTCGGCCAGCGCCATCTGCGACCGGCTCCCGCCCAGGTGCAGGGTCGGGGCCTGCGCCAGACGTGAATCGCGCCAGGGGATTTCGCCCGAGAGCACGAAATCGACCTTGGCCACACCGGGCCCATAGGTGTAGCGCTGCAGGGCCTTTGCGTACCGAGTCGGCAGAGTCGAGCCGTAGATGGACAGCAGAGCCGTCGGCGCCGTGTCATAGAGCACCACGCCACCCGGCGGTGCGGTGACTTCCTCGCCGAGAACGAGTTCCCCGCCATGGTCCAGCAGATCGGCGATAAGGGCATCCGGAATGGCCTGCGACCCACCGACGGGAATCGGCCAGCCGACCGCATGCCCGAGCGTCGCCAACATCAGACCCGCCCCGGACGCGACCAGGGACGGCATCTGCGAAATGGTATGCGCGGCAACACCGGTGAACAGTGCGCGAGCATCCTCGCCCTTCAGCGCGCCCCACAGCGGGCTGCCCTGGGTGAGTAGCCGAGGTGCCACCTTCAGTGCGGCGGGGATCGACGGTGGCAGCGACCTTTTGTCGCCGAGCAGCAACCCGACCACGCCGTCGCAGTCGGCGGCGAGCGGGCCGAGCAGTCGCCGCCACGAGTCTCCGTCGGACAACTCGGCGGCGGTGCGCTCGATATCGCGGTAGCCGATTGCCGCCGGCCGGTCGGTGAACGGATTGGCGTAGGAGATTTCCGGGACCGACAATTGCACACCGCGGGCCTGCAGGTCGTAGGCGGCGAAGAACGGCGACGCCAGCGCCAGCGGATGCACCGCCGAACAGATGTCGTGGCGGACACCGTCGAACTCCGGGTCGGGCAGAGTGCGCGCACCACCGCCCGCGGTGGTCTGCGCTTCGATGACGCGTACGGCCAACCCGGCCCGGGCCAGGATGACGGCTGCGGTCAGCCCGTTGGGGCCACTTCCGACGACGGTGACGTCCACCACATCAGTAGACATCATCGACGCCGAGCGCACGTGGCCTGTGGTAGCGCGGCGGGCACACACTAGGCTGTAGCGCCGTGAGTCTTCCCGTTGTTCTGATCGCCGACAAGCTTGCCGAGTCGACCGTCGCCGCCCTCGGCGACCAGGTCGAGGTCCGTTGGGTCGACGGCCCGGACCGCCCGAAATTGTTGGAGGCCGTCGCCGACGCCGACGCACTGCTGGTGCGCTCGGCAACCACGGTCGACGCCGAAGTCATCGCCGCCGCGCCCAAACTGAAGATCGTCGCCCGCGCCGGTGTCGGCCTGGACAACGTGGACGTCGACGCGGCCACCGCACGCGGTGTCCTGGTCGTGAATGCGCCGACGTCCAACATCCACAGCGCCGCCGAGCATGCGCTGGCCCTGCTGCTGTCGGCCGCGCGCCAGGTTCCGGCCGCCGACGCCACGCTGCGCGAGCACACCTGGAAGCGGTCCTCGTTCTCGGGCACCGAGATCTTCGGCAAGACCGTCGGCGTCGTCGGGTTGGGTCGCATCGGCCAGCTCGTCGCGGCGCGGCTGGCCGCATTCGGCACCCACATCCTGGCCTACGACCCCTACGTGTCCTCGGCTCGCGCCGCGCAGATCGGCATCGAACTGGTCAGCCTCGACGAGCTGCTCAGCCGAGCCGACTTCATCTCGGTGCACCTGCCCAAGACCAAGGAGACCGCGGGCCTGCTCGGCAAGGAGAACCTCGCCAAGACCAAGCCGGGCGTCATCATCGTCAATGCCGCCCGTGGTGGTCTGATCGATGAGCAGGCGCTCGCCGATGCCATCACCAGCGGACACGTCCGCGGTGCGGGCCTGGACGTGTTCTCCACCGAGCCGTGCACCGACAGCCCGCTGTTCGAGCTGCCGCAGGTCGTGGTCACCCCGCACCTCGGCGCGTCGACCGCCGAGGCGCAGGACCGGGCCGGCACGGATGTGGCCGCCAGCGTGAAGTTGGCGCTGGCCGGCGAGTTCGTGCCCGATGCCGTCAACGTCGGCGGGGGAGCCGTCGGCGAGGAAGTGGCGCCATGGCTGGACCTGGTCCGCAAGCTCGGCCTGCTGGTCGGCTCGCTCGCCGAGGCTGCGCCGGTGTCGTTGACCGTCCAGGTCCGTGGCGAGCTGGCATCCGAAGACGTGGAGATCCTTCGCCTGTCGGCGCTGCGCGGCCTGTTCTCGGCCGTCGTCGACGAGCAGGTGACCTTCGTCAACGCGCCCGCGCTGGCCAAGGACCGCGGCGTGACTGCCGAGATCACTACCGCCAGTGAGAGTCCCAACCACCGCAGTGTGGTGGACGTACGCGCGGTGTACTCCGACGGCGGTGCGCTGAACGTGGCGGGCACCCTGACCGGCCCGCAGCAGGTGCAGAAGATCGTCCAGATCAACGGCCGCAACCTGGACCTGCGTGCCGAGGGTTACAACCTGGTGGTCAACTACAGCGACCAGCCCGGCGCGCTCGGCAAGATCGGCACCCTGCTCGGCAGTGCCGAGGTCAACATCCTCGCCGCCCAGATGAGTCAGGACGCCAGCGGTGACAGCGCCACCGTGATGCTGCGCCTGGATACCGATGTGCCCGAAGACGTGCGCGCCGCGATCGCCTCGGCGGTGGGCGCCACCACACTGGAAGTGGTCGATCTGTCATGACTTCAGTCAAGAAACTGGCAGTGATCGCCGGTGACGGCATCGGACCCGAGGTCATCGACCAGGCGCTGCGCGTACTCGACGCCGTGCTGCCCGGGGTCGAGCGCACCGAGTACGACCTGGGTGCGCGGCGCTACCACGCGTCGGGCGAGCTGCTGACCGCGGAGACGATCGAGGAGTTGCGCGGCCATGACGCAATCCTGCTCGGCGCGATCGGCGACCCGTCGGTACCCAGCGGTGTACTGGAGCGCGGGTTGCTGCTCAAGCTGCGGTTCGCGCTCGACCATCACGTCAACCTGCGGCCCGGTCGGCTCTATCCCGGTGTGAGCAGCCCGCTTTCGGGTGTGACCGGAATCGATTTCGTCGTGGTCCGCGAGGGCACCGAGGGGCCCTACACCGGCAATGGTGGTGCGCTGCGGGTCGGCACGCCCCACGAGGTGGCCACCGAGGTCAGCGTGAACACCGCCTTCGGTGTGGAGCGTGTCGTGCGCGATGCGTTCGCCCGGGCCCAGACCCGGCGTAAGCATCTGACGTTGGTGCACAAGACCAATGTGCTGACCTTCGCGGGCAGCCTGTGGTCGCGGGTGGTGGCCGAGGTCGGCACCGAGTTCCCCGATGTCGAGGTCGCCTACCAGCACATCGACGCCGCCACCATCCACATGGTCACCGACCCGGGTCGTTTCGACGTGATCGTCACCGACAACCTGTTCGGCGACATCATCACCGACCTGTCGGCGGCGGTGTGCGGTGGCATCGGTCTGGCCGCGAGCGGCAATATCGATGCCACCCGCACCAATCCGTCGATGTTCGAACCGGTGCACGGCAGCGCGCCCGATATCGCGGGCCAAGGTATCGCCGATCCCACCGCGGCCGTGATGAGCGTGGCGTTGTTGCTCTCGCACGTGGGCGAGGACGACGCCGCGGCGCGGGTGGACGAGGCGGTCTCCGAGCACCTGGCGACTCGTGGCGAGGCGACGCTGTCGACCCGCGAGGTCGGCGACCGCATCCTGTCGCTGCTGTAGCACGGGTGGCCGCACTCGCGACGCTGAGCCGGCAGTGCGTGCTGTTCGCGATCGGTTCGACGTTCTTCGCGGTGGCCACCGCGCCGGGATTCGCCGCGCTGGCCGGGGCCGGGGCGTCCAACGCGCTGTGTTTCGTCGGTTCGTGGTTCTTCACCACGGCGGCTTTCATCCAGCTGCAGTTGTCCGAAAGCGGCATCGGCTGGTGGTCATCGGCCAGCCAATTCGCGGGCACCGTCCTGTTCAACGTCAGCACCGGGGCATCGGTGTGGGCGCACTCGGTTCATGCCGAGCGGCGCGACGTGTGGGCGCCGGATGCCACGGGGTCCGTGGCATTTCTGATCAGTGGGGTGCTTGCGGTCCTGGTGGTCGGCTGGTGGGCGCCGAGATCCGTTGACTGGCAGGCGGGGTGGATCAATCTGGCCGGCTGCGTCGCGTTCGGGGTGTCGGCAGCGGCGGCCTTCGTGTTCAAGACCGGCGAGACGGTCAACGCATCCCTGGCCAACCTCGGCACATTCGTCGGTGCGCTGTGCTTCCTGGCGGCGGCACTGTTGCTCCGTCCGCGGCGATGAGTTGACGCGTCCCGGCTGGTCTATTCGGTATGGGACTCATCGATATCGAATTGTTCGCCACGCTGGATCTGGTCGGCCAGGGCCCCGGCGGCCCTGACGAGGATCCGATCGGCTTCCCGTTCGGCGGCTGGCAGGCGCCGCTGCAGGACGATGTCGCCGGTGCGCAGGTGGCGGCGGCGTACGAGGGCACCGACGCGTTGCTGCTCGGCCGGCGCACCTATGACATCTTCGCCGCGTACTGGCCCCATCAGGACGGCGAGTTCGCGGCGTTGTTCAACCGCATCCCGAAGTATGTGGCCTCGCGCGGCACGCCCGACCTGTCCTGGGCGGGATCGATCCGGCTCGGCCCGGATCTGGTCGGCGCGGTGCGCGAGATCCGGGACCGGCACGAGCGGGTGAAGGTTGTGGGCAGCTTGAATCTGGTGCAGACCCTGTTGCGGGAGAAGCTCTTCGACGGGATCGATCTGTGGTTGCATCCCGTCATGCTCGGTGTGGGCAAGAAGGTGTTCGACGGTGGTGTGGTGCCCACGAATGTCCGGCTGCTGCAGCCGCCGGTCGCGAGCCCGAAGGGATCGGTGTACCTGCGCTATGGCCTCGCCGACGGTGTGCCGGCGACGGGGGATATGACTGCCTCCTGAAAGTTGTTCGCAGGTGTGCTATTTCGCGCGTGCCACGGCCTCGGACCCGGGGTCGGCCGGCACCAGGAATATCGCTGCCGCGGGGAACAGTGCGCATACGGCGAACGCGAACGGGAATCCAGCCGCGGCGATCAGCGCACCGAACACCGGTGACCCGACCGCCGTGGCCAGATGCTGGCTGGTGTTCTGGGTGCCCAGCGCGCGTCCGCTCCAGAACGGACCGGCGATCTCGGCGATCGCGGTGAACGCCAACCCGTTGTCGGACACCGTCACCACCGAGGCGATGACGATGAGCGCGACGCTGGCCGGTGAACCCAGTGCATCGGTGATGGCGAGCAACGCCATTGTCGCCGACGCGGCCGCAGCGATGAATCGGATGGGCCGCAGGCGTAGGCCGAGTACATCGGACCATCGCCCGGCCGCGATACGCCCGGCGGCGCCCAGCACCTGGGCGGCGGTGACGAGCGCGCCCGCCGAAGCGGCGGACCACCCACGCTCGGTCATCAGCCACACCAGCATGAAGGTCCAGACGAAACCCTGGGGGATGACCAGCAGGACCGAGACCGCGTGAATGCGTGCCAGCACCGACGATCCGCGATAGGGGTTGGCCAGGTCCTCCGGCGGCGCCTCGGCCCGGGGCGGTCGCGGCGGGTCCAGAACGCCGATCGCGCAGATCACCGCGGACAGCACGCACACCACCGCGGGGAACAGCAATGCCGGGCCCACACCGTGACTTTCGGCGACGCGGGGGATCACCAGGGCGCCCAGTCCGACGCCCAGGGGTGTCGCGGTCTGGCGGATTCCCATGGCCAGACCGCGCTGCTCCGGTGGGAACCAGCCCACCACGACGCGACCGCTCGCGGCGTTGCTGCTCGCGGCGGCCATCCCGCCGAGGAGCAGGAACGCCCCGACGGCCCACAGCGATTGCACCGAGGCCGCGCCGAACGCGAATGCCGCGGTGAGTGCCGAGCCGACGGTCAGCACGATGCGCTCGCCGACCCGGTCGACCAGCCAACCCCAGGCGATCAGCGTCACCACCATGCCGAAGCTGGGCATTGCCGAGAGCAGGCCCGCCAGGCCGAGATCGAGTCCGCGCTGGCTGTGCAGGGTGGGAATCAGGAAGGCCGCGCCGTTGATGAACACGTTGGCGCATGTGGTCGCCGTCAGGGCGATCACCAGCATGGACCAGCGCCGCGCGGTGCTGATCGACGTCGTGGGCATGTCGCCATGGTGCCACGGTCATCCCATGATATTGAACTGGAATCTCACTATTTGAAATGTCGCGTGCCTGTTCAGGTGCAAGCCGGACGCCGGGCGCCGAGCGGCCGCGGGGCCTCATTAGGCTGAACGGATGCGCCTCGGTCGAATTGCCAGTCCCGACGGGGTCGCCTTTGTGGTCATCGAAGGCGACTCCAACTCCGATGCGGTGTGCCGCGAGATCGCCGAGCAGTACCTGTCGCGAAATCCCACCTTCACCGGCCGCAGCTGGCCGCTGGCCGATGTGCGGCTGCTGGCCCCGATCCTGGCCAGCAAGGTGGTCTGCATGGGCAAGAACTACGCCGCCCACGCCCTCGAGATGGGCGGCGAGGCGCCCGAGGATCCGGTGATCTTCCTCAAGCCCAACACCGCGATCATCGGGCCCAACGTCGCCATCCAGCTTCCCGCCGATGCCCACCCCGTCCACCACGAAGGTGAGCTGGTGGCCGTCATCGAGCGGCCCTGCAAGGACGTGCCCGCCGCGAAGGCCGCCGACTACATCCTCGGCTACACCATCGCCAACGACGTGTCCGCGCGCGACCAGCAGCAGCAGGACGGCCAGTGGATGCGGGCCAAGGGCCATGACACCTTCTGCCCGGTCGGACCGTGGATCGAGACCGCCGTCGATCCCTCCGAGCTGGACCTGCGCACCGAGGTGATCCATCCGGCCGAGGACGGTTCGGTCGGCGAGATCGAAGTCCGGCAGAACAGCAACACCGCGATGCTGTTGCACGATGTCGGCGCCATCATCGAATGGGTGTCGGCGGTCATGACGCTGCTGCCCGGTGACCTGATCCTGACCGGCACCCCCGAGGGGGTCGGCCCGATCGAGGACGGCGACATCGTCAGCATCACCATCGAGGGCATCGGCACCCTGTCCAATCCTGTTGTGCGTAAAGGAAAATAGCGATGACCGTTCGGGTACGTTTCTGCCCATCGCCGACGGGCACCCCGCACGTCGGGCTGGTCCGCACCGCGCTGTTCAACTGGGCCTACGCCCGGCACACCGGTGGCGCCTTCGTCTTCCGCATCGAGGACACCGATGCGGCCCGCGACAGCCAGAAAAGCTACGATGCGATCCTGGACGCCCTGCGGTGGCTCGGCCTGGACTGGGATGAGGGCCCCGAGATCGGGGGGCCGTACGAGCCCTACCGGCAGTCCCAGCGTTCCGATCTGTATCGCGATGTGATCGCCAAACTTCTGGCCGCAGGCGAGGTGTACGAGGCCTACTCCACGCCCGAAGAGGTCGAAGCCCGCCATATCGCCGCCGGCCGCAATCCCAAACTGGGCTACGACAACTACGACCGCAACCTCACCGACGAGCAGCGGGCGGCCTTCACCGCCGAGGGCCGTAAACCGGTGCTGCGGTTACGGATGCCCGATGAGGACCTGACCTGGAACGACCTGGTGCGCGGGCAGACCACCTTCGCCGCCGGCGTGGTGCCCGATTTCGCGGTCACCCGGGCCAGCGGAGATCCGCTGTACACCTTGGTCAATCCCGTCGACGACGCATTGATGAAGATCACCCACGTTCTGCGCGGCGAAGATCTGCTGCCGTCCACGCCGCGCCAGATCGCGCTGTACCAGGCGCTGATCCGGATCGGCGTCACCGACAGCATCCCCGAGTTCGCCCACTTGCCAAGTGTTCTCGGCGACGGCAACAAGAAGCTGTCCAAGCGCGACCCGCAGTCCAACCTGTTCCTGCACCGCGACCGCGGATTCATCCCCGAGGGCCTGCTGAACTATCTCGCGCTGCTGGGCTGGGGGATCGCCGACGATCATGACCTGTTCAGCCTCGATGAGATGGTGGCGGCGTTCGACGTCGTCGACGTCAACTCGAACCCGGCCCGGTTCGACCAGAAGAAGGCCGACGCCATCAACGCCGAGCACATCCGGATGTTGACGCCCGACGAATTCAGCACCCGGCTACGTGCCTACCTGGACGCGCACGGCCACGACACCGGCCTGGACGACGCCGGCTTCGCGGAGGCGGCGGCACTGGTGCAGACCCGCATCGTCGTGCTCGGCGATGCGTGGGATCTGTTGAAGTTCTTCAACGATGCCAGCTATGTGCTCGACGAGAAGTCGGCGGCCAAGGAACTGAAGGCCGAGGCCGCTGTGGTGCTCGACGCCGCGCTGGCAGCCCTGGAGGCTGCGCCGCAATGGACGACAGCCTCGATCGAGGAGGCGCTGAAGACGGCGCTGCTGGACGGCCTCGAGCTCAAACCGCGTAAGGCCTTCGGTCCGATCCGGGTCGCGGTGACCGGCGCGACGATCAGCCCGCCGCTGTTCGAGTCGATGGAGCTGCTGGGCCGTGACCGCAGCCTGGCCCGGTTGCGGGCCGCAAGGGGTGGGGTGTGAAAAGTGGCCCCGATTCTTTGGTAATCTGTGCGTCGGCCCGAAAAGCACAGCGGAGAACTCTTCCGCGGCGCTGATTGGGTCAATTGATGCCCTGACCTGCGGTGATGGGTATCAAATGGGGTATGGTGTAATTGGCAACACTAGGGATTCTGATTCCCTCATTCTAGGTTCGAGTCCTGGTACCCCAGCTGTCCGGTCACGTCGGCACCAATTAGGTGAGCACGATTGCCTGAGCTATGCTGACCGTCCGGAAGATGTTCTAGCCCCCGTCGTCTAGCGGCCTAGGACGCCGCCCTCTCACGGCGGTAGCGTGGGTTCGAATCCCATCGGGGGTACAGATGAAGTCCCAGGAGAAATCCTGGGACTTTTTTCGTGCGATGTCGCGAACCTCACAGGAAGCCGATCGGCCGCCGGCCCGGGCCGACCGAGGGCTCCGGATCCGCTCCCAGCGTCTGATCGAGAAGTTCGTGATACACGTCTCGAAAGTCGGTGGTGGTCTTGAGGTCGCCGTCGTGCAGATCGGTGAGGCTCGGTGCGTCGCCGTAGAAGCCGCCCCGCACGGACTCGCCGAGGATCAACACCGGACCGGAGGTGCCGTGGTCGGTGCCCTGGGTGGCGTTGGCAGCCACCCGCCGGCCGAACTCCGAATAGATCATCGTGACCACATGCCTGCCGTAGGCGCTGTTGCGCATCTGCTTGAGGAACGGAGTGATCGCGTCGTTGAGTGCGGTGAGCAGTTTCTGTTGGTCGCCGCGCTCATTGGCGTGGGTGTCGAATCCGCCGAGGGACACCATGTACACCTTGGTGGGAACGCCGGCCCGCACGCACTGGGCCACCAGTTCGAGGTCGTCGGCGAGTTGCCTGCCGAGATCGGTGGCCGCCGTCGTGGGCAGCGGGCTGTCGGTGAAGGTCCGGAACGTGTCATCGATGGCGCGGTAGGCCCGGAAGTCGGCACGGACCGCCGCCATGGCGGGCGTGTCGTGCGGGTCGGGTGAGCTCATCGCCTCCAGTACGCCGGGCATATCCGGCGGCAGCCTCGGGATGGTGGCCGAAAGACCGGCTGCGGTGTGCTTTCCGCCGATGGCCATCGGCGGCAACACCGTGCCGATGTTCACCGCGCGCAACGGATCGTCGCCGCCTGCGTCCAGCCAGCGCCCGATCCAGCCGGATGCCGTCGGGTCATCGGGTGAGGCCGTCTGCCAGATATCCATCGAACGGAAATGACTTCGGTCCTGTTTCGGGTAGCCGACGCCGCGGATGATGGCCAGGTTGTCATTGCGCCACGACGTCTCCAGGCCGGTCAGCGCCGGGTTCAGCCCGACAACACCGTCCAGATCGATGACCGCTTCCGGTGCGAACGCCAGATCGGGACGCGCGTCGTAGTACGCGTTGTCGGTGTAGGGAATCACGGTGTTGAGGCCGTCATTGCCGCCATAGAGCGTGAGGATCACCAGGATTCCGGTGTCGGCCGGCAAGGGTTGTTGTTGCGCGCGCTCGAACAGCTGGGGCAGTGTGACCGCCGCACCGGCCGCCGCGGCGAGCCCTGCGGCCCCGGCACTGGCGATCAGGAATCTGCGGCGATTGAGCTCCGGCATGAGATATCTACCTACACCGTCAGGTATTCGGGCGTGTTGACGGCGGCGGCGACCAACCGGTCCGGATTGTCGGCGAGGGGCTGCAGGGCTGCCGCGGTGGTGTCGGACCAGGCCCCGATCCCGAGCAGGTAGCCCGCGGCATCGACGCGGTCACTCGGGGCGGCGTCGGCCACCGTCGAGAGGTCACCGGTCGGGACGAACCGGTCGGCCGCCCAGAACCGCGCGGCCGCACTCGTATTGGACAGCCACACCCGGCCCTGGGGCCAGCCGTCGACATCGGGCGGTGAGAAGGGGCGCTGGCCCATCACCTTGAGCACGACATCGCAGGCGGTCAGTGTGTTCGGGCCGTCCAGTGGCACCGACAGCGAGCGCAGCATTCCGATCAGCCAATCCACCGGGGTGACGACCGCGGTGCCGGCACCGGCGACGAATTCGGGATCGAGAAAGATGGCCTTGGTCAAGGCTTTCAGATCCCGGTTCGGGCCGTAGGCGGTGACCAAGCGGCCCCAAGCGGCCTCGCCCGGATCCGTATCCGCGGCCAACAGACGCCACAGCTTCGCACTGACGAAGCGCGCCGAGGCGGGATGGCCGAGCACGATGTCACAGAAGTCGCTGTCCCCGAACGGGCCTGTCGCCCCGAGGATCGTCTTGACACCGCTGTCGTGATGCTCTGCCAGCAGCAAGGTTCCGTTGCCCAACGTGTCGAAGCGGCCGGTGAGTGCCCGCGCGCCCTCGCGGACATCGGTTTCGGTGTAGCCATTGTCGTGACCGAGGGCGAAAAGTTCCATGAACTCCCGGGACAGGTTCTCGTTGGGCGCCTCCTTGGTATTGCCCAAACCGTCCAGCCAGCGCAGCATCGCGGAGTCGGTGAGCATGGCGTAGGCGAGGTCGCGAAAGTCACCGAGAGTATGCGCGCGCAGGGTCTGGTTCTGCGCCGCCATGAATTCCGCGGCCACCACTTTTTCCGCCGAGGTGGCGAAATGGTTGTGCCAGACAAAGGTCAGCTTCTCGTGGATCGGTTGGCGCACGGCGACCATCCGGCGTATCCACCATCCCGACAGGTCCTGCATCTGTGCCAGCATGCTGCTCACAAAGGGGGCGGTGGTGGCTTCGCTGGCGGGGAGCGCGGGGGTCGAGTAGGTGGCCATCGGGGTCGCGATGGCGCCGGGGTCGGCGGCCGGGTCCAGTGCGAGCACCTCGTCGAGGTAGGACCCCCACTCCCGATTCACCACCGCATCGACCTCGCGCCCGGTGGTACCGAAACCGGACCGCCGCAGCATTCGTGCGGTGGCCAGCCATTGCGGCGATTGAGAACCCGTGGTCACGCACCTCCGGCCAGCGCCGACGCGCTCATGGTGTCGACAATAGGGCCAGCGCACGAAGTTTGCTAGAGCCGGCGGGTCAGCGCTTCCGAGGCGGCCAGCAGATCGGCGGCCCAGCGGGCACCGGGCCGTCGGCCCATCCGGTCGATGGGCCCGGACACCGAGATGGCGGCGATCACCGCGCCGCGACCGTCGCGCACCGGCGCGGACACGCTGGCCACACCGGATTCGCGCTCGGCGGCGCTCTGCGCCCAGCCCCGCTTGCGTACCTCGGCAAGCGTGCGTTCGGTGAACTTGGCGGTCATGAGTACCGACTGTTGGGTGGCGCTATCGCTGTAGGCCAGTAGCACTTTGGCACCCGAGCCGGCGGTCATGGGCAGGCGGGTGCCGACCGGGACGGTGTCGCGCAGCCCCACCGGTGGCTCCAGGGAGGCCACACACACCCGCGAGGTGCCCTCCCGGCGATAGAGCTGGACGCTCTCGCCGGTGAGTTCGCGAAGCCTGGGCAGCACGGCGGCACCGGCGGCCAGCAACGGATCATTGACCTGGCCGGCGAGCTCGGTCAGCGCCGGGCCCAACCGCCAACGTCCCTCGGCGTCGCGGGCGAGCAGGCGGTGCACTTCCAGCCCGGCGGCCAGCCGGTGCGCGGTCGCCCGCGGCAGGCCGGTGCGTTCGCACAGTTCGGCCAGACCGCATGGTGACTCGGCCACCGTGTGCAGGACGCCCACCGCTTTGTCGAGGACGCCGATACCGCTATCCTGTCTCACAGGGAGATACTAGCGTCCCGCATCGTGAGATAGCCAGCCCGTCACGGCAGGACGCCCGAGTCGAATTGAGATACCCAATGGAGCAGACACAGTCCAGTCCGCGGCCCCGCACCCTGGCCGAGAAGGTGTGGGATGACCACGTCGTGGCCCGCGGCGCGGGCGAACCCGACCTGATCTACATCGATCTGCACCTCGTGCACGAGGTCACCAGCCCGCAGGCCTTCGACGGTCTGCGATTGGCCGGGCGCCCGGTGCGCCGGCCCGATCTCACCATCGCCACCGAGGATCACAATGTGCCCACGGTGGACATCGACAAGCCCATCGCCGACCCGGTGTCGCGTACCCAGGTGGACACCCTGCGCCGCAACTGCGCGGAGTTCGGTATCCGGCTGCACCCGATGGGCGATGCCGAGCAGGGCATCGTGCACATCATCGGACCCCAACTGGGTCTGACACAGCCGGGCATGACGGTGGTCTGCGGTGACAGCCACACCTCGACCCACGGTGCGTTCGGCTCGATCGCCATGGGGATCGGCACATCTGAGGTCGAACACGTGATGGCCACCCAGACGCTTCCACTGAAGCCTTTCAAGACGATGGCCGTCAACGTCGACGGGGATCTGCCCGAGGGCGTGAGCGCCAAAGACATCATTCTGGCGGTCATCGCCAAGATCGGGACCGGTGGCGGGCAGGGGCACGTCATCGAATACCGGGGCAGCGCCATCGAATCCTTGTCGATGGAGGGCCGGATGACGATCTGCAATATGAGCATCGAGGCCGGTGCCCGGGCAGGCATGGTGGCGCCCGATGCCACCACCTTCGAATTCCTGAAGGGCCGTCCGCACGCGCCGAAGGGCGCGGATTGGGATGCCGCGGTGCAGGCCTGGAGTGAGTTGCACACCGACGAGGGCGCCGAATTCGACACCCAGGTGTACATCGACGCCGCGACGCTGAGCCCGTTCGTCACCTGGGGGACCAATCCCGGGCAGGGTGTGCCGCTCTCGGCGGCGGTGCCCGATCCCGAGATGATGGTCGATGACGACGCCAAACAGGCGGCCGAGAAAGCGTTGACCTATATGGACCTTCGCGCGGGCACTCCGATGCGTGACATCCCGGTGGACACGGTCTTCGTCGGCTCGTGCACGAACGGGCGCATCGAGGACCTGCGCGTGGTCGCCGAGATCCTGGACGGCCGCACGCTGGCCGACGGGGTCCGGATGCTGGTGGTCCCGGGCTCCATGCGGGTGCGTGCGCAAGCCGAATCCGAGGGTCTGGGCGCGATCTTCACCGCCGCCGGCGCGGAATGGCGCCAGGCCGGCTGTTCGATGTGCCTGGGAATGAACCCGGATCAGCTCGCCCCGGGGGAGCGTTGCGCCTCGACCTCGAACCGCAATTTCGAAGGCCGACAGGGCAAGGGCGGGCGCACCCACCTGGTGTCGCCCGCGGTCGCAGCGGCCACCGCCGTGCGCGGCACGTTGTCTTCCCCGGCCGATCTCGAACCCGTCTCCGCCACCCGCTAGGTCTTCGAACCGCAAGGAGTACCAGGACATGCAAGCTTTCACCACCCACACCGGGATCGGCGTGCCGTTGCGCCGAACCAACGTCGACACCGACCAGATCATCCCGGCGGTGTATTTGAAGCGGGTCACCCGAACGGGTTTCGAGGACGGTTTGTTCGCCGCCTGGCGCAATGATCCGGCTTTCATCCTGAATCTGGCGCCCTTCGACAAGGGGTCGGTATTGGTGGCCGGCCCCGATTTCGGCACCGGCTCGTCTCGCGAACACGCCGTCTGGGCGCTGATGGACTACGGCTTCCGGGTCGTCATCTCACCGCGATTCGCCGATATTTTTCGGGGCAACGCCGGCAAGGCGGGTCTTTTGGCGGCCGAAGTCTCCCATGATGATGTCGAACTTCTCTGGAAGCTGATCGAGCAGAATCCGGGCTTGGAAATCACTGTCAATCTTCAAGATCGGACCATTGCCGCCGGAACGGTCCTGCTGCCGTTCATCATTGATGACTACACCGCGTGGCGGCTGCTCGAGGGACTCGACGATATAGGCCTTACGCTGCGGAAACAAGCTGAAATCGAAGCCTACGAGCAGCGCCGTCCGAGCTTCAAACCGCGGACGCTGCCGGTCTGATTTGGACGGTTTCCGGGCCCCCAAATGTGGCCCGGCAACCCTATTCTCGGACGCCGGTACCACTGTCCAAGTGGGCCAATCGGATTGCCGGATATTCGCCAGCTACGGATGAAACTGCGCGTGGCTCTTGGAAATATGCGGCAAATAGGTTTACCGTGTCCTCTAGTCGGTCCAAGGTGGACCACTGGACTTCGGAGGGTTTGCATGAACAAAGCAGAGCTCATCGACGCACTCACAACCAAGTTGGGCACCGATCGTCGACAGGCTACTGCCGCGGTTGAGAACATCGTCGACACGATCGTTCGTGCGGTGCACAAGGGTGAGAGCGTTACCATCACTGGCTTCGGCGTTTTCGAGCAGCGTCGCCGTGCCGCCCGTGTGGCCCGCAACCCGCGCACCGGCGAGACCGTCAAGGTCAAGCCGACGTCGGTTCCGGCCTTCCGCCCGGGCGCGCAGTTCAAGGCAGTTGTCTCTGGCGCGCAGCGTCTCCCGGCAGACGGTCCCGCCGTCAAGCGTGGTGTGGCAGCGGCTCCGGCCAAGCGCACCGCCGCCAAGAAGGCCGCACCGGCCAAGAAGGCGGCAGTGAAGAAGGCCGCACCGGCAGCGAAGAAGGCTGCTCCGGCCAAGAAGGCTGCACCGGCCAAGAAGGCTGTGGTCAAGAAGGCCGCACCGGCAGCGAAGAAGGCTGCTCCGGCCAAGAAGGCTCCGGCCAAGAAGGCTCCCGCCGCCAAGAAGGCTGCTCCGGCCAAGAAGGCCGCACCGGCGAAGAAGGCCGCACCGGCCAAGAAGGTCGTCGCCAAGGCTCCCGCCAAGAAGGCTCCGGCCAAGAAGGCTCCGGTCAAGCGCGGCCGCAAGTAATTCCGGCTCAGACCCAAAAGCACCCCAGAACACCATGTTCTGGGGTGCTTTTGGGTGTGCCGCCGGCCACCCGGAGATCTACCGGGCCCTACTCCAGGATGGCCAGCGGGCTGCCGATATGGTCGGCGGCGATCAGCCGCCCGCCCGCCGAGGACAGCACCCAGGTGCTGCCCTTACGGTTCCGCGACTTGTCCGGCCGGACACCGTCGCGCTCGCACCACCATGCGATGAGATCGGGGATCACCTTGCCCTGGGTGCAGATGACCGGCGTCACATCGGCTGATCCCGAGGCGATCTCCATCACCCGGGCCCGGGCGGCCTTCTTGTCCCCGGCATAGGCTTCCTCGGTGAGGGCGGCCTCTGATTCGATGGGCAACCCGATTTCCTGCGCCAGCGGCCCCAGCGTCTGCTCACACCGCACGCGCGGAGCGGCGTGAAGTTCGGTGACCCCAAAGGCAAGTAGTTGACTCACCAGTGATTCGGCCTGGGCGCGACCGAGCTTGTCCAGCGGCCGCTTGGAATCCTCGCCCTTGTATTTCGACCGTGAACCGGCGCGCGCATGCCGGACGATGATCGTCGTCGCGGTGTCTGCCGGCGCTTTGGCGAAGCGTCGCAGCACCTTACGATCCTGCTGATACTGCAGCCGCTTCATCGCGTCCTTCGGCGGCAGCCAGAGCAACTCGTCGACCTCGTCATTGGCGCTGAACTCGCCGTCACCCGCGCCGGCCGCCCAATACACCACCCGCTTGAGGGCACCGTCCACCGGATAACTGATGACGGCCAGCCTGCGCCCGAGCCGACTCTGAAACCCGGTCTCCTCATGGATCTCCCGGACCGCGGCGGCGGGATGGCCCTCCCCGGGGTCCACCTTGCCCTTGGGCAGCGACCAGTCGTCGTAACGCGGACGGTGCACGACGGCCACCTCGGTCCGTCCCGCGAGCTCGCGCCACAGCACCGCGCCGGCGGCGTGCACCGTCTTCGTCTTCTCGCGGGGCGAGCTGTCCGACACATCAACTCCTAGGTGTTGTCAGTGGCCGACAGTCCGGGCGGTCAGGGTGAGCGATGTCTCGCCATCAGCGCCACCTGATGGTCGCGCACGGTGTGGCCGGGGAGCGGCAGCGCATTCCATCGACCGTCCGTCTGGAGCTCCCAGCACCGGGTCGCCGGATCCATGGTGGACTCGAACATCTCGTCCAGTTGGGCTGTCAACCGCGGATCCTTGACCTGAGCCATGACTTCCACACGGCGGTCCAGATTACGATGCATCATGTCCGCGCTGCCGATCCAGAACTCGTTGATGGCGCGGAAGTGAATAATTCGGGAGTGCTCCAGGAAGCGACCGAGAATCGAACGCACCACGATGTTCTCGGACAAGTCCTCCTGACCGGGGCGTAGCGCGCAGATTCCGCGCACCACGACCTCGACCCGGACGCCGGCCTGCGAGGCCCGGTAGAGCGCGTCGATCACCTGCTCGTCGACCAGCGCGTTGGCCTTCAGCCGGATTCGGCCCTGCCCGTTCTCCAGATGCGCGGCGGTCTCCTGCTCGATGCGCCCGATGATGCCCTTGCGCACACTGTGCGGCGCCACCAGCAGATTGCGGTAGGACACCTTGCGGGAGTACCCCGTCAACGAGTTGAACAGATCGGTGAGGTCGGCGCCGATATCGGGGGATGCGGTCAGCAGGCCGACATCTTCATACAGCCGGGCGGTTTTCGGGTTGTAGTTGCCGGTGCCGATATGGCAATACCGCCGTATCGTCGAGCCTTCCCGGCGCACCACCAGACAGGTCTTGCAGTGGGTCTTCAGGCCGATGAGCCCGTACACCACGTGCACACCGGCCTGTTCAAGGGCGCGAGCCCATTTGATGTTGGCCTGCTCGTCGAAACGGGCCTTGATCTCCACGAGCGCCACCACCTGCTTACCGGCCTCGGCGGCGTCGATGAGCGCGTTGACAATCGGCGAGTCACCGGACGTGCGGTACAGAGTCTGCTTGATGGCCAGCACGTTCGGGTCCGCGGCAGCCTGCTCGATGAAGCGCTGCACCGTCGTCGAGAACGAGTCATAGGGGTGGTGCACCAGCACATCGCCGTCGCGCAGCGTCGAGAAGATGCTCTTCGGCGTCTCGCGTTCACCGAACGCGGCCGGGGTGGCGGGCACGAACGGACGGTCCTTGAGATCGGGCCGGTCGACCCCGTAGATCTGCCACAGTGACGAAAGGTCGAGTAGTCCAGGCACCTCGATGACATCGCCGGGATGCACGTCGAGCTCCCGCAACAACAGCTCGAGCATGTTCTCGGTCATGTCGTCGGCGACCTCGAGGCGCACCGGGGAACCGAACCGGCGCCGGGCCAGTTCCCGTTCCAGCGCCTGCAACAAATCTTCGTCGCGGTCCTCGGCGACCTCGAAGTCTGCATTGCGGGTGATCCGGAACGCGTGCTGCTCGACGACCTCCAAGCCGGGGAACAGCACCGACAGGAAGGCGCCGATCAGCTCCTCCAGGGGCAGGAAGCGCACCGGGCCCGGCGTGCCGTCCTCGCCTTCGCGGCGGGGCAGCTCGACGAATCGGTCGACGTTGTCGGGCACCTTGATTCGGGCGAAGTGCTGCGTGCGATCATCGGGCTGGCGCACCGTGATCGCCAGATTCAGGCTCAGGCCGCTGACAAACGGGAACGGGTGCGCCGGGTCGACGGCCAACGGCGTCAGCACCGGGAACACCTGCTCGTGGAAGTAGGTGGACAGCGTCGCGTGTTCGTCCTCGTCCAGGTCCGCCCAGTTGACGATCAGAATGCCCTTCTCGGCCAGCGCCGGCCGCACCGATTCCCGGAAGACCTGGGCGTGACGGCTGGAGATCTGCTGGGTGCGCTCACCGATGCGCCGCAACTGTTCCCGGGGCGAGAGCCCGTCGGCCGAGCGCACCGACAGTCCCATCTCGTCGCGGCGTTTCAGCCCGGCGACGCGCACCATGTAGAACTCGTCGAGGTTGGACGAGAAGATGGCCAGGAACTTGGCCCGCTCCAGCAGTGGCAGTGAGGTGTCGGCGGCCAGCGCCAGCACCCGGGCGTTGAAGTCCAGCCAGCTCAGCTCACGATTGAGGTAGCGATCCTCGGGCAGCGCGTCCTCGACGGCGTCGGCGGTCTCCGCTGGGGGAGCGTCGGGCGCACTGTCCACGGCCTCCGCCGGCGTCCACTCGGTGTCAGCACTGGTTGTATCGGCGTCGGTCATGTGTCGATCATTGCCTATCCCCACCGAGCATTCCAGTGCGCATCGCCGTCAACCGTCGCTGCCCGTGCACGGCAGCGCGCCGACCGCGCGGTGCGTTGCCGGCCCGAGTCCGAGGTGCAGTGCCGCGGTGAGATCGTCGGGAGTATCGATATCGCACCGCAGCCCCGGCCAGTTGCCGGCCAGTTCCACCGCACCCGAATCGGTATGGCGGCGTGTGGATTCCGCACCGAACAGCGGATCGAGTGGGACTCCGAAGGCGAACAGCGCCGAGGTTCCAGTGCCGTGCCGGTCG
The DNA here is from genome assembly GCF_002968335.2 of Mycobacterium sp. ITM-2016-00316. Taxonomy (NCBI): domain Bacteria; kingdom Bacillati; phylum Actinomycetota; class Actinomycetes; order Mycobacteriales; family Mycobacteriaceae; genus Mycobacterium; species Mycobacterium sp. ITM-2016-00316. The sequence goes on from NZ_CP134398.1 coordinate 2,115,259, forward strand.
CCGACGAAGCTGCGCGGGTGCCGGCGCGCGGCGGCCAGTGCCTCGGCCAGCTCGGCAGATCTGAGCGCCGGCAGGTCACCTTGGAGGACAACGATGTTGGGCACGCCGGCCGCCGATTCGGCCGCGCTGAGCGCATTGTTCAGCGGGTCGGGATGGCCGTCGGGGGTCGGGTCAAACAATGCCTGCGCGCCGAGCTCGCGGGCCGCCGCCGCCGCATCCGGATCCGGTGTCACCACGGTGATCGACGTCACGGCGGGCACCGCCGACGCTGCGGCGACGGTGTCGACCAACATGGCCAGCACCAAACTCTCCCGCGCGGAGGCCGACAGCACCGGCGCCAGCCGGGTCTTGGCCGCGGTCAGCCGCTTCACTGCGATCAGCACACCGACCTCCGGCTGCGCGCTGCTGCCCGTCATATCCGCCATCCTGCCAGTCTCCACGGGGCAGCTAGGGTTGAGCCGTGGTCGAAGCCGCTGTGATGGGAGCCGGTGCGTGGGGAACAGCGCTGGCCAAGGTGCTTGCCGACGCGGGTAACAACGTGACGCTGTGGACACGGCGGGCCGAACTGGCCGATGAGATCAACGCGACGCACCGCAACCCGGACTATCTCGGGGACACCCCGCTGCCCGCCGGTATCCGGGCCACCGGCGATGCGGCAGAAGCGCTGGACGGGGCCTGCACCGTGCTGCTGGGGGTACCGTCCCAGACGCTGCGACCCAATCTGGAGTCCTGGAAGGACCTGATCGGCCACGATGCCACCCTGGTCAGCCTGGCCAAGGGCATCGAACTGGACACCCTGATGCGGATGAGTCAGGTGATCTCGCAGGTCACCGGAGCCGACCAGGCGCGCGTCGCGGTGGTGACCGGACCGAACCTGGCCAAAGAGGTGGCCGATGAGCAACCCGCCGCCACGGTCGTGGCCTGTACCGACTCGGGCCGCGCCGTCGCCTTGCAGCGGGCGCTGTCCACTGCGTACTTCCGCCCGTACACCAACGCCGACGTGATCGGCGCCGAGATCGGTGGCGCCTGTAAGAACGTCATCGCGCTGGCGTGCGGTATGGCCGCCGGTGTCGGGCTCGGCGAGAACACCTCGGCGGCCATCATCACCCGCGGTCTCGCCGAGATCATGCGGCTGGGAATCGCGTTGGGTGCCAAGGGGGCAACGCTGGCGGGTCTGGCCGGCGTCGGCGACCTGGTGGCCACCTGCACCTCCCCGCAGTCGCGCAACCGGTCCTTCGGGGCGCGACTCGGGCAGGGCGGTTCGATGGAGTCCGCGCTGCGCGCCGCGCAGGGGCACGTCGCCGAGGGCGCCACATCGTGTCAGTCGGTGCTGGCGTTGGCGTCCAGCTACGACGTCGAGATGCCGCTCACCGACGCGGTGCACCAGGTCTGCCATCGCGGTCTGTCCGTCGAGCAGGCCGTGATGTTGCTGCTGGGGCGCAGCACCAAGCCGGAATAGGGCGTTTGCCCGGGCGAGCGAAGCGACGGGAGATGGATATGGAGTACGGCGATTCCACCCGCAGCGTGAATGCTGTTGGTGCACATGGAATGCCAGGTTCACCCGTCGGCCCGGTGCCGGTTCCGGCGTCGGCGTATCACTTGTCGCCGGACGAGTCCGAACCGCTGGACACCTACGGGCGGGCATCGAATCCCACCTGGCGGCAGCTGGAATCGGCGCTCGCCGAGTTGGAAGGCGCCTCGTCGGCGCTGACCTTCGGCTCCGGGATGGGGGCGATCAGCGCGGCACTGCGGGTGCTGGCCAAACCGGGCAAGACCCTGGTCGTGCCCGCCGACGGCTACTACCAGGTGCGCCGGTACGCCGCCGAGTATCTGGCACCCCTGGGTGTCACCGTGGTGGAGGCCTCCGCCGCGCAGATGTGCGCGGCGGCCGAGCACGCCGACGTCGTTCTCGCCGAGACCCCGGTGAACCCGACGCTGGACGTCGTCGACCTGCACCGGTTGGCCACCACCTGTCGTTCCCGCGGCGCCACCCTGGTGGTCGACAACACCGCCGCGACCCCGCTGGGCCTGCAGCCGCTGTCGCTGGGTGCGGACCTCGTCGTCGCCAGTGCCACCAAGGCCCTGTCCGGGCACAGTGATCTGCTGGCCGGTTATGTCGCGGGCTCACACCCTGAGCTGATGGCCGCGCTGGAACGCGACCGGCTGCTGGCCGGGCCGGTGCTCGGCACGTTCGAGGCGTGGCTGGTGCTGCGCAGCCTGGGCAGCGCCGGGCTGCGCATCGACCGGCAGTGCCGTAACGCGCAGGCGGTGGCGTTGATGCTGCGCGATCATCCGGCGGTGCGCTCGGTGCGCTACCCGGGCCTGCCGCAGGATCCCGCCCACCCGATCGCCGTCGAGCAGATGCGGCATTTCGGCGGTCTGGTGTCCGTCGAACTCGCCGATGCCGGCGCCGTGCACCAACTGGTGGAACGCAGCGCGCTGCTGGTGGCGGCCACCAGCTTCGGCGGTATCCACACCTGCGTCGACCGCCGCGCGCGCTGGGGAGACCCGGTGCCCGAGGGCTTCGCCAGGATCTCGCTGGGCATCGAGGACACCGACGATATCGTCGCCGATATCGAGCGCGCGCTGGCCTGACAGGCCCTGCGGGCGTCTCAGCCGGTAGCCTCTGCAGGTTGTGAGTGCCCGTACCCGTGTTGCCGTCATCTATGGCGGACGCAGTTCTGAGCACGGGATTTCCTGTGTTTCCGCAGGAAGCATCCTGCGTAATCTCGACCCGCAGCGCTTCGAGGTGGTCGCCGTCGGGATCACCCCGGACGGCTCCTGGGTGCTGACCGACGGCAGGCCCGAGAACCTGGCCATCACCGCCGGTGAGCTGCCGAATGTGGCCGACGGTACCGCGCTGGCGCTAGCCGCCGACCCGGTGCGCAAGGGCGAACTGCTGTCGCTGGGCGAGGGTGCCGGCGAGGTGCTGGCCGCCGTCGACGTGGTGTTCCCGGTGCTGCACGGTCCCTACGGCGAGGACGGCACCATTCAGGGCCTGCTCAAGCTGGCCGGTGTGCCCTACGTCGGGGCCGGGGTGTTGGCCAGCGCCACCGGTATGGACAAGGAATTCACCAAGAAACTTCTGGTGGCCGATGGGCTGCCGATCGGCGATCACGTGGTGCTGCGCGGCGGGCAGCACACCGTCGCACTCGATGGCCGCGCCCGACTTGGTCTTCCGGTGTTCGTCAAACCGGCCCGCGGCGGCTCGTCGATCGGGGTCAGCAGGGTCACCGCCTGGGATCAGCTGCACGCCGCGATCGCCGATGCCCGCCGCCACGACCCCAAGGTCATCGTCGAGGCCGCCATCATCGGCCGCGAACTGGAATGCGGCGTGCTGGAGTTCCCGGACGGGCGCGTGGAGGCCAGCGAGATCGGTGAGATCCGGGTCGCCGGGGTGCGCGACCGGGAGGACACCTTCTACGACTTCGCCACCAAATACCTCGACGACGCCGCCGAGCTCGATGTGCCGGCCAAGGTCGATGACGATATTGCCGCCGAGCTCCGCACGTTGGCCATCAGGGCGTTCCGTGCCATCGACTGTCAGGGCCTGGCCCGGGTCGACTTCTTTCTCACCGAGGATGGCCCGGTGATCAACGAGATCAACACGATGCCCGGATTCACCACCATCTCCATGTACCCGCGGATGTGGGCGGCCAGCGGGGTGGACTACCCGACGCTGCTGGCGACGATGGTCGAGACCGCGCTGGCCCGCGGTACCGGCCTGCGCTAACGCGCGAGAGAATTCAGCGCGGCGGCCCGGGATCCAGCGGCTGGGCCGGCATGGTCCGCGCGATCGCCTTGGAGATCAGCTGGATCGGCGTCGGACCCGACCCCGACGGCAGCGTGAGCGCCACGTAGGTGCCCCGGTCGACGGCGAACCAGGTGCTGATCCCGTAGGCGTTCACCTCGAACCACTGCACCTCATCGACCACCTGCAGCGGGGTGCCCACCACGAAATCGGCGGGGCGGTCCAGGCCGCACCGCAGGATGACGGCATCGGCTTCCGGATCGGCCTGCCAGGCGGCGGCGCCGGCGGGAACCGGCTCCACGGCCTGCGCGCGCCGGTAATCACCGAGTTGTTCGGGCAGCGCCTGCAGCAGCGCAGCGCATTGCGGGCTGTCGGCCTGCGGGGCGGGGGCGGCGGCGATGGCCACCGGTGTGTCCGGCGGGGCGGCTTGGCGGGTCGCGGCGAAGGTCAGCACCACGATCACGGCGGCCACGGCGACTCCGACGGCCGCGATGATCAGCGACCGGGGTGGGCCGTCCTGCTCATCGGGCTGTGTCACACGGGTAACTCTAGGGATGCTGCGTCTCGGCGATCGGGCAGGTCAGGGTGCGGGTGATTCCGGCCACCTGCTGCACCTTGTCCACCACATCGCGGTGCAGTGCGTCCAACGTGTCGGCGCCGACGCGGGCCACCACGTCATACGGCCCGGTCACATACTCCGCGGAGTGCACTCCGGGCAGGCCGGCCAGCTGTTTCGCGACGACCTCGGCGCGGCCCACCTCGGTCTGAATCAGCATGAATGCCTCTACCACTGGGTGTGCCCTCCGTTTCCGCTGCATAGACTCGTCGCCGCAGGGACCAAACGTACCGCAGGTCGCGGCAGTGTTCAGGCCGGGAAGCCCTACGCAGGACGGTGAGATGAGCGACAGCGAGCCGACGTTGGCACAGGTCGGGGAGTTCGGTGTCATCGACGCGATCAATGCGGACCGCCACCAGCCCGGCGCTGTGGAACTGGGTCCCGGCGACGATGCCGCGGTGATCACCGCCGCCGACGGGCGCACCGTGGTGTCCACGGACATGCTGGTGCAGGACAGGCATTTCCGGCTGGACTGGTCGACGGCCCATGACATCGGCCGCAAGGCCATCGCCCAGAACGCGGCCGATGTCGAGGCCATGGGTGCGACGCCGACCGCGTTCGTGGTGGCCTTCGGTGCGCCACCGGACACCCCAGCCGCCGCCGCGCGGGCACTGTCGGACGGCCTGTGGGACGAGGCGCAGCGCTGCGGCGCGGGGATCGCCGGTGGCGACCTGGTGAGCGCCCCGCAGTGGGTGGTGTCGGTGACGGTGCTCGGCGATCTCGGTGGGCGCGAACCGGTGCGACGGGACACCGCACGCGCCGGTGACCTCGTCGCCGTGACGGGTGATCTGGGTTGCTCCGGTGCGGGATACTCGTTGTGGCTCAAGGAGATCAGTGAACCCGCCGCGTTGCGTGCGCAGCATCTGGTGCCGAAACCGCCGTACGGCCAGGGCCGTGTCGCCGCCGATGCCGGGGCCACCTCGATGACCGATGTGTCCGACGGGCTGCTGGCCGACCTCGGGCACATCGCGACCGCGTCCGGGGTCGTCATCGAGGTGTCGCGGCAGGCGCTGGGCCCCGATCACGACGCGCTGGCCGAGGCCGCGGCGGCCACCGGGGAGGACGCCTGGGACTGGGTTTTCGGTGGGGGAGAGGACCACGCGCTGGTCGCCACCTTCCCCGGCGCGGTGCCCGCCGGCTGGCGGGTCATCGGCCAGGTGCTCGACGGCGCGCCCGCGGTGCTCGTCGACGGCCAGGCCTGGCAGGGAAACCCGGGCTGGCAGTCCTACTGAACCGGCGGCACGCTAGTTTGGGGCCTCGTGACGCCACGCCCGCTGACAGATCTGATCGAACCCGGCTGGGCGCGTGCGCTGGAGCCGGTGGCCCCGCAGGTGGCCGAGTTGGGGGAGTTCCTGCGCGCCGAGCTGGCCGCCGGACACCAATATCTGCCGGCCGGGGAGAACGTCTTGCGGGCGTTCACGTTTCCGTTCGACGCGGTGCGGGTGCTCATCGTCGGTCAGGACCCGTACCCGACACCCGGTCACGCCGTCGGGCTGAGTTTCTCGGTGGCCCCGGACGTCCGCCCGGTGCCGCGCAGTCTGGTCAACATCTTCACCGAGTACGGTGCGGACCTCGGCTACCCGGTGCCGGCCAACGGCGACCTGAGTCCGTGGGCGCAGCAGGGGGTGATGCTGCTGAACAGGGTGCTCACCGTGCGGCCCGGCGAGCCGGCCTCACATCGGCGCAAGGGCTGGGAGGCCGTCACCGAATGCGCGATCCGTGCCTTGGTCGCGCGACCGCAGCCGCTGGTGGCGGTGCTGTGGGGACGCGACGCGCAGACGCTGAAGCCGATGCTGACCGAGGGCGGTTGCGCCTGTATCGAATCGGTGCACCCGTCGCCATTGTCGGCATCGCGCGGATTCTTCGGATCCAAGCCCTTCAGCCGCGCCAACGAACTGCTGACGAAGCTGGGTGCCGAGCCGATCGACTGGCGGCTGCCGTAGCCGGGACCGGGGTTCAGAACCCCGCAAGTTCGAGTCCGATTGCGTGTTGGAACTGCATATCGGCCGGCGGGCCGCGGCATCGCTGCCAGCAGGACTGCGCACTGCCTTAGCCTGTTGATCGTGCCTCGGGAGTTCTGGATAGCGGACATCCGTGTATCGGATGACATCGAGGACAAGATTCGCGAGAAGCACAACCTCACTGGGGAGGACATCAGGCGGTGGTGCATCCCAGAACAGTACGAGTCGGCCAGATGGCACAGACACGGGAAGTATGGGTTGCGCTTGCTGATGAAGACCCGCGATGACCAGGGAAAACTGATTTTGGTGATTCTGAAGCCGATTGATCGCAATGACGGAGTGTGGCAATTGCGGTCGGCATGGAGGATTATCTGACTATGGACCGCGACGACGAGATGGCGGAAGTCGATACCACGCCAGACGAGTTTGAGCGGATGTGGGCGGACAGCGAGCCGGCAGAGTTTGTGGAAGTCCCGCGTCATTGGGCCGTCTTTGTGAGTTACTCCAGCGACGTGGTGTTCGCGAACAACCAGGTACAGGAACCTCGGCCGTTGTACTCCGGTATCGATACCGCCGAGATGATCGCCTAGAGGTTGAGACCTTTTCGGTAGATCTCGCGAGACGACGGAGTGACGGCCAGCCCGATACCTTCAAACCGGCAGCCGATGATCGTGCAGCCGACCAAGGCGATAGCGCCAACGATCTTCTGCCGCTCGCCCAGATCCCAGAACAAACTCTCTTCCGTGCCGTCGAATGTGCACTGCGTCAGTGACGTCCCTTGAAGGAAGATGACGGCGGGACCGTGTATCGCGCAGTTCTCAAACGTGAGGTTGTGCAGAACATCGGAGACTACGGCCAACTCCGGGAGGCGAATAGAGGTGCTCCGGTAGTGACGATCACTGGGGTGCATCGGCTCCATGCCAGAGACCTTAGTAGGCAGGCAACGCTCCGTTGAGCCAGAGGTCGGTCGGCCGCCTCTTCGGTGCGCGGGCCTGCACATGACGCTGAGACGGGCGAGATCGCCTTGCTTGACGGTCTCCGATCAACTGCTTGCAGAGCCCGAAGGTCCCTATGACCCAGTGGAGTGCGAAATGAGATCGAGGAGCGAGAGCGCCAGCATGCCGAACAGACTGATGAATTGCAGGGACGGTGTGTGCCGTGGTGGCGCTGCCAGTCTTGCGCCGATCGGCGCCCACCGAGTCACCAAAAACGACGGTCACCGGTGAGGTGACCGTCGATATGGTTCAGCTGCAGACCGCGTGAGGCGGAACTAGCCGCGTGCGACCTTGCCGGCCTTCAGGCAGGAGGTGCAGACGTTCAGACGCTGCTTGTTGCCGCCGGGGCGGGTCACCGCGTTGACGGTCTGGATGTTCGGGTTCCAGCGACGGTTGGTCCGGCGATGGGAATGCGACACCGACTTGCCGAAGCCGGGGCCCTTAGCGCAGATGTCGCACACGGCAGCCATGTCTAGAACTCCTTGTAATCGGTACTGGGGGCCATCGACCGCAAGCGGGTGACCCGACAACCTGACCAGGATACCGGCCCGGTGAACGGATCTCCAAAACGCACCCTGTTCGCAGGCTCACAGGCCGCGTTCGGTGCTGATGGTTCGCTCGCTCCGCTCGCTCAGGGTGCGCTGCGCTCGCTCCTGTTGTCCACAACCTGTGCCGCTGCCGGCCGCACTGTCGGCCACGATGACTATTCTGGCCCGCACGGCTGGTGCGACGCTCAGGAGGTGTAGATGTCGGCTGCGCGGCTCGACGCATCGGCGATGCGACGTTGGGCCCACACCGCCGTCGGGCACCTGATCACCCACACCGACGAGATCAACCGGCTCAACGTCTTCCCCGTCGCGGATTCCGATACCGGCACGAACATGCTGTTCACCATGCGTTCGGCGGTGGCCGGCCTTGCGGGGCGTGAGGATCTCGACCTGGTCGGGGTGACCGGCTGCCTGGCCGACGGTGCCCTGCGTGGCGCCCGCGGCAACTCCGGGGTGATCCTGTCCCAGATTCTGCGGGGAATTTCCGATGTCACCGCCGAAGGGCACCTGTCCGAGATCGGCGGGCCGTCCTTCGCCGCCGCCCTGCGCTGCGCCGAGGGACTGGTGGTCGCCTCGATGGGTGAGGCGGTCCCCGGCACCATCGTCTCGGTACTCGGCGCAGCGGCCGATACCGCCGAGGATCGCGCGGCTGCGGGTACCGATGTGGCCACCGTCGTCGACGCGGCCGCCACCGCGGCGGTCGCGGCCTTGGAGCGCACCACCGACCAACTCGACGTGCTCGCCGAGGCGGGTGTCGTCGACGCCGGCGGGCGGGGTCTGCTGGTCCTGCTCGACGCGCTGACCGCGACCCTGATCGGCACCGCACCGCGGCGCCCCGCCTACGAACCGGCCGCCGGCACCCCCGAACCGGCCATCGGCTCGGCCGCGGCCCCGCAGTTCGAGGTCATGTATCTGCTGGACGGCTGCCGAGCGGAGTCGGTGGAGGGGCTGCGCGCCACGCTGGCCGCGCTCGGCGATTCGGTGGCCATCACCGCCGGCCGCAGCGGAACCCAGTCGGTGCATGTGCACACCGACGATGCCGGCGCTGCGGTGGAGGCCGGCCTTGCGGTCGGTTGTCCCAGCAACATTCAGATCACCGTCCTCACCGGCGCCCGCCCGATCCACACTGCCGGCCGCGACCGCGCGGTGCTCGCCGTGGTCGACGGCGACGGCGCGGCGACACTGTTCGCCGGCGAGGGTGCCCGTGTGCTGCGCCCGCACGACGGGGTGCCGATCAGCGCGCAGCAGCTGCTGCGCGCCCTGGTGGACGCCGATGCGGCGCAGATCATGTTGTTGCCCAACGGTTTCATCGCCGCCGAGGAGCTGGTGGCGGGCTGCACGGCGGCGACCGGCTGGGGTATCGACGTGGTCCCGGTGCCGGCCGCGTCCATGGTGCAGGGCCTGGCGGCGCTGGCCGTGCACGACGCGACCCGCCAGGGCGTCGACGACGGATACACCATGGCGCGTGCGGCTGCCGCCGCCCGGCACGGCTCGGTGCGGGTGGCCACCGACGATGCGCTGACGTGGGCGGGGCACTGCAAACCCGGTGACGGACTGGGCATCTCGGGTGACGAGGTGTTGATCGTCGGGCGCGATGTCGCCTCGGCCGGGGCCGGACTGATCGATCTGTTGTTGGCCGCCGGCGGCGAGTTGATCACCGTGCTGATCGGCAGCGGCGTCGACGAGGGAGTGGGGGAGCGGTTGCGCGATCACGTGCGCCAGCAGCATCTGGGAGCCGAATTGGTCAGCTATCGCACCGATCACGACGGTGACGCGCTGTTGATCGGGGTGGAGTGACCCGTGGTTGCCCTCAACGATCTGCTCTCGCCCATCATCGGCGCCAAGGCTGCCGACAAGCTCGAAGAAGCCTTCGGCATCCGCACCGTCAACGACCTGCTGCGCCACTACCCGCGCAAGTACAGCGACGGCATGACCGTGCGTGAAGAGGGCGAGGAGATCGAACTCAAGGAGGGCACGCACGTCACCTTCGTCGACGTCATCACCGCCACCGACGTCCGGCAGATGAAACCGCAACGGGGCAAGCGGCCACGCAAGATGCTGCGCGTCACCCTCGGTGAACGGAATCCTCCGATCACCGCCACCTTCTTCAATGCCGACTACCTCATCGGCAGTCTGGTCGAGGGCACCCGGGTGATGCTCTCCGGTGAGATCGGCTACTTCCGCAAAACCATGCAGTTGTCGCACCCGGCGTTCCTGATCATCGGCGCCCCGGGACAACGCACCATCGGCACCCGGTCGTTCGCGAAGATCGCCGATGCGTCGGGGGAGTCCGGCTCAGACGTGCTGGCCGCGTTCGAGCGGGAGTTCTTCCCGATCTACCCGGCGACCAAGAAGCTGCAGAGCTGGGACATCTACGCCTGCATCTGCCAGGTGCTGGCCGTCCTCGACCCGATCCCCGAGCTGCTCCCGGAACCCTTTCTGCGGCAATGGGATCTGATTTCCGAGGATGCCGCGCTGCGTCGCGTCCACGTCTCGGAGAACGCTGTCGAGCGGGAGGCCGCGCAGGAACGGCTGACCTACGATGAGGCGATCGGCCTGCAGTGGGCGTTGGTGTCGCGGCGCTACGGGGCGCTCGGTGAAACCGGCCCGGCTGCGCCGCTGCGCGGGGACGGTCTAGCGGCCGCCCTGATGAAGCAGCTGCCCTTCGAGTTGACCGGCGGGCAGCGCGAGGTCCTCGAGGTCATCTCCGGTGAGCTCGCCAAGACCCGCCCGATGAACCGGATGCTGCAGGGCGAGGTCGGCTCCGGCAAGACCATCGTGTCGGTGCTGGCGATGCTGCAGATGGTCGATGCAGGTTTGCAGTGTGCGCTGCTGGCGCCCACCGAGGTGCTCGCCGCGCAGCATTACCGTTCCATCCGCCAGGTGCTGGGGCCGCTCGCCATGGCCGGTGAACTCGGCGCCGCCGACGGCGCGACCGCCGTCACCCTGCTCACCGGGTCGATGTCGCCACAGCAGAAGCGTCAGGCGCGCGATGAGATCTATTCCGGTACAGCGGGGATCGTGGTGGGGACACATGCCATCATTCAGGACGCGGTGGAGTTCAGCCAGCTCGGCATGGTGGTGGTCGACGAACAGCACCGATTCGGCGTCGAGCAGCGGGACCGGTTGCGGGCCAAGGCCACCGGTGGGATCACCCCGCACCTGTTGGTGATGACGGCGACACCGATCCCGCGCACCATCGCGCTGACGGTGTTCGGTGATCTGGAGACCTCCACGCTGCGCGAGTTGCCGCGCGGACGCCAGCCCATCACCAGCAATGTGGTGTTCACCAAGGACAAGCCGTCCTGGCTGGACCGGGCCTGGGCGCGCATCATCGAGGAGGTGGCCGCCGGCCGGCAGGCCTACGTGGTGGCCTCGCGCATCGACGAGGAGCCCGACAAGAAGAACGCCTACGAACACGGTCCGCCGCCGGTCACCGTGCTGCAGGTGCTGGACCGGCTGAGCACCGGTCCGCTGGCAGGATTGCGGCTCGGTCTGATGCACGGCCGGCTGGCGCCCGACGAAAAGGACGCGGTGATGTCGGCGTTCCGGGCCGGCGAGATCGACGTGCTGATCTGCACCACCGTCATCGAGGTCGGCGTCGACGTGCCCAACGCCACCATGATGGTGGTGATGGACGCCGACCGGTTCGGCATCAGTCAGCTGCACCAACTGCGCGGGCGCATCGGCCGCGGACAGCATCCGAGCCTGTGCCTGCTGGTGACCCGGATGCCGGAGAGTTCCAAGGCCGGTGAACGGTTGCGCGCGGTGGCAGGCACACTCGACGGTTTCGCGCTGGCCGACCTCGACCTCCAGGAACGTCAGGAGGGAGATGTGCTGGGCTACAACCAGTCCGGGCGTCTCACCACGTTGCGTTTCCTGTCACTGGCCGATCATCTCGGCATCATCCAGGACGCCCGCAGCTTCTGCGAGACCGCCTACCAGGACAACCCGTATCAACCCGGGCTGGACGTGTTGGCCGCACCGTTCTCCGCCTCCGATCGGGTTCAGTACCTGGACAAGTCGTGAAGCGGATCGGCCTGCTCGGTGCCGGCGTCGCGCTCGCGGTGTTGGTCGCGGTGCAGGTCAGCACCGAGCCCGGCGCAGGCTCGGCGCGGTACGTGGCCGAGGCCGACACTCCCACCGTCGCGCCCGGTGTCGACGTGCTGGCCGGGGTGACCGAGATCCCGGTCCGGGTCCCCGGGTACGACTACCGGCGCGACGCGTTCGGGGAGTCCTGGGACGATGACAACGACGCGCCGGGTGGGCGCAACGGCTGTGACACCCGCAACGACATCCTGGATCGCGATCTCGTCGAGAAGTCGTACGTGTCGATCAAGCGATGTCCGACCGCCGTCGCCACCGGCACCCTGATCGATCCGTACACGAACGCGACCATCGCGTTCGTGCGCGGCAACCAGATCGGGGCGTCGGTGCAGATCGACCACATCGTCCCGCTGTCGCTGGCCTGGGATCTGGGCGCCCGCACCTGGACCGACGAACTGCGGATGCGGTTCGCCAACGACCCGGCCAATCTGCTGGCCGTCGACGGGCCGACGAATCAGCACAAGGGGGACAGCGAGCCCGCCGTGTGGATGCCGCCCAACCGGGCATTCTGGTGCCAATACGCGGTGCAGTTCGCCGCGGTCCTGCGCGGGTACGGGCTGCCGGTCGACGCGCCGTCGGCGCGGGTGCTGCGCGAGGCCGCGGGGACTTGCCCGACGGACTGAGCGCGATCTACGTAGTAAAGGCGTAGATTGGCCGTTCGGGAACGAAAGGTGAGCATGCAGCAGCGCGGGTTCGGTGATCTCGAAGCCACCGTCATGGACCGGGTGTGGGACGGCGAGGACGGTGTCACCGTGCGTGAGGTGTTCGAGGAGCTGACCGACGCCCGCCGGATCGCCTACACCACGGTGCTGTCCACCCTGGACAATCTGCATCGCAAGGGCTGGGTGCGTCGCGAGCGCGAGGGCAAGGCCTTCCGCTACTGGCCCACCATGACCCGTGAAGAGCGCTCGGCCAACATGATGCGCGCGGCGTTCGAGGCCGGTGGCAAGCCCGAGGCGGTACTCGCTTTCTTCGTCGAACAGATGTCGGCCGACGAATCCGCGCAACTGAAGGCGGCACTGCGGTCGTCCGGCACCCAGAAGCGCCGTCGATGACCACGGCCATCTGCCTGCTGGCCTACGGGGCGCTGGTGACCTGGCTGGCGCCGCCGGTGCTGTCCCGGCTCACCCGCGGCGGGCTGAACCCGCAACTGGGCGTGACGGCGTGGCTGACGGCGATCGTCGGCGCGCTGGTGTCCTGGGCGGTCGCGATATCCCTTGTCGTGGTCAACGGTATTCGCGGGCTTCCGGATTCACCGGTGTTCGTGGTCTGCCTGGAGCTGCTCGGCATTCCCGAGCAGGTCGCCACCCCAGGCCTGCCGGGCCTGTTGATCGTGATCGCCGGTGGCGTCATCCTGTCGGGGATCGTGGGACTCAAGGTGGGTCGTTCGGTGCTCGGCCTGCGCTCGCGCAGCCATCACCATGCGCACGCCGCCAGGCTCGTGGGCCTGCCCACCGACCGTCCGGATGTCTTCCTGCTCAACGCCGAACGGCCCGCCGCGTACTGCGTGGTCGGCCGTCCGAACGCCATCGTGGTGACCACCGCTGCGGTCCACCGGCTGACCGACTCACAGTTGAACGCAGTGCTCGCTCATGAGGACGCGCACATCGCCGGCCGTCATCACCAGGTGCTGATGGTCCTGCGGGCGCTGGCCGCGCATTTGCCGCGCCTGCCGCTCTTTCGGCGGGGTGCCGCGGCGGTGGGCGAGCTGCTGGAGATGTGCGCCGATGACACCGCCGCCCGGCGGCACGGCAGTCGGGCGCTGGTCGCGGGAATGCTCGAGCTGGCCGGGCCGGTGCAGCCGGCGGGCCTGGCGGTCGGCGCCAGTGCGATCGCGGTGCGGGCCAATCGGCTCCTGGTTCCGGCCGGCCGGGGGAGTCTGCAACGTCACCGACTGCTGGCGTGGGCGACCATCGCCGCGACGGCCGGTGCGCCGCTGGTCATCAACCTGATCTGTCATCACTGAGGATCAGGCTGGTCAGGCGGCGGCGTTGCCCGCCTTCCACTGCTCCCACGGGATGTTCCAGTCACCGAGACCGTCGGTACCCGGCAGCGTCGGCCCGACGGTGTTCACCACCTCGACGATATCTCCGCGTTTGGTGTTGTCGTAGAACCACTTGGCGTTCTCGGTACTGGCATTGAGGCAGCCGTGGCTGACGTTCGCCCGGCCCTGGCTGCCCACCGACCACGGAGCGGCGTGTACGAAGATCCCGCTGTAGGACATCCGGGTCGCCCACTTGACCTCGGTGCGGTACCCGTCGGGCGAATTCACCGGCACACCGTAGGTCGAGGAATCCATCACCATGTCCGCAAGGCGTTCGGCGACGATATAGGTGCCGTTGTCGGTGGGGGAGGAATCCTTGCCCATCGAGATCGGCATGGTCTTGGCCACCTCGCCGTTGACGCGCACGGTCAGCGTCTTGGTGGCGTCATCGGCGGTGGCGATGACCTCATCGCCGATGGTGAATCGGGAGGTGACGTCATCCTGGCCGAACAGTCCGTCGCCCAGATCCACACCGTAGGTCTTCACCTGCACCTCCACCGTGGTGCCGGGCTTCCAGTACTGCGCGGGGCGCCAGCGGACCTCGCGGCCGCTGAGCCAGTAGAACGCACCCTCGACCGCCGGGGTGGTGGTGACGGAGATGGCGCGTTGCGCGGCCACCCGATTCGGGACGACCTCGTCGAAAGTCACCGAAATGGGCTGGCCCACACCGACCACGGCGCCGTTGTCGGGCAGGAGGTAGGGCATGGTCAGGTTCTCCGGGGAGTGCGTCTCGAACGTCGCGCTGGTGTGGGTCACCCCGCCCAGGCCGTAGGCGTCGGCGTCGAGCGTGTATTCCTTGTTGTAGCCCAGCGGTTCGGCGGAGCGCCAGGAGACTCCGTCGGCGCTCAGTTCGCCCTCGACGACCCGGCCCTGCGCGTTGACCAGTGTCACCTCGCCGAGCACACCGGCCTCGACACTCACGGTCACCGGTTGTTCGACCGACACGCCGATATCGCCGTCGGTGACCGACGCCTGAAGTTTCGGTACCAGCAGATCCCCGTACGGTGTGCCCTTGTCGATCACCGTTTGTGCCTGCGGTGCGGTGGGTGCAGTGGTGCAGGCACTCAACCCCAGCGCGACCGCCACGACGGTCAGCAGAGCCAGTATCGCCGTTGCCGATGTCTCCCGCCTCATCCCAGTCATCCCGCCGTCCGTCGAAGTGCCCTTGCGCTAGCATTCTACGTAGTAACTACGTAGATGCACGTCAACGCCCGTGCAAGGTCGCGCGAGCTGTGCATCGGGGAAGGGAAGCCGTGCTGAAGACCCGCGCCGGCCGCGCCTGGGTGACCGCCTTCGCCGTGCTGGCGATCCTGGCGGTAGGTGTCGTGCTGCTGGCCACCCGGGGCGGGGGTGACCGCAGCGCCGAGGCCGTCGACACCGGCGCGGTGCAGGTGGTACGCGACAGCAGCCACCGCCTGAACGATCCGCAGGGCGCGACGGTGACGTTCGTCGAATTCCTCGACTTCGAATGCGAGGGCTGCCGGGCCGCCTATCCCATCGTCGAGCAACTGCGCAGCGACTACGGGGACCGCGTCGAGTTCGTGCTGCGGTACTTCCCGCTGGCCGGCCACTTCAACGGCGAACGCGCCGCACGTGCCGTCGAAGCCGCGGCACAGCAGGGTCAACTCGAAGCGATGTACAAAAAGATGTTCGACACACAGCCTGAATGGGGCGAACGGCGCACCCCCGCCGACGACGTTTTCCGCGGATTCGCCGCTGATCTGAACCTGGACATGACGGCCTTCGATGCCGCCTACGATGACCTGGCCACGCTGGAGCGCATCCGGGTCGACCAGCGTGACGGCGAAATGCTGGGCGTGATGGGCACCCCCACGTTCTTCGTCGACGGCGAGCAGATCGTCGTCCAGCGCGCCGAGGACCTGCGAAACGCCCTCGACAGCGCGCTGCGGTGACACGCGCGCGGACCCTGGTGGCGCTCTGGATGCTGTGCGCGAGCCTGACCGTGGCCCCGGTGGCCTCGGCGGAATGCGCCGCCCCGGACCCGCAATGCGTACTGCAACAGCGCATTGCGGCCGCCGAAAAGTACGTCGCCACCCGGCCGGGGACCGTCGGGTTCGTGCTGCGCGACCGTGTCACCGGCGCGCGCTATCGCAGTGCCGCGGCGGGGACACCGATCTGGACCGCGTCGACGATCAAGCTGGCGATGGTGGCCGACCTGCTCAGTCGCGAACAGGCCGGCATTCTCCGTCTCACCGCCACCGACCGGGAACAGATGACCGCGATGCTGCGCCGTTCCGACAACGCGGCCGCGGACTCGCTGTGGTCACGCTACGGCGGGACGACGACGGTGTTCAACACGAACTTCCCGCGTTACGGGATGAAAAACGTTCAGCCCCAACCAGGGTTCGGCGACGTCTATCCGTACTGGGGCTTCCAGAAGGGCACCGCCGACGATTTCGACGCGCTGATGAACTATGTGCTCACGGGTCTCACGCCGGCCAACGCGGCAGCAGTGGTCGCCGAGATGCAGCGGGTGGACAGCTCGCAGCAGTGGGGCGTGTGGGGTGCCGGTGCGGCGATGAGCCCCGGCAACAAGAACGGTTGGTCGCAGGAACAGGGCGGTTGGGTGGTCAATTCCGTCGGCTTCGCAGGCCCGGGTCAGCGCTACACGTTGGCCATCATGAACGGTCTCGGCGGCACCGGCGGATACGACGACGGTGTCGAGACGACCACCGAGTTGGCCCGATTCTGCTAAGGCCCTGAGTTTCAGCCCGCCGGCTGCCAGCCGTGCATCGCGGTGTTCATCTGATCGTCGTCGAGCGCGTCCACGGGCAGCCGGCTCTGACCGTCGCGGTGACGCAGACCGTCGAGGAGCAGCGCGACGTACCGGCGCCAGAGCTCGGGTTCCACATGGCCGGCCCATTCGCTCACAGTGCCGGCCAGCATGCTGAGGATCGGCATATCCGTGTGGTGGGCGTCGATGCGCAGATATCCGTCGGCGCGGGCGCGTTCGAAGATTTTCGAGATCGGGGGAACCAGGCGCAGCCGGGCGCACTCGACCGGGTAGCCGCCATAGGCCGTGCTGTAGACCATCTCGCGCAGGCCACGATCGGTCGCTGTCAGCTCGCAGAGCTGCTCGACGAACCAGACGAAGCCGTCCCACGAGTTCTCGCGATCCAGAGCGGATTCCGCGAGCGCCACGATCTGGTCGATGGCGCTTTCGAAGATCGCGTCGAGCAGTTCCTGCTTGGTGGCGAAACGCCGGTACACCGTGCCCACCCCGACATCGGCATGGTGCGCCACGTCGTTGAGGGTGGCCTCCAAGCCCCGCTGGGCGAACAGATCCCGCGCGGCGCCGAGCACGCGCTCCCGGTTGCGCTCGGCATCCTTGCGCAGCGCGCGGCGGGGTTGGCCGGTGGCGGTCACGGCGGGAACACCTGTTTGATGCTGCCGTCCGGATTCACCTGCATGAAGCCGGTTCCCGGGGCGGTGGAGTAGATGGCCAGTTCCAGACCGCCGCCCTCGGCGCCCTCCACGAGCAGGTAGGTCCCGGTGCCGTCGGGTGCGCCCAGGGTCTGCGGCGCCTCCGTCAGCGTTGCCGCCACCCCGGTCGTGTCGAAGGTGCCGAGATCGGTGAGAAAGTCGAACGAACTGGTCGAGGTCGCCGATCCCCAGGTCTGCCAACCGTCGCCGCGGTAGGTGTAGCCCTGCTCGACATGCGAATTCGTGGGATCGGCCCGGTCGGCCACCGCGTAGTCGGGGTAGACCACCAACTGGTAGCCCATGGTGTCGCCGAACTTGTCGCGCAGTGTCTGCAACAGCGCGGCCAGCCCCTCGGCGGACTGCAACTCGGCCGAGATGCCGACCGGGCTGGAAGTCGTGGTCGAATTCGTCTGCGGTGCAGATGTTGTCGCGGCCGCAACCGCTGAGCGTTGGGTGCCGGTGGCGACCTGCTGGCCGGTGGTGTTCTCCGAGCGGCCGGTCACGACGAGGGTGATGGCGACGGCGACGACACCGGCGACCCCGAGCAGGCCGATCGGTATCAGGACCGCCGGGCCGCGCCACCACGGCCGGCCGGGCGGCATCGGCTGCTGCCAGTGTGGGCCGGGCGCGGACGGCCAGTGCTGTTGCTGGGGGGCCGCCGTGAAACCCGAAGGGGGATAAGGAAGTGGTGTCGCCCAGGCGGCCGCGGTGGGTTGGTGGGCGTGGGCGGCCGGCGGTGTCGCGGCGGCACGGGCGGCGGTCGCCAGATCCCGGGTGCTGGCGTACCGGTGCTCGGGATTCTTGGCCATGCCGGTGGCGATGACCTGATCGAGCTGGGCGGGGATCCCGGGCTGCAGGGTCGATGGCCGCGGCGGAGGAAGAGTGAGGTGCCCGGCGATCTGGCGTTCCACGCTGTCCCCCGGGAACGGCTGTGATCCGGTCAGGCACTCGTGCAGCACGCAGGTGAGGGCGTAGACGTCGGCGCGTGCGTCGGAGGTGTCGGTGGACAGCCGCTCGGGCGCCATGTAGGCCAGCGTGCCGATGGTGGAACCGGTGCTGGTCAGTTTGGTGGCCCCGGCGGCGCGGGCGATCCCGAAATCGATGAGATAGGCGAAGTCCTCGTCGGTCACCAGAATGTTCGACGGTTTCACGTCGCGGTGCACCAGCCCGACGCGGTGCGCCGCGTGCAGGGCGGCGGCGATCTGCTCGGTGATGCCGACGGCCCGCTGGGGTGGCAGTGGCCCGTTCTTCGAGCAGCTCGTGCACGGTCTTGCCGTCGATCAGCCGCATCGTGACATAGAGGCGTCCGTCGATCTCGCCGAAGTCGTGGATCGGGACGATGTGCGGTTCGTCGAGTCCGGCGGCCATCTGTGCTTCGCGGCGGAAACGGCGTTGGTAGGTGTCGTCGTCGGCCAGGTTCGGGGGCAGCACCTTCAACGCCACCACGCGGTTCATCGCGGTGTCGTAGGCCCGCCAGACCTCGCCCATGCCGCCCCGGCCCAGCACCTTCACCAGGCGGTATCGGCCGAACGGCGTCCCTTCCACGCGCTAACCATAGGGCAAGCGGCTCAGCCGCCGGAGGGCTGTTCCAGCCGCTGAGCGGCCACCGCGCCACCGAGCCAGCGCCGCAGGAATTTTCGCAGCTCCGCCGGCGACCGGTGGGTGTCGTTGGGGGCGACGAAGAAGGACAGCATGATCCGCAGCGTGAATTCCACCAGCTCCTGCAGGCTGGCGTCGTCATAGCCGTGTGCGGCCCAGTCCACATCGAAGCGGTCGATCATCCGCATCCCGATGGCGCGCGCCTCTTCGGAGGTGAGGTCTTCACTGTGGTTGTGCGGGTAGGACTCCGAGAGCAGGATGCCCAGGTGTGGGGTCCGGCTGACCTCGTCGAGGGTGAACAGGGTGCCCTGGGTGAGCGCGTCGGCGGGGTCATGAAGACCGCGCACGCTGTCGGCCAGACGGTCCAGGAAAGCATCGACCGAACCCATGGCCACCGCGCGCATCAGGGCGTCGGAGGTGGGGAAGTAGCGGTAGACGGTCTGGCGGATGATGCCCAGTGAGCTGGCGACCTCGGCCAGCGATACGGCCGATCCGGTGGCGCTGATCAGGTCGACGGCGGCCGTGATGATGCGCTGGGTGGCCTCTTCATCGGTCTGGGGTGGGTTACCGCCCCACCCGCGCCTGCGTGCCATGGCCATCTTCCTCTCGGCGGTACGCGACCGTAGCACGCAGCGACGATCATACAGTTAGACGTAGAAGCGTATGATCGTGTGATAGTTTCCGGGCATGACCAACCTCCAAGTGCGCAAGATGCGGTTCGGCTTTGCCGACCACGACGTGCCGTTCCTCTGGAATGAGACCAACCCGGCGTTCTCCGCGATGGCCAACGCGGTGTCGTTTCTGGCCATCGCGTTCGAGAAGATGATCGTGACGACCATGGCCGAGGCGAAACCGCTGCTCACCGACCCGGTCATCGCCGAGGAGGCCGACGCCTTCACCCGCCAGGAGGGCCAGCATTCCATGGCCCACCGCCAGCACGCCCGCGGTCTGATCAAGGCCTACCCGGCGCTCAAGGAGACCCTCGACGAGGTGATCGCGGCCTTCGATGACCTCGTGGAGACCAAGCCGCTGAAGTACCGGCTCGCCTACACCGCGGATCTCGAAGCCACGTTCACGCCGGTCTTCAAGCTCATGCTCGACCACGACGACACCCTGTTCGCCCCCGGCGACGACCGCGTCGCGTCGCTGTTCCTCTGGCACTTCGTCGAAGAGGTCGAGCACCGCAGTTCCGCGTTGATCATCTACAACGGACTCGTCGACGATCCCTGGTACCGGATGCGGGTCGCGCCCTCGATCTTCAAACATGTCATGGACGTGATCCGATTGGCTTGCGACGGCTTCAACACCCACATCCCGCTGGAGGTCCGCAAGGTCGACGCGGTCTCCACCTTCTCCTTGGAGCGGCGCAAGAACCAGTTCCTCACCCGCATCGGGCGCCGCCCCAACTACGGGCCGCTCGCCAACGCGTTCGCCCACCTGCCCAAGCGGGAGATGGCCGCCGCGCTGGCCGGCATCGTGCGCAGCCAGATCCCCGGCCACAACCCGGAACACGAAAAGCTGCCCGCGTTGGCCGCGCAATGGTTCGATCGGTTCGACGCCGGATACGACGTCACCAAGTGGTACAGCGCCAACAAGGAGGCAGCCGGTGTCTGACCTGTGTGCACCGACGTTCGAGCAACTCGCCGAACGCCTGGGCTTCTCCTGCGCGGAGGCCGGCGGGCTGGTGGAACTGCGCAGCCCGTTCGGTCTGGAGAACTGGACGCTGCCGGTGCTGGAACTCACGGTCATCGCAGGCGCCATTCTGGCCTTGGTGTACGCGGTCATCCGGCTCCGCCGCCACGGTGACGCCACCAATATCGCGCTGTGGTTCGGCGCCATCGCCTATCTGCTGATCATCGAACCGCCGCTGTACTTTCCGGCGCAGTTCGGGATCGCCGAGTACGTCGACACGATGTTCGCGCACAACGTGTTCACCGTCGACTTCCTGTGGGGGCGCCTTCCGCTCTACATCGTGGCGATCTATCCCATGATGGCGACGATCGCCTTCGAGATCGTGAGAACTCTCGGGGTGTTTCACCGTTACGGCACCCTGGTCGGGGCGGTGTGCGTCGGCTTCGTGCACCACGCGTTCTACGAGATCTTCGATCACCTGGGCCCGCAACTGCGCTGGTGGGAGTGGACGCTGGATCACCCGATGAACCAGCCGTTCCTGGACTCGGTGCCGCTGCCCAGCGTCGTGGTGTTCGCCGCTCTCTGGCCGATGTCGCTGGCCTTCTGCGTGCAGTTCTTCATCGGCCGCCACGCCGACCGGGGCCGGCGCTTCACCGGGTGGCAGATCGTGTGGCGGACCGTTGTCATCGGCGTGCTGGCCTCGATCGGCACGGTGCTGCTGCCCGCGCCCGCGACGATCATCGGGTCGTTCACCAACTTCACCGTGATGGGTGTGGTCTATGCCCTGGAACTCGTGGTGATCGCCGTCGTCGCGATACCCGTGCTGGTCAAACAGTGGCAGCGGCTGCGCAATACGCCGGCCGGCGCCACCGAGGCGCGCTACGCGAACCCGCTCATGGTGCGCTTCGGCGTCGGCTATCTGGCCGTCATGGCCGTGCTGTGGGTGACCGCGTTGCCCGCCTACTTCGGGGCGGTCGACGGCGTCACCGACAACGGTGACCCGGTCGGCAGCCTCTGGTACACCGCACTGTGTTTTGTCATCGCCGGCCTGAGTGCGTTTGCCGCGCTGACGGTCTCGGCGGCGCAGACCGAGAAGGTGCCCGCGCAGGTCTCGTAACCCCGCGCAGGAAATAGCGGGTTACGTGCCGGTGTAGGTGGCCGGATCCGGGCGGAACCGGGTCCCGTCATCGAGCCCGGTCAGCGCCGCCAGATGCTCCTGCGCCAGCTCGAAGTCGAACACGTCGAAGTTCTGCGCGATGCGTTCCGGTGAGGCCGACCGTGGGATGACCACATTGCCCTGCTGGAGGTTCCAGCGGATCAGCACCTGCGCCGGCGTCCTGCCGTACTCGGCGGCGACCGAGATGACCGTCGGGTTGTCCAGCAGCTTGCCCACACCCAGCGGGCTGTAGGCCTCGGTGACGATGCCGCGCTCGGCGTGGTCGGCGCGCAGCTCGGTCTGCACCAGCTGGGGATGCAGCTCGATCTGGTTGACGACCGGCACCACGTAGGACAGGTCGATGATCGTCGCCAGGTCCTCGGACGTGAAGTTCGCGACACCGATGGACTTGGCGAGTCCGTCGCCCTGGATACGCATCAGGCCACCCCAGCTGTCCACATGCTTGCCGTAGGCGGCGGCGGGCCAGTGGATCAGGTAGAGGTCGACGTACTCCTGGCCGAGACGCTCCAGGCTGGCCCGCGCGGCGTCCTGCGACGCCTGGAAACCCTGATCCTCGGTGGCCAGCTTGGTGGTGAGGAAGATCTCGGCACGCGGGATGCCCGATGCCGCGATGGCCCGGCCCACGCCCGCCTCGTTGCCGTAGGAGGCTGCGGTATCGATAAGGCGGACACCGATTTCCAACGCGGCCGCGACCGCGCGCTCGGCCTCGGTGTCGGAGAGCTCGCCCACCCCGATGCCGAGAGCCGGGATGGTGTTCTCATCGCTCAAACCGATGTTTGGCGCCGCAGCTGCCGATGTCATGTCTACCTAGCCTGTCCAGTTGAAGGTCCGCGGATCGGGGCCCAGTCGGGTGCCGTCCTTCGAGTGTCGCGATGGACTCGATGTCCTGCGCGGTCAGCTCGAAATCGAACACGTCGAAGTTACTCGCTATCCGGTCGGGGTTCACCGACTTCGGGATGACGATATTACCCAGCTGCAGATGCCATCTGATCAAGACCTGGGCTGGGGTTTTGCCGTGCGCTTCGGCCACCGCGACCACGGTGGGGTCGCTCAGCAACGCGCCCTGCCCGAGTGGGCTCCACGCCTCGGTGGCGATACCCAGCTCGGCGTGCACTTCCCGCAACTCCTGCTGGGGGAATTTCGGGTGCAACTCGACCTGGTTCACCGCAGGCACGATGCCGGTGCCCTCCACCAGGGTTCGCAGATGTTCTGGCGCGAAATTGCTGACGCCGATGGACCGGACCCGGCCCTCGTCGCGCAGTGCGGCCAACGCCTTGAACGTGTCGACGAACTGGTTGACCTCGGGCATCGGCCAGTGGATCAGATACAGATCCACATAGTCGACGCCGAGGCGCTTGGCGCTGCCGTCGAACGCCTTGAGCGCCTTGTCATATCCGTGCTCGGAGTTCCACAGTTTGGTGACGAGGAACACATCTTCGCGCGCCACACCGTTGGCTGCGGCGGCCGTGAGTCCCTGGCCCACCTCGGTTTCGTTCTGGTAGGCCGCCGCGGTGTCGATATGCCGGTAGCCCGTCGCCAGGGCGGCCTCGACCGCCTGGCGGGTCTCCTCGGCCGGGGTCTGCCAAACTCCCAACCCGACCGTGGGGATGGAATTACCGTCGTTCAGCAACAGTGTGGGATTCGAAAGGCCAGTCATGACGCAGAGTCTGCCAGCACGGCAGAATCCGAGCCCGTTTCGCTTGAAGTTCGCCAATGTCGCCAGCAGGTTGTCGCTGCCGGTCATGGCGCGCATCCCGGATCCCGTCAAACGGGTGCTGTTGGGGCGGCGTTCGGTCACGATCGAGGGCAACACGCTGGACACCACCCTGCAGCTGATGCTCAACGCCCAGCGGGTCTCGGGGGTGGGCGGCCTCGTCGCCAGTGACGATGTCGTGGTCGCCAGGAAGCAACTCGACAGCGTCGCCGCCGCGCTGAGCACGCCGGTCGTCGTGCCGGTGCGGGATTTCACCATCCCGGGACCGGCCGGTGCGCTGACCGTCCGGCACTACGCCGCCGAGCCCGGTGCGCCGCTGCTGGTTTTCCTGCACGGTGGCGGGTTCGTGGTCGGCAGCCTCGGCACCCACGACGGTTTGTGTCGTCGCCTCTGCCACGACTCCGGCATGCACGTGCTGTCCGTGGACTACCGGCTGGCTCCCGAGCACAAGGCGCCGGCCGCCGGCGAGGACTGCATCGCCGCCTATCGCTGGGCGGTGCAACACGCCGATGAGCTGGGCGCCGATCCGCAGCGGGTGGCCGTCGGCGGGGACAGCGCCGGCGGGAACCTCGCCGCGGTGGTCACCCAGGCCGCCCGGGACTCCGGGGTGGCGCTGCCGGTCCTGCAGCTGCTCATCTACCCGATGGTCGACCCCGGAGGCGAGACCGTCTCGCGGACGCTGTTCGCCGATGGCTACTTCCTGACCAAGGCCGATATCGACTGGTTCAACCACCACTACATCGGCGGCGCCGATATCTCGCCGACCGATATCCGGGTGGCCCCGCTGCGCGCGACCGATCTCGGCGGACTGTCGCCGGCGTTGGTACTGACCGCGGGGTTCGACCCGCTGCGCGATGAGGGGGCCGCCTACGCCGGCGCGCTCGCGGCCGCGGGCGTCCCGGTGGACCTGCGTGAGTACGGATCGCTGACGCACGGCTTCGCCAACTTTTTCCCCCTCGGCGGCGGCAGCGAGGTGGCGCTCACCGACCTGACCTCGGCGCTGCGGGCTCATCTGAGCCGGTAGGCTGCACCCGTGGCGAACAAACCGAAGAAGCAGGCCAGCTACGACTTGAAGGCCGCCGACCGCAAGCGCAACCTTTTCGTCCAGATCGGGCTCACCTCGATCGTGGTGCTCTTCGCGGTGGCACTGGTGCTCTACATCGTCCTGTCGGGCGAGACGAAGCCCGAATCCGGCGAGGCCCGCGCGGTCCGCGTCGAGTCGAGCAATGTGGTCAAGAAGGACGACGGGATCGAGCCCAAGCTCGTGCTGTCGATCTACGAGGATCCGCTCTGCCCGCACTGCGGCGCCTTCGAGAAGGCCTTCGGCCCCACCATCAACGAGCTCGTCGACGGCGGTGCGATCGCGGTCGACTACTACATGGTGGGCATCCTGAACAGCCCGAGCAACCAGAACTACTCGTCACGTGCCAGCGGCGCCGCCTACTGCGTCGCCGATGAATCGACCGACGCGTTCCGCCGGTTCCACGGCGCGCTCTACGCCCAGCAGCCCAGCGAGACCGGTGGCGCCTACCCGACCGATGCGCAGCTCATCGAGACCGCGCGCCAGGCCGGCGCCGCGGGCAAGGTGCCCGAGTGCATCGACAAGGGCCGTTACGTCGATATGGCTGCCGGCATGGCCGCCGCCACCGAGATCAACGCCACCCCGACCGTGCGCATCAACGGCGAGGACTACGAATACAGCACCCCCGAGGCCCTGGTCGCGAAGGTCAAGGAGATCGTCGGCGACGTTCCCGGGATGCCCGAAGCGTGACCGTTGCCCCTGACCTCGAATCGGCCGAGGTTCCGGCCGAGCAGAGCGGGGTGCGCCGGTCCAGTGCGATCGGTGTGCTCGTCGCCGGCGTTCTGGGACTCGCCGCGGCCGCGACGCTGACCGTAGAGAAGATCGAGATCCTGATCGATCCGAGCTACATCCCGTCGTGCAGCCTGAACCCGGTGCTGTCCTGCGGGTCGGTGATGACGACACCGCAGGCCTCGGTGTTCGGGTTCCCCAACTCCCTGCTCGGCATCATTGCCTTCACCGTCGTGCTGGTCACCGGTGTGCTGACCGTTGCGCGGGTCACTCTGCCGCGCTGGTACTGGGCGGCGCTGGCCGTCGGCACGGCGCTGGGCGTGGTGTTCGTGCACTGGCTGATCTTCCAGAGCCTCTACCGCATCGGGGCGTTGTGTCCCTATTGCATGGTGGTCTGGGCGGTGACCGTCCCGCTGCTGGTGATCGTCGCGTCGATCGCTCTGCGTGCCGATACCGGCACCGGGGTGGCGGGCGCGATCTACCAGTGGCGCTGGTCGCTGGTGGCGCTGTGGTTCACCGCGGTGCTGCTGATGATCTTGGTTCGTTTCTGGAACTATTGGTCGACCCTGGTGTGAGCCTGGCGGCGACGCCGGTGTTACATCCAGGTAACAACAGCGAAGTTAGGGTAGCGCCGTGATTTCCAAACTCCTGGTGGCCAATCGCGGCGAGATCGCCATCCGCGCCTTCCGTGCGGCGACCGAGATGAACATCTCGACGGTCGCGGTGTATCCGTTCGAGGACCGCAATTCGTTGCACCGGCTCAAGGCCGATGAGTCCTATCAGATCGGTGATGAGGGCCATCCGGTCCGGGCGTATCTGTCGGTGCCCGAGATCATCCGGGTGGCCAAGCATGCCGGCGCGGACGCGGTGTACCCCGGCTATGGCTTCCTGTCGGAGAACCCGGAGTTGGCTTCGGCGTGTGCGGCCGAGGGCATCACATTCGTGGGCCCAGGGTCGGATGTGTTGGAGCTGACCGGTAACAAGGCCCGCGCGATCGCGGCGGCGCGGGAGGCCGGATTGCCGGTGCTGGCGTCCTCGGAGCCCTCGGCCTCGGTGGACGAGCTGGTGTCGGTGGCCGAGTCGATGACGTTCCCGTTGTTCGTCAAGGCGGTCTCCGGTGGTGGTGGGCGCGGCATGCGCCGTGTCGCGGAAGCCGGCGGACTGGCGGAGGCGATCGAGGCGGCCAGCCGTGAGGCGGAGTCGGCGTTCGGTGACCCGATGGTGTACCTGGAGCAGGCGGTCATCAACCCGCGCCATATCGAGGTGCAGATCCTGGCCGACGGTGCCGGGAATGTGATTCATCTGTTCGAGCGCGATTGCAGCCTGCAGCGCCGCCACCAGAAGGTCATCGAGCTCGCGCCGGCGCCGAATCTGGACCCGGCGGTGCGGGAGAAGATCTGTGCGGACGCGGTCGCGTTGGCGCGCCACATCAATTACTTCTGTGCGGGCACCATCGAGTTCCTGCTCGACGAGCGTGGTCACCATGTGTTCATCGAGTGCAATCCGCGGATTCAGGTGGAGCACACGGTCACCGAGGAGATCACCGATGTGGATCTGGTGTCCTCGCAACTGCGGATCGCGGCGGGGGAGAGCCTCTCGGACCTGGGTTTGAGCCAGGAGTCGATCCAGATCCGGGGCGCGGCCATGCAGTGCCGCATCACCACCGAGGATCCCGCCAATGGTTTCCGCCCCGATACCGGTCGGATCACCGGCTACCGTTCGCCCGGCGGCGCGGGTATCCGGTTGGACGGCGGCACCCACACCGGTGCGGAGATCAGTGCGCACTTCGATTCCATGCTGGTGAAATTGACCTGCCGCGGTAGGGATTTCACCATGGCTGCCGCCCGGGCGCGGCGCGCGCTGGCCGAATTCCGGGTCCGCGGTGTCAGCACCAACATCCCGTTCCTGCTCGCCGTCATCGACGACCGGGACTTCCGGGCGGGCCGGGTCACGACATCGTTCATCGACGAGCGTCCGGCGCTGCTGACCGCGCACACCCCCGCCGACCGCGGCACGAAGATCCTGAACTACCTGGCCGATGTCACCGTCAACAAGCCGCACGGTGAGCGGAGCGCGACGGTCTACCCGCAGGACAAGCTGCCCGATCTGGATCTGAGCACCAAGGCGCCGGATGGCTCCAAGCAGAAGCTCGAGGAACTCGGACCCGAGGGTTTCGCGGCTTGGCTTCGTGATTCACCGGCGCTGGGGGTCACCGACACCACCTTCCGTGATGCTCACCAGTCGTTGCTGGCCACCCGGGTGCGGTCCACAGGCCTGCTGCTGGTGGCCCCCTACATCGCGCGGATGACGCCGCAGCTGTTGTCGGTGGAGTGCTGGGGTGGCGCGACTTATGATGTGGCGCTGCGGTTTCTGAAGGAAGACCCGTGGGAGCGGCTGGCGGCATTGCGTGAGGCGATGCCCAACATCTGTTTGCAGATGCTGCTGCGCGGGCGCAACACCGTGGGTTACACCCCGTACCCGGAGTTGGTGACGCAGGCCTTCGTCGACGAGGCAACGGCAACTGGTGTCGACATCTTCCGGATCTTCGACGCGTTGAACAACGTCGACTCGATGCGCCCGGCCATCGACGCGGTGCGCGAAACCGGCACCGCCATCGCCGAAGTGGCGATGTCCTACACCGGCGATCTGAGCAACCCGGCCGAGGATCTCTACACCCTGGACTACTACCTGCATCTGGCCGATCAGATCGTGGCGGCCGGGGCGCATGTGCTGGCCATCAAGGACATGGCCGGGCTGCTGCGCCCGCAGGCCGCCACCACACTCGTCACCGCACTGCGGGAGCGTTTCGACCTGCCGATCCACGTACACACCCACGACACCCCGGGCGGGCAGCTGGCCACCTATCTGGCGGCCTGGACCGCCGGCGCGTCCGCGGTGGACGGGGCGTCCTCGCCGCTGGCGGGCACCACGAGCCAGCCCGCGCTCTCGGCGATCGTGGCGGCGACCGCGCATACCGAATTCGACACCGGCCTGGACCTGTCCGCGGTGTGCGACCTGGAGCCCTATTGGGAGGCGCTGCGCAAGGTCTACGCCCCGTTCGAGGCCGGGTTGCCCGCCCCGACCGGGCGGGTGTACACCCACGAGATCCCGGGCGGGCAGCTCTCCAACCTGCGCACCCAGGCCATCGCCCTCGGGTTGGGCGATCGGTTCGAGGATGTCGAGAACGCCTACGCCGGGGCCGATCGGGTGCTGGGCCGGCTGGTGAAGGTGACCCCGTCCTCCAAGGTGGTCGGTGATCTCGCGCTCGCGCTGGTCGGTGCCGGCGCGGACGCCTCGGAGTTCGCCGCCGACCCCGACAAGTACGACATCCCCGACAGCGTGATCGGGTTCCTGCGCGGTGAACTCGGCGACCCGGCCGGTGGCTGGCCCGAACCGCTGCGCACCAAGGCGTTGGCCGGTCGCGCGGCGGCCAAACCGGAGCAGGCCCTGTCCGCCGAGGACGAGACGGTGCTCGCCCAGCCCGGTATCAAGCGCCAAGCCGTGCTGAACCGGCTGTTGTTCCCCGGTCCGACAAAGGAATTCGAGGCCCACCGCGACCAGTACGGTGACACCTCACGGCTGAGCGCCAACCAGTTCTTCTACGGGCTGCGCCAGGGCGAGGAGCACCGGGTCTTCCTGGAGCGTGGTGTCGAGTTGCTGATCGGGCTGGAAGCGATCTCCGATGCCGACGAGCGCGGGATGCGTACGGTGCTGTGCATCCT
The DNA here is from genome assembly GCF_002968335.2 of Mycobacterium sp. ITM-2016-00316. NCBI lineage: Bacteria > Bacillati > Actinomycetota > Actinomycetes > Mycobacteriales > Mycobacteriaceae > Mycobacterium > Mycobacterium sp. ITM-2016-00316. The sequence continues at coordinate 2,144,379 of NZ_CP134398.1, forward strand.
CAACGGGCAGCTGCGCCCGGTGCTGGTGCGTGACCGCAGCATCGCCAGCGATGTCGCCGCCGCCGAGAAGGCCGACAAGACCAACCCCGACCACGTCGCCGCACCGTTTGCCGGTGTGGTCACCATCGGCGTGCAGACCGGCGAGAAGGTCGACGCCGGGCAGACCATCGCCACCATCGAGGCCATGAAGATGGAAGCCGCCATCACCGCACCCAAGGCCGGCACCATCGAACGCATCGCCGTCACCGGCACCGCCCAGGTCGAGGGCGGAGACCTGCTGGCAGTGGTGTCAACCTGACCCGGATCGTCGCCGGACAGTTCAAGGGACGCCGAATCTCGGTGCCCGCCAGCGGAACCCGTCCGACCACCGACAGGGTGCGGGAGTCGTTGTTCAACGTGCTGCAGGCGCGGATGGATCTCGACGGGATCGCGGTGCTCGATCTGTACGCCGGCTCCGGTGCGCTGGGGCTGGAGGCGTTGTCCCGTGGTGCGTCCTCGGCGTTGCTGGTCGAGTCCGACCGGCGTGCCGTCGCGGTGATCGAGGCCAATATCGCCGCGCTCGGAGCCAGGGGAGCCGTGGTGCGCCGGACCCCGGTCGACAAGGTGGTCCAATCCACGGGTAGACCGGTCGATCTGGTGTTCGCCGACCCGCCGTATGAGGTGGACGCCGGTGCCGTCGAGCGCGTGCTGGCCGCACTCCTGGCGAATGGCTGGGTGCGCCCCGGCGCGCTCGCGGTGATCGAGCGTGCGGCGGGCGGGCCGGCGATCGTCTGGCCGGACGGCTGGGCGGCCGAGGAGGAGCGCCGCTACGGCGACACCCGACTGGAGTTCGGCGTCATCGCGTAGCGACATCCGCTCGCGTAGCGTCTTCGTCCATGAGTGGCGCTGTGTGTCCCGGATCATTCGACCCCGTCACCCTCGGTCATCTCGATGTCTTCGAACGGGCGGCCGCCCAGTTCGACGAGGTCGTGGTGGCCGTGCTGGTGAACCCGAACAAGAAGGGGATGTTCAGCGCCGATGAGCGCATCGAATTGATCCGCGAGTCGACGACGCATCTGCCGAATCTGCGGGTCGAGTCCGGCTCCGGTCTGGTGGTCGACTTCGTCAAGCAGCGCGGGCTGACCGCCATCGTCAAGGGGCTGCGCACCGGCACCGATTTCGAGTACGAGCTGCAGATGGCACAGATGAACAAGCACGTCGCCGGCGTCGACACCTTCTTCGTGGCGACCACGCCGCAGTACTCGTTCGTGTCGTCCTCACTGGCCAAGGAGGTCGCTCAGCTCGGCGGCGATGTCACCGACCTGCTGCCCGCGCCGGTGAACGCGCGGCTGCGCGAAAAGCTCAAGGGCTGACCTCTCCGCCCTGTCACAGCACCGTTACGCGACACACCGGCCGGGAAAGCTCAGTCACAGGCGTAACACCAGGCACACTGGTCACTAACAACTACGCCTGGAGGGTGTTGCCGTGTATCGAGTGTTTGAGGCGCTTGACGAACTCAGCGCAATCGTCGAAGAAGCCCGTGGCGTGCCGATGACGGCCGGGTGCATGGTGCCGCGCGGCGATGTCCTGGAGCTGCTCGACGACATCAAGGACGCCATTCCCGGTGAGCTCGACGATGCCCAGGATGTGCTGGACGCCCGGGACTCGATGCTCAACGAGGCGAAGGACCACTCCCAGTCCATGGTGGCCACCGCGTCGGCCGAGGCCGATTCGATGGTCAACCACGCCCGCGGTGAGGCCGACCGGCTGCTGGCGGACGCCAAGTCACAGGCCGACCGGATGGTCGCCGAGGCGCGCGCGCACAGCGAGCGGATGGTCGGCGAGGCCCGCGAAGAGGCGAGCCGCATCGCCTCGACGGCGAAGCGCGAGTACGAGGCCGCGACCGGGCGCGCCAAGGCCGAGGCCGATCGTCTGATCGAGAACGGCAACATCTCCTACGAGAAGGCCGTCCAGGAGGGCATCAAGGAGCAGCAGCGCCTGGTTTCGCAGACCGAGATCGTGCAGACCGCCACCAGTGAGGCCACCCGACTGGTCGACACCGCGCACGCCGAGGCCGACCGGCTGCGCGGCGAATGCGATATCTACGTCGACAGCAAGCTCGCCGAGTTCGAGGATTACCTCAACGGCACCCTGCGCTCGGTGAGCCGTGGCCGTCATCAGCTGCGCACCGCCGCCGGGACACACGACTACGCCACCCGGTAGCCACCCGGTAGCCACCCGGTAGCCACCCGGTAACCACCCGGTAGGCCTCAAAGCTGGCCGTGCCGCGGCGGTGTGGTGCCCGACAGGGTGTAGCGGCCGATGTGCTGCAACTTCCAGCGGGTCGGGTCGTGCAACGTGTGGGTGCGGGCGTCGCGCCAGTACCTCGACAGGTTCGCCGCACCGGATGCGCTGCGGGTGCCGCCCAGTTCGAACAGTGCGCTCGACGCCTCCAACGACGCCCGGGTGGCGGCCACCTTGGCCACTGCCACGGACACCGAAGCCGCAGCGGCACTGCCGGAGTCGAGGTCGGCGGCCGCCGCATCCACGGCGCGGCCTGCCTCGGTCAGCAACGCCTGCGCGCCACGCACGGTGACGGTGACTTCGCCGGCAAGGTGCACGACCGTCGGATCATCGGCGGCGGTTTCCACCCCGGCCTCGAAATGCGGGCGGGCCGTGGCGGACTGACGGACCCCTTCGGCCAGTGCCGCGGTGGCGATCCCGACGTCGAGCGCGGTGTGGAACAACTGCGCCCGCGCCCCGTACACGCTGGGCGCGCTGAAGATGGGGGTGAACGCCACCACCTGCTCGGCAGGCACCCGCACGCCATCGAGGGTGACGGTGCCCGAGGCGGTGGTGCGCTGTCCCATCCCGTCCCAGTCGTCGACGACCCGCAGTCCCCGGGTGCCGGCGGGCACGAAGGCCAGTGCCTTCGGCGTGGACGATGTCGGGCTATCCCCGGGATGCTCCGGCAGCGAGGCCCGCACGATCACCCAGTCGGCGAACAGCGCACCGGTGGAATAGAACTTGCGGCCGTCGAGCACATAGTGCTCGCCATCAGGTATCAGGGTTGTGGCGTCCACATCGATGCGGCCCGAGCGTTCGGATTGCGCGTTGGCGAAAAGCGCGCCCTCCAAGACCTTCTCGTAGAAGAACGCCCGCTGCGCGTCGGTGCCCTGCAGTCGCACCGCCTCCAGGAACGTGTAGTGCGAATGCGGAATCTGGGCGACCGATGGGTCGCCGTGTGCGAGCAACCGGAACACCTCGGCGATCACCGCCGCGGGTGCCGCGATCCCGCCGTGCTCGACGGGGACCGACAGCGAGAGCAGACCGGACTCCTTGAGCGCTTGCACCTGATCGTGTGGCAGCACCCGGCCGGCATCGCGAGCACCGGCCTCGGCGGCGAAGGACGCCGACAACTCGGTCGCGATGGCCAGCGCCTGTGTGGCGTCGGCGATCCTGGTGGCCTCACCCGAGGCGCCGGTCGTCACGGAGTGGGGATGCGGAGGAGTCACTACGGGAGCGTGCCCGAGCGCGGTGGAACCGTCAGCCGTTGGGCTCAGCGAGATTCTGAGTGCTCAGCGCTGCAGGAATCGGGCGAGGCTGTCGTCGAGCTCCTCCCACCAGGTGGAACTGGGTACGGGGCCGACCGTGCCGGTGCACGGCGAGGCGAACGATTTGTCGCGGTATCCGGTGATGCTCTCGTCCTTGTCGTGTTCCCAGGTGACGAAATGCTGTCGCACCATGTCCAGATCGAAGGACTGGTAATCGGTGAGCGCCATCAAATCCCGCACGTAGGCGGTCTGGAAGTCGATCTGCTCCATGACGGTGTCGACCGCGGCGTACCTGGTCAGCCAGGCGTCGACATCGACGGCCATCGCATCGGCCGGGGGCAGCGGCAGCCGGCCCAGCACCACATCGCGGGCCACGAAGGCCTGTGCGTCGAACATGTTGAAGGTGTAGTACTGGTCCTGCATGCCCAGGTACAGCAGCTTCGGATTGGCCGTCCACACCACGCCCTTGTACAGCCCGGCGGGGTACAGGTTGTTCGCGGTCGTCAGCCGCAGGTCGGGATCGATGAACGGGAAGTGGTGCTGGTATCCCGTACACAGGATGATCGCGTCCACGTCGCGGCTGGTGCCGTCGGCGAAATGCGCGGTGCGACCGTCCAGGTGTTGCAGCGCAGGGACTTCGGTGATGCCGTCGGGCCAGCCGAATCCCATCGGGGCGTTGCGGTAGGCGATGGTGATGGACCCGGCGCCGTACTTGAGGGATTGCAGTGCGATGTCCTCGGCCGAATAGCTGCTGCCCAGGATCAGCAGGTTTTTGCCGGCGAACTCGACCGCGTCCCGGAAGTCGTGCGAATGCAGAATGCGGCCCGGGAAGGATTCGAAGCCCGGGTACTCCGGTACATACGGGGTGGAGAAGTGCCCTGTCGCCACGATGACGTGGTCGAACGTCTCGGTGCGCAGCAGGCCGGGACCGGACTCCCAGGATTCGACGGTGACGGTGAAGGTGTCTCCGTCGAAGGTGATATCACGGACGGCGGTGTCGAACTGGATGAACTGGCGCACATTGCTCTTCTTGGCCCGCCCGACGATGTAGTCGTAGAGCACCTCGCGCGGCGGGAATGACGGGATCGGACCGCCGAAGTGCTCGTCGAAGCTGTAGTCGGCGAACTCCAGGCACTCCTTGGGTCCGTTGGACCACAGGTAGCGGTACATGCTGCCGTGCACCGGATCTCCGTGCGAGTCCAGACCGGTGCGCCAGGTGTAGTTCCACAGCCCACCCCAGTCGCTCTGCTTCTCGAAGCACACCACCTCGCCGACGTCGACGCCGTCCTGTCGCGCCTGCTCGAACGCGTGCAGCTGGGCCAGTCCGCAGGGGCCGGCGCCGATCACGGCGATTCTGGTCATCGGGTTCTCCTCAAGGACGTCATGAGCGGGGTCGGGTCTTGTCGGGGTCGTAGAAGGGGAAGGTGGTGACGGTGGCCGGGATGCGCTTGCGGTGCCCGTCGAGCTTGCCGACCTCCACCCGGGTGCCGGGATCGCTGTGCTGGACGGCCATGCGGCACAACGCGATACTGGCTCCCAGGGTGGGAGAGCGGACACCGCTGGTGATCACGCCGACCTGGGCGCGACCGATGCGCACGCAGTCCCCGTGTGCGGCGGTTTCGTTGCCATCCAGACGCAGCCCCACCAGTGTGCGTTGCGGGTGGGCCTTGCGTTCGAGAAGTGCTGCCCGGCCCACGAAATCGTCGGTCTTGGACTTGAGTGGGACGGCGAATCCGATACCTGCCTCGAACGGGTCGATCTGATCGTCGAATTCGTGGCCGGCCGCGATCAGACCCGACTCGACACGCAGGATCTCCAGGGCCTCCAGGCCCAAGGGCGCCAGACCGTGCGGTTCACCGGCCAGCCACACCGCGTCCCAGAGGGTTTCGGCGTCGCCGGGGTGCACCCACAGCTCGTAGCCGAGTTCGCCGGAGTATCCGGTGCGGGACACCAGCAGCGGGATCCCGTCGGGTCCGCCGAGCCGCCCGATCAGGAACCGGAACCACCCCAGATCCCGCAGGGCCGGCTGGGTCGGCGGAGTCCAGATCAGTCCGGCGAGCAGCTCACGGCTGGCCGGCCCCTGCACGGCGATATTGTGCATCTGATCGGTGGAGTCCTTGATCCACACCCGGTGCAGTCCCAGCTTCTCGGCTTGGGTGCGTAGCCACATCCCGTCATGGGGGTCACCGCCGATGAAGCGGAAGTTGGTGTCGTTCAGGCGTAACACCGTGCAGTCATCGATGACGCCGCCGGACTCGGTGCACATCGCCGAGTACACCACCTGCCCGCGGGACAGCCGTCGGATATCGCGGGTCAGCGTGGCCTGTAGCAGGGCTTCGGCATCGGGGCCGAGGACCTCGAACTTGCGCAGCGCCGACAGGTCCATCACCGCGGCGCGTTCCCGGCACGCCCAGTACTCCTGTTGCGGTCCGTGGCCGTCGAAGCTGTTGGGCAGCCAATAGCCCTGATACTCGGTGAAATTGGAGGTCAGTGCGCCGGTCCGGGAGGCGAACGCGGTGGGCTTGGTCAGCACGGGCTCGGAGTCCGGGGTCAACCGGTGTCCCACCGCCACAGAGAACCTCCTGGTGGAGTCGTAGACGCGGATGTGGATGTCGGTGGGCGTCCAACCGTTCGCGGGGTCGATATCGTCCGGGCAGGCCGATGACGCGCACACCAGGTCGGTACAGGCCCGCAGCATCACGTAGTCGCCCGGGCGCGACCACGGCTCATCGGAGGTCAGCTGGTGCGCCGCGTCGAAAGCGGTGTTGTAGAACAGGTTCAGCGCCGGCCACCCGGCGCGGGCGGCCACCCCGAACCGGGCCAGCGTCGCGTTGAAGTTGTCGGTGCAGTTGACATGGCCGGGGTAGCCGAAATCGGCGTAGTACTTGGCGGTGCAGGCCAGCGCGAAGGTGTCGTGCCTGCCCACGGTGTCCCGCACCACCTCGACGAGAGGTTGTGCCCGGCCGTCGAAAAACTTGCCGAACAACCCGGGCTGCGGATACGCGCCGCCACCGATGCTGCGGGTGGTGGTGGCATCCAGCCCGTACTCGTGTCCGCCGTCGAGGCCGCGGGCATCGAAGGCCAGAAAGTCCGAACACTGCCTGCCCTGGACGTCGATGATCTGGACGAACTGCCCGGCCCGGATCTCATAGGACGACGCGGTCGAGGCGTCGATGCGCATGTCCCACAACGGTTCTGCCAGCGGCGCGGGCAGCTCGCGCTCGTGCACCCGCAGCGGGCTGGCCCGGTGCACCTCGATGATCACCTCCGAGGGTGGATTCGGTTCGGCGAGCGCCAGGTTCATCGGGACCGCGGGTGCGGCGATGAGCACGACGGCGTCCGCGGCGACGGCGAAACCGAGTCGGGCGCCGGCTTCGGAGTCTCCGCCGAACAGCCGGGTGGCCCGGGCCTGGTCCTGGTCGACGTGGCGTGAGAGCAGTCCCAGGATCCGACCGGCCGCGTAGCCGTTCTCGTCGGGGCCGGCCACCAGGCTGCGCAAGACTGTGGCCGGCGAGTCCGGCGCCGATCCGCTGACCGCACGCGGATCGGCGGCGAGCACCGTCAGTTCCACGGCCTGGCGCCCGTACCGGTCGATCACCTCGAAGCGGTCACCGCCGGTGACCGACAGCGCAGTGACCGAGCCGGGTGCCACCCGGAAGCGTTCGATCATGAGAGTCCGGCAGCGAGATCAGGGCGCGAACGACCGGTAGCCGACGTAGAACGCCAGGGCATGGTCCGGGGTGGAGAACAAGATCCGCGAGCCCTTCGGGAAGAAGATGGCGTCCTTGGCCCGTGCGATCTGCACCTGTCCGGTGTCCGGGTTCTCCAGCCGGAACTCACCTTCGAGGACGACCTTCATCTCGTCGTAGGCGTAGTAATAGTCCAGCGGCGCATCGGTATTGCGCAGCTCGAAGTACCCCGAGCACATCGGCACCCCGTCGGGGTTGGCGTAGACGTCGTCGATGAACCCCTCGGTTCCCGGGTACTGCTCCAGGGGCATCTGCGGAAGTGATTCCCAGAAACCCGAGGTGACTTGGAAGATGGGCGCGGCCGTACTCGTCACAGAACCTCCATCGTGATCTCTCACATGAAACAGCGTCTGTTGTGAGGAAACCATGCGTGGATTTCGGCGAGATTACGCCGACGTGCCTGTGTCGTTAGCGCGCCGACCCGACGAACGGGATCGAGACGCTGGGGGCCATCGGATAATCCGCCCCGGATCCAAGATTGAACAGGCCGCGTTCCCGCAGGATCGGCACCACGCCCTCGCCGAACCAGTACAGCTCCTCCAGGTGGGGATACCCGGAGAAGATGAACTCGTCGATGCCGATCTCGGCGTACTCGGCGATCCGGTCGGCCACCTCGGCGTGACTGCCGACCAGGGCGGTCCCCGCCCCACCGCGCACCAGCCCGACGCCCGACCACAGGTTCGGCGCGATCTCCAAACTGCGTGCGTCGCTCCAGGTTCCGTTGGTCCGGTTGGCCTGGTGCAACGCCAGCATCCGCTTCTGGCCCTCGGACTGGCTGCGCGCCAGCCCGGCCTGGGCGGCCTGCACGGTCTCCTCGTCGAGCGCGCCGATCAGCTTGTCGGCCTGCGCCCACGCCTCGTCGGCCGTGTCGCGGGAGATGGTGTGCAGCCGAATGCCGAAGCGCAGCGTGCGACCCGCGGCCTCGGCTTCCTTGCGGATCCAGGCGATCTTCTCGGCCACGGCGGCCGGCGGCTCACCCCAGGTGAGGTAGACATCGGCATGGTGGGCCGCGACCGGGCCGGCGGCCTTCGAGCTGCCACCGAAGTACAGCGGCGGGACCGGACTGGGCGGCACCGCCAGCGCGGCCTCCTCGACCTGGATGTACTCGCCGTCCAGGCTGACGGTCTCGCCGGCCCATAGCCGGCGCACCACGTCGAGGAATTCGTCGGCGCGGGCGTACCGGGCGTCCTTGTCCAGATGGTCGCCGAACGAGCGCTGCTCGTGTGCCTCCCCGCCGACGACGACGTTGAGCAGGATGCGTCCCGGAGCGTGGCGGGCGAACGTGGCGGCCATCTGCGCCGACAGCGTGGGGCTCACCAGCCCGGGGCGGAACGCCACCAGGAAGGCCAGTGAGGTCGTCTCCCGGGCCAGCAGCGCCGCGGTCACGAAGGCGTCCTCACACCAGGCGCCGGTCGGGATGAGCGCACCCGTGAAGCCGAACCGTTCGGCGCCCCGCACGATCGACGCCAGGTAGTCGATGGACGCCTCGCGGTCACCCCCGGCGGCGCCGGCCGGCGTGCCGTGCCCACCACCGACAATCAGCCGGCTGTCGCCGTAGGTGGGCAGAAACCAGTGCAACTTCACGGTCAGATCCGTCCTTACGCAGCAAGTACTCTTCGTGCCCACGAGTATCGACCTCCCCACCGACCGGCAAGGCCCGATCCGGCGTGCGTTCCGCGGCGACACCGACCCTCACCGGCCACAGCGCCGCCACCGACTAAAAATCTCGGTGATCGGGTGTCGGGTGCGACGGCACGTCAACAGCGCCGAAGTAGGATTGGCCCCATGGCTGGCAAAAATCCCCTCGCGATCGACATCTCGCGGCTGGGTCTGCGGCCGGGCTCGATGATCGAGGTACACGAGACGGTGCCCTCGCCGTCGCGTATCGGGATGGACCTGATCCGTATCGAGCAGGGTGCCCCGCTGGATCTGGACCTGCGCATCGAATCGGTTTCCGAGGGCGCGCTGGTCACCGGCACCGTCTCCGGGCCCACCACCGGCGAATGTGTGCGCTGTCTGGAACCGGTCAGCGGTGAGGTGTCCGTCGACATCACCGAACTGTTCGCCTACCCGGGCAGCACCACCGAAGCGACCACCGAGGAAGACGAGGTCGGCCACGTCGTCGATGACCGCGTCCACATCGAGCAGTCTCTGGTGGACGCCGTCGGCCTGGCGCTGCCGTTCTCGCCGATGTGCCGGGAGGACTGCGCCGGGCTGTGCCCGGACTGCGGTGTCGCGCTCGCCGACGCCGAGCCGGGGCACGCGCACGACAAGATCGACCCCCGCTGGGCGAAGCTGGCCGCGTTGAAAGACCAAGCCGGAGATGCCAGTGACGGCTGAGCACGAGTCGTTGATCGAAGCCCTTGGCGTGCGGTTGCCCGAGGATCTGCTCACCATCGCCCTGACTCACCGCAGCTTTTCCTATGAGAACGGCGGGCTGCCCACCAACGAGCGCCTGGAGTTCCTCGGCGACGCGGTGCTGGGTCTGACGATCACCGAGGAGCTCTACCACCGCCACCCCGATCGTCCCGAGGGCGACCTGGCCAAACTGCGTGCCAGCATCGTCAACACCCAGGCGCTGGCCGATGTCGGGCGCAAGCTCGGGCTCGGCACCCACCTGTTGCTCGGCAAGGGGGAGGAGAGCTCCGGCGGAGCCGACAAGTCCAGCATCCTCGCCGACGGTGTCGAATCCCTGCTGGGCGCAATTTATCTGAACCAGGGCAATGTGATTGCGCGGGAAGCGATCCTGCGGCTGTTCAGCGAACTGCTGGACACCGCACCGACACTCGGTGCCGGGCTGGACTGGAAGAGCAGCCTGCAGGAACTGTCCGTCGCCCGAGGCCTGGGCCCGCCGGCCTATACCGTCAGCGCTCAAGGGCCGGACCACGACAAGGAATTCACCGCGATCGTGGTGATCGCCGAGCGCCAATTCGGCCGCGGGGTCGGGCGCACCAAGAAAGAGGCAGAACTCAAGGCGGCCGCCGCAGCATGGAGCGCCATCGACGCCGCGGGCGACGACGAGACCGGGGATGCCGGAACTCCCTGAGGTCGAGGTGGTGCGGCGGGGGCTGGCCGCACACATCCTTGACCGCACCATCACCGATGTGCAGGTGCTGCACCCACGCGCCGCGCGCAGGCACCTCGCCGGCTCGATCGACCTGGCCGCGCGGCTGCGTGGCAACACCATCACCGGAACCGGCCGACGCGGAAAGTACTTGTGGCTTACCCTTTCCAGCGGTGACGCGTTGGTCGTGCACCTCGGAATGAGCGGGCAGATGCTGCTCGGTGATGTCCCGAACCCGTCGCATCTGCGGATCGCCACGACGCTCGACAACGGTGTCTCGATGAATTTCGTCGACCAACGCACCTTCGGGGGTTGGATGCTCACCGATCTGGTGACCATCGACGGCACCGAGGTGCCCGAACCCGTCGCGCACATCGCCCGTGACCCGCTGGATCCCGAGTTCAACCGCGACGGCGTGGTCACGGTGTTGCGGCGCAAGCATTCCGAGATCAAGCGTCAGTTGCTGGACCAGACGGTGGTCTCCGGGATCGGCAATATCTACGCCGACGAGGCGCTCTGGCGGGCCAAGATCAACGGCGGCCGGCTGGCGTCGGCCCTGACCAGACGGCAACTGGCCGAGCTGCTGGACGCCGCCGCCGAGGTGATGACCGGCGCGCTGAGCCAGGGCGGGACGTCGTTCGATTCGCTGTATGTGAATGTCAACGGCGAATCCGGATACTTCGAGCGCTCGCTGGAGGCCTACGGGCGCGTCGACCAAGGGTGCCGGCGCTGCGGTGCGGTGATGCAGCGCGACAAGTTCATGAACCGTTCGTCGTACTACTGTCCCAAATGCCAACCGCCCCCGAGGATTCGGCGCACATCTAGCGCTGGCTGAACTCCACGGCTGCGGACATGCAGACCTTCCACTCGCCCGATTCCTTGCGGAAGTAGGCGGTGTCGAACGGTCCGCCCGCATTCATCCTGGCCGATGCCACATCGCCCTTGACCGTGATGTCGGTCGCGGTGACTTCGGTGGTCGGGGCGCTCTGCGGAACGTCCATGCCCTCCAGGATGTCGCCGAGTTCGCCGAGGGCGCCGAACATCCCGGCCTCCGCGGCGCAGAAGTACTGACCGAGATCGGAGAACTTCCCGGTGTTCCCGGCGGCGCCGAACTCCTCGACGAGCTGTTGGATCTGGGCTTCGTCGGTGGACACCAGGATCTGGTCACCGGAGCGGAACAGGAACACTCCGCCGACCACCAGCGCCGCGACGACCAGCACGCTGGCCACGCCGCCGAGAATCCACCAGGTTCCGTTGCTCTTCTTCGGGGGCTGCGGCGGATACCCGTACGGATAACCCGGAGGCGGAGCGCCGTAACCGTAGGGCTGCTGGTAGGGCTGCGCCGGTGGCGGCACCTCATAGGCCGGGTACTCGTAGGCCGGCGGCTGCTGGGGATCCCACGAACCTTGCTGTTGTGGACCCCACGGTCCCTGCGGCCCCGGTTGCTGCGGGGGGTAGTGCGTCACGGCGATAGCTCCTCAGCTGGTGTCGTTCAACACTAACTCGCGCCTCCGTAGACTCGCCGGAATGACAGAACTGTGGGTCGAGCGGACCGGCGTGCGGCGCTACACCGGACGCAGCACGCGGGGCGCGGAGGTGCTGGTGGGGTCCGAGGACGTCGAGGGCGTCTTCACACCCGGTGAGCTGATGAAGATCGCACTGGCCGCGTGCAGTGGGATGAGTAGCGACGCGCCGCTGCGCCGTCGCCTCGGCGACGATTACGCCACCACCATCCGGGTGTCCGGCGCGGCCGATCGGGAGCAGGAGCGGTACCCACTGCTGGCCGAAACCCTGCAGATTGATCTGGCCGGGCTGTCCGAGGACGAGGTGAAGCGGCTGCTGGTCGTCGTCGAGCGCGCCATCGACCAGGTCTGCACCGTCGGGCGCACCCTCAAATCGGGCACCGAGGTGACCTTCGAGGTGGAGAACGTTGGCTGATTCCGGCGCGGATCAGCCGGTCCGGCTCAGCGCCTACGTCCACGGACACGTGCAGGGCGTGGGTTTCCGCTGGTGGACGCGTGCTCGGGCGCTGGAGCTCGGGTTGTCCGGGTATGCATCGAACCGGCCCGACGGGCGGGTGCACGTCGTGGCACAGGGGCCCCGGCCGGATTGTGAGCGGCTGCTGGACCACCTGAAATCCGGTCAGACTCCGGGAACGGTGGATGCGGTGATGGCCGATTGGTCGGCGGCGGGCGACCCGATTGACGGCTTCAGCGAACGTTAACCGCCGCGACGGTAGGGTTTCACCTCGTGCATCTCAAGAGTCTGACGCTGAAGGGCTTCAAGTCCTTCGCTGCGCCGACGACTCTGCGCTTCGAGCCGGGTATCACCTGCGTCGTCGGGCCCAACGGGTCGGGTAAATCCAACGTCGTCGATGCCCTGACCTGGGTGATGGGCGAGCAGGGCGCCAAAACGCTGCGCGGCGGCAAGATGGAGGACGTCATCTTCGCCGGCACATCCTCGCGCGCCCCGCTGGGTCGCGCCGAGGTGACGCTGACCATCGACAACTCCGACAACGCGCTGCCCATCGAGTACAACGAGGTGTCCATCACGCGGCGGATGTTCCGCGACGGCGCCGGCGAGTACGAGATCAACGGCAGCAGTTGTCGCCTGATGGACGTGCAGGAGCTGCTCAGCGACTCCGGTATCGGCCGGGAAATGCACGTCATCGTCGGGCAGGGCAAGCTCTCGGAGATCCTGGAATCGCGTCCCGAGGACCGCCGCGCCTACATCGAGGAAGCGGCCGGCGTGCTCAAGCACCGCAAGCGCCGCGAAAAGGCCGTCCGCAAGCTCGACTCGATGCAGGCCAACCTGGCCCGGTTGACCGATCTGACCACCGAGTTGCGCCGACAGCTCAAACCGCTGGGCCGCCAAGCCGAGATGGCCCGCCGCGCCCAGACCATCCAGGCCGATCTGCGCGACGCCCGGCTGCGGCTGGCCGCCCACGACCTGCTGGTGCGCCAGACCGAGTTCAACGACACCAACCAGGCCGAGACCACGCTGCGCCGCGAACACGACGACGTGACGACGCGGCTGGAGGTTGCCACCGTCGAGCTGGCCGCCCATGAGAGCGCCGTGACCGAGCTGACCGAACGCGCCGAGGCCGCCCAGCAGACCTGGTTCCGGCTGTCCGCGCTGGCCGAACGGGTCAGCGCGACAGTACGCATCGCCAATGACCGCACCCAGCTGCTCGACGCCGAACCGGAAACGGACTCCGGCCGCGACCCCGACGCCCTGGAGGCCGAGGCCGACGAGGTCGCCGCGCGTGAGCAGGAGTTGCTGGCGGAGCTGGAGGCCTCGCGCGAGACCCTGGAGTACGCCCGCGCCGAACTCGCCGAACGTGAACGCATCGCCGCCGACGCCGAGCAGGCGCACCGGGCGGCCGCGCGCGCCGAGGCCGATCGCCGGGAAGGTCTGGCCCGGCTGTCCGGTCAGGTCGACACCATGCGCAGCCGGGTGGAATCCACCGATGACGAGGTCGCCCGGCTGACTGCCCGCATCGAGGAAGCCGCGACCCGAGTTCAGCAGGCCCAGGCCAACTTCGAGAACGTGCAGGCACGCGTCGGCGAACTGGACGAGGGCGAGGTCGGTCTCGACGATCAGCACGACCGTTCGATCACCGCACTGCGCACCGCCGACGAGCGGGTCGCCGAACTACAGTCCGCCGAGCGGGCCGCCGAACGGCAGGCCGCCTCGCTGCACGCCCGTATCGACGCGCTGTCGATGGGCCTGGCGCGCAAGGACGGGGCCGCCTGGCTGTCGGAGAACCACGGCGGCACAGGGCTTTTCGGGTCGGTCGCCAAGTTGGTGCGGGTACGCCCCGGCTACGAGGTTGCGGTGGCGACGGTGCTCGGCCCGGCTGCCGACGCGCTGGCCGCCGAGAACGTCGGCGTTGCCCGTGCGGCCGTCGCCGCGTTGAAGGAAGCCGACGGGGGACGGGCATCGATCCTGCTCGGGGACTGGCCCGTGCATCCCGCCCACAACGGCGAGGCGCTGCCCGCCGGCGGGCAGTGGGCGATCGATCTGGTGGAGGCTCCCGACCGGCTGCGCGGCGCGATCAGCGCGCTGCTGTCCGGTGTGGCCGTGGTCGACGACCTGTCGGCGGCGCTGAGCCTGGTGGCAGAGCGGCCGCATCTGCGGGTCGCGACCGCCGAGGGCGACCTGGTCGGCGCCGGCTGGGTCAGCGGCGGATCGGATCGCAAGGTCTCGACGCTGGAGATCGCTTCCGAAATCGAAAAGGCCCGAACAGAACTCACCAACGTGGAACGTCAGGCCGGGGAGGTGACGGCGGCCCTGGCGGGCGCCAAAGAGGAACAGGCGGCCCGCCAGGATGCGGCCGAGCAGGCATTGGCGGCGCTCAACGAATCCGACGCCGCGATCTCGTCGATCTACGAGCAGCTGGGTCGGCTCGGTCAGGAATCTCGGAACGCCGACGCCGAATGGCAGCGGCTGATCAAGCAACGCGACGAGCTGGAGGCCGGCCGGACGACCGCGGTCGAGGAGCTCACCGAACTGGAGACCCGGCTGCACAACGCGCAGCAGTCGCCGATGTTCGAGGTCGACGATACCGAGGATCGCCAGGAGTTCACGCTGGCCGCCGAGACCGCGCGGGCCACCGAGGTGGAGGCCCGTCTGGCGGTGCGCACCGCCGAAGAACGCGCGAACGCCGTTCGGGGGCGGGCTGATTCGCTGCGCCGGTCGGCTGCGGCCGAGCGTGAGTCGCGGCTGCGTGCTGCTCGGGCTCGGGAGGCCCGCGAGCATGCAGCGACCGTCGCGATCGCCGTGGCCGAGTCGGGTCGGCTGGTCGCGGCCCGATTGGCGGCCACAGTGGCGTTGGCCTCGCGCACTCGCGACCAGGTGGCCGCCGAGCGTTCGCAGCGCACCGAGGCGCTGAACCGGGCCCGCACCGAGGTCAACGAGTTGGGTGCCCGGATCAATGCGCTGACCGATTCACTGCACCGTGACGAGGTGGCCAAAGCCCAAGCGGCACTGCGTATCGAGCAGCTCGAGCAGCAGGCGCTGGAGCAGTTCGGGTTGGCCGCCGCCGACCTGATCGCCGAGTACGGACCCGACAATCCGCTGCCGCCGACCGAGCTGGAGATGGCCGAGTACGAGCAGGCCAAGGAGCGCGGCGAGCAGGTCACCGCGCCGGCGCCGATGCCGTTCGACCGGCCCACCCAGGAGCGGCGCGCGAAGAAAGCCGAGCGTGAGCTCAACGAGCTGGGCCGGGTCAATCCGCTGGCGCTGGAGGAGTTCGCGGCGCTGGAAGAGCGCTACAACTTCCTGTCCACCCAGCTGGAGGACGTAAAGGGCGCCCGGAAGGACCTGCTGGACGTCATCGAGGATGTCGATGCCCGCATCCTGACGGTTTTTACCGAGGCCTACGCCGATGTGGAGCGCGAATTCACCCAGGTGTTCGCGTCGCTGTTCCCCGGTGGTGAGGGCCGGCTGCTGCTGACCAACCCTGGCGATCTGCTGACCACCGGTATCGAGGTCGAGGCGCGCCCGCCGGGTAAGAAGGTCAAGCGGCTGTCGCTGCTGTCCGGTGGCGAGAAGTCGCTGACCGCGGTGGCCATGTTGGTGGCCATCTTCCGGGCGCGGCCGTCCCCGTTCTACATCATGGACGAGGTCGAAGCGGCGCTGGACGATGTCAACCTGCGCCGACTGCTCGGGTTGTTCGAGCAGCTGCGGGAGAAATCGCAGCTCATCGTCATCACCCACCAGAAACCGACGATGGAGATCGCCGATGCCCTGTATGGCGTCACCATGCAGGGCGATGGCATCACACAGGTGATTTCGCAGCGCATGCGCGGGCAGGACCTGGCGACCACGGGCTGATTTTGGTGTGCCCTCGGGGTGCGCAGCTCCGGTAGGGTTTTTTGGCGAGGAGTGTGTCGCGGGAGGGGGCTTCATGACACTCGAACCGTTGAAGGTGGACGCCGAGTTGCTCGGTGCGGCGGGGCAGCGGTTGTTGACTGCGGCCCAGGGCCTGCCCGATGCGCCGGAGGCGTTCACCCCCGGGTACGGGTCGGACGCGTTGTCGCAGGCGTTATCGGCCGATGTGCCCAAGGCCGAGGCCCCGATCATCGAGGGTCTGCCGCCATTGAAGCAGGCCGCCATCGGCACCGCAGAGTCCGTCGTCGAAGCGGCCCGGCGGTATCTGAGCGCCGATTCGCACCTCAAGAGCAAGATCGAAGAGACGATGAACCAGCCGACCGTCGGCGGCTCATCCGGTGGCGGTGGAATTGCTTCCCCGGCAACGGGTTCCGGGGGTGGTGGTGCGGCTGCAGCCGGTGCACCCGCCGTTGCCGGCGGGAGTGCGGGCGGCGGCATGGGCGCCATGGGCGGGATGATGGGCATGCCCATGCAGATGGCCCAGCAAGCCGGCCAGATCCCGCAGCAGATCGGCGGCATGGCCGCGTCGCTGCCGCAGTCGGTGATGCAGGGCGCACAGCAGGTGGGGGGTCAGGTCCAGCAGATGGTCGAGCAGTTCAGCGGCAACGAGCCCGACGAAAAGGGTGAGGCGGCTGAGTCCGGCGGCAAGCATCGCGCTGAGGAGGCACCTGCCGGTGCCGCGCCGGGACAGGACGAGGGCGAGCGCGCCCCCGCGGCGTCTTTGTCGAGGCCGGCCACCCCCGCGGATCCGACGATCAACTTGTAGGTGTGGTGCCGATCAGCTCACCATTGCGGCGAGCGCGTCGGTGCTGAGCACGCTGATGTGTTGCCAGTAAATCCATTCCGCGATGGCGGCCCTCTGCAGTTCGGCGTCTTGCGCGGTGTGGGCGCGGAACAGCGCGACGTCCTGCAGATGGTCGGCGTAGGCGACCATCGCCTTGAGGTGTGCGCCGGCACGGTCGGGGTTGGCGCTGAGCAGTGGTTTGCAGACCTCCAGCAGCAGGTTGATCCTGTTGTCGGCGGGCGGGGTGTTGTCGGCGGGGGCCGGCGGCAGCAGTTCGGTCAACCCGCTGGCACTGATACCTGCAAGCTTGGTGGCGACTTCTGGCGCGATGACTTCTAACCGGTTGCGGCCCTGCATCTTTCCGCTGGGCGGCATGTCCTCGGCCGTGATGATATCCCGCGCGGCGCCGAGGTCGAAGCCCTTGAGGTTTTCTTCGGTGCCGGCCACGGCCTGCAGTGTGACGTCGTGGTGGCGGGCCCATTCCTGCACCGCCAGTAGGGGATAGGTGGCCCAGGTGCCGCGAGTCTGGGCGGGGATCGTTTCGTCCGCGGTGACCATGCGGACCTGTTCGGGCAGGTGTACGTGTTCGGGGATGTAGGCCAGGCCGTAGTTGTTGGCGGTCAGGATCTGGCCATCGGAGGTGATGGCGGTGATCCAGAACAGGCTGGGGTCGGTGATGTCGACGTTGAGGGCGGCGGCTATGTGGCGGGCGTGTTGGCGGGCAGTGGGTCCCTTGTGGCGCAGCGCGCCGGCGGTGGCGGCGTTGGCGATGGCGTCGCGTTCGGCACGGGCGGCCGAGATCGGTACCGGCGCTGCGGCTCCGCCGGCGGCGCCCTGGTTGGTGGAGGCTGGGGCGACGGCGGGGCCGACGGGTCCTGCGCCGGGCGAGACGGGTGCTGCGGGTGCCGGGGTGGACGGGTTTCCCAGCGGCATGGGTGGGGCGCCGGTGGGTGCGGCGGGCGCCGGTGGTGCAGTGGGGGTCGGGGCGCTGGTCACCGGCGTGCTGTGGTTGGTGGCTGCGGCCGGTGCCGTGGAGCCGGTGGTGTCGGCCTGCTGGTAGACCGGTGCGACCGGCTGAGCCGCCGGTGCTGCGGGGCCGAGCGGTGTCTGGTTGAGCGGCATCGGGTTGGCGTTCGCGGCCTTGGTGGCGTCGGTGAAGCCCTTCTGGAAGTCCTGCTGCGGAGTGCTGACCGGTGCGGGGCCGGAACCTTGCCCTGGGCCGGCTGTTGCTGCGGGTGCTTGGGGTCCGCCCCCGCCTGTTCCGCCGGTTGGGCTTTGGGTGCCGCCGATGCTGGGGCCGGTGCTTGAGACTGGCGAAGTCGGTTGGGCCACGGATGACGCGGCCGGAAAGGTCGGCCCGTTGGGTGAAGACAGGGAGGGAGTCGGTGTCGGTGTTGATGGCGTAGTTGACGCCCCTGTCTGTACTTGGGTGGTGCGGCCAAAGTCAGGAGGTGGCGACACTCCGACCGGCGGCTTCGTCGGGTTCGGCGGGATTGCTGGCAGCCCTCCCTGTGATTCGGTTGACCGACCGACGGCCGGGGCCACTTGATCGGCGGGCGCCGGCGACTGTCGACCCGGTTCGGCCGGTTGTTCTGCTGCCGGCTCCTGCGGGTTGGCGACAACTCCAAGCTGAGATTCGCTAGATCGCCCTATTGCGGGGCCTGAAGACGGTGTCGTAGTCGGAGCCATATTGGAGACGCCATTGGAGGGTGACCGTGCCTGGGTTGCATTTGGAGCTGGCGTTGCACCTGACGGGGGAGTGCGAGTGAGCTGGTCCAGTGCTGTTTTGTACTGTTCGTCAGTCATCGTCGCGCCAGGAAATGAAGCGCGTGACGCAGCATTCTCGACATCGGACACGTTAGCGGAGTGCGCGCCTTGAATGATGTCTTCAATCGCTGACTGGCGAGCTTCAGGATTGAGACTAGTTCCCTCCAGTTTAGCGATCTCCGCTTCAGCTGAAACGACTCTGTTGAAAATAGAAATCTTAGTTGCCAATATTGTGTCAAAAGTACTGCTCAACCAAGAGATCGCTTTGACAATATTGGCTTGCTGACCTGTCGTCTCCGAGATTATTCGCTGAATTGCAGATAGGCCAGAATTGGCGCCACTTCCCGACCATATATTCCCGGCTGATAACTCAGATTGCTCGTGTAACCACGCTTCTAGCTGGTGGGTCATGTTCTGAAGAACCGAGGTAAGTCTAGACGCGCGGTCTAAAAACTCCTGCTCGTCGGTGTCTGGCCAACCTCCAGGCATGAGCATCCGATCGGTGTGTCTACCGGTCGGCCTAGCGAACCCCATCCGTCATCAACTTCCCACTGCGGCGCACGCGTTGAAGACCATCAGATATCCGAGCGTTCCAACCGATGACAGGTAGCTGTCCGCTGATGTGTAGCTTGGAATTGCCTGGACGTAGGCTAGGAAATACTGCGAGGAAAGCCTTGCAAAATCCGCTACCAAAGCATTGCCGCTTTGCGCCCCCAAGGCTTGGGTGTCTTCAGCGAAACCTGTCATGATGGGCGATACAGATTCCATCATGTTGCGATGGTCCGGTGTCCAGTCACTTGCCGGGTCAGTTGCGTCCCATTCGCGCCATGCTGTCGAGTCTGCCTCGAATCTCTTTACCAGCTGCGACCATTCAGCGCAGAATTCCGATTCCGAGGCTCCGATAAAGGTCTCTGGTGATTCTAAGGGCCTAGGCGGGGCCGCCGAGCCTGCAGCGGGGTTACTAGAATTTACCAGCGGTCGCCGAGCTGCTGCAGCGCCATTGTCGATGGCCCCGCAGATGGATGTGATTGAGTCGGAGGTGTCACTCGCCGTAACTGCCAAGGAATTGTTGATCGGTGTATACGTTGGAATTGCATCCGCGTATGCGCGCCAGTACGCGACTGATTGTTCGTACAATTCACGCATGATTCGGTGCGGCGTTAGCTTTGCGAGTCCGAGCGTTTGGTCGGCCGCACGGCGCATAGCATCTGCGGTTGCTTCATGAAGCTGTCTGTCGGCGGCATTCCACGACGAGCTAGGGACGGCGTAGTTTCGCTTGTCCCAACCCTGTCTCTGCTGATTGGCGAGAGTGCTAATAATCGGCCGCCATGGCTCACACGTCGGATCCTCGGTAATGATCGAAACCGGCCCAGTGTCGTTCGCGCTCGCAATCTCACCGGCTGCCGGCGGGTTTCCGTTGGCAGCCTGCGTGGTCCCGCCCCCGCCATCCCGCGTGAAAAGCAGTGTGGCGCCTACGGATATGGCAATCACTAGTAGCACTGCCACGCCAATCAACAACCACTTCAGGCTGTTGTTTTTGATTGGCGGCTGCGGCGGGCCCCAGCCCTGCTGCGGAGGCCACGCGCCGGATCCGTACGGCGGCTGGCCCTGCCCATAGGGCGGCTGCGGTGGACCCCAATTACCTGGTGGCGGTGGATTCGTCACTGGCGCCACCCCTGATAATCGCGCGCCGTCACCGATCCACCCCCGTTGCCGTCGAACATCCCTCAACCGATGCTAGCCACATGGCCCGAATGCCAGTTTAAGTGAGCCGGTGCGCACTCCAGTGCACTTCTTTCACCGCAGTACCACTACAAGTTATGTCAAAAATGTCAAAACAAGAGATTGCAAACGGTAACGTCCCACCTGTGGAGCTGACCTTGCAACGCATCGGCGCCTGGTGCGGAACCATCATGATCATCTTGTACGGCACAAGCTTTTCCGGTATTGCTCAACTCTTCCCGCCACTGTCACCGGCATCCTCACCCGACGAGATCGCCGCGTTCTTCGTCGAGCACAAGCTCTGGATCCGGTTCGGCGTCTCGGGCGCGTTGCTCAGCGCGGTCCTCGCACTGCCGTTCCTGGCCGCGATCATCCTGCGCATCCGGCGAGTCGAGGGCCACTGGGGCATGCTCTCGATGACCCAGCTGATGGCCGCCACCGTCTTCGTGCCGGCCCTGCTGTTCCCGCAGTTCTTCCTCGGCGTCGCCGCCTACCGCCCCGAGGAACGCTCCGCCGAACTCACCCAGGCCCTCAACGACGTCTTCTGGCTGTGGTTTATCGGCATCGTCGGCACCATCATCATCCAGAACCTCACCTTGGCCGCCGCGGCGTTCATCGACAAGACCGACCCACCGACCTTTCCGCGCTGGTACGGCTACCTCAACCTGTGGGTCGCGACGCTGTCGCTGCCGGGCTGCGTCGTGGTCGTCTTCAACGACGGACCGCTGGCCTGGGACGGTATCTTCGCTTTCTACATCCCCGGTCTCGTCCTGGTGGTGTGGCTGTTCTCCACAACCGCGGTGATGCTCAAGTCGATCAAGGCCGAACAACAGGCCCTGCAGCCCGCGTGACAGCGCCAGCAGCGCCGCCACACCAGAAGCGAATCCCCGGCGAAAGCGGCACCTGGGTTTTCCTGTTCGGCGACATGCTCGTCTTCGGCGCCTTCTTCGTGACGTTCCTCGTCGAACGCGCCAAAGCCCCAGAGATCTTCGACGCCGCCCGCACCACCCTGCACATCGGTATCGGCGTCATCAATACCCTTGTGCTGCTTACGAGTTCGCTCTGCGTGGTACTCGCTCTCAACGCGATGCGCGCGGGCCAGGGCCGGCTCGCCACCAAGGCCACCGCCGCGGCGATGGCCTTCGGCATCCTGTTCATCGCACTCAAGGTCTACGAATACACCTCGTTGGGCATCGCCGGGCACGGCCCGGGCGCCAACGACTTCTACCTGTACTACTTCATCCTCACCGGGCTACACCTGTTCCATGTGTGCCTCGGCCTCGGCGCGCTGTCCTTCGTCCTTACCCAAACTCGGCGAGCCGAACTCGGCGACACCCGCACCGCACTCGTCGAGGGCGCCGCTTGCTTCTGGCACCTGGTCGACCTGCTGTGGATCTTCCTGTTCGCGCTGCTCTACCTGGTGAGCTGATGATCGTCCTCAACCTGCTGAAGAACCGCGCCGGCGCCAGCTGGTTGTTCCTGGTCGCCGCGACGATCGTGTCCTGGGCCGTCGGCGCCGAACACGGCACCGGCTCCCTGGTCGCCGTCCTGGTCCTGGGCATCGCCGCGATCAAGGTGCGCCTCGTTGGCCTGGACTTCATGGAGCTGCGGCACGCCCCGATTCCGTTGCGGGCTGCGTTCGAGGCGTATTGCCTCGGGATGTGGGCGCTGCTGTCCGCGCTCTACCTCTGGCTCTGAACCTGGATCGTCTCGAGGCAATGTGGGGGGCGGGTTCCCGGCGGCGTTGGCCCCGCTGGCCCGCTGCCTTTGTCGGCCTCAAATCAGTTATCCACAGCCTGGAAAATCCTGCTGTCAATGTCCGACCCCGCCGGTAGTATCGCACATATGTTCGAGGTTTTGGATCGGGTCGCACTCGCCGGGTTGAGCGATGAGGCGCTCATCTGCGCGGTCACGACCATGACCAAGACTGAGGCTATGGCGGCCGCGGCGCGGCTGGCATTGATCGGCGAAGTGGTCGCCCGCCAGTGTGACGACGAGGACGACACCGTTGCCCATCAGGTGATCGATGGCTGGGCGTGGGCCCAAGCCGCGGTCGCGGCGGCCTGCAACCTGAATCCGTACGCGGCGTCCAAGCAGATGCGCATCGCCCAAGCGTTGCGTGACCGGCTACCCCGCACCGCGGCCCTGTTCGCCACCGGTGCGATCTCGGCGACGGTGATCGATGCGATCACTTGGCGCACGCATCTGGTCGTCGACGAGGACGCGCTGGTGTTGATCGACACCGCCATCTCCGGCGAAGCGGGCGAGTATGGGGCGCATTCGGAGAAGCAACTGATCGGCGCGGTGGATCTGTGGGTGGAGAAGTTCGACCCCGAAGCCGTGGTGCGCTCCCGGCGGGCCGCCAAAGATCTCTACGTCGAATTCGACGACAAGGATGACCCGAACGGGGTGGCCTCGTTCTGGGGGCGGCTGCGGATTACCGACAAGAAGATCCTCGAACAGCGCCTCAACGACCTCGCCGACACCGTCTGCACCAATGATCCCCGCCGCCGCGGCGAACTGCGTGCCGCCGCCCTGGCCGCGTTGGGTGTGGTCGGCCCGGCCCTGGAACGCCTGGCCTGTGAGTGCGGGGATGCCGGCTGTGCGGGCAGCGGGAAGGATCCGCGCGCCGGCGCGATCACCATCTATGCGCTGACCGACCAGGTGCCGGCCGCGGGTGAGGACACCCTGCGGCAGACCGCGCCGGGTGGTGCGGGCACTCCGGACTCCGAGCCCGCCGCGACCGAGGCTGCGCCAGAGAAAGAGGAGCAGACACCGGCCGCGGAATCCGAACCCGCTGCGCCCGAGCGCGAGCCGCAGACACCGGCCGCGGAGTCCGAACCCGACGCGCCGGCTGCCCGCACCGAACCCGCGGCGCCCGCCGCGGCTGCGGCCAACGCCTGCCCCGCGACTCCCGCGGCCTGCAATCCCGGCCCCGGGGTGATGCTCGATGGCGACATCATCCCGGCCGCCATGCTGGCCGAGCTCGTCGCCGGCGGCGCCACCGTGAAGCCGCTATCGGAGATCGCTGACCTGCCCGCCGAACGGCAGTACCGGCCGTCGGCCGCGCTGACCGCGTTCGTCCGCATGCGGGCCATGACCTGCAGCTTCCCCGGCTGCAACCGGGCCGCACACCGCTGCGACCTCGACCACCTGACGCCGTGGCCGGCGGGAGCCACCCATCCGGGCAACCTCGGGCCGCTGTGCCGTCTGCACCATTTGGTCAAGACTTTCGGTGGTTGGGAACCGGCCGCGAAACCCGACGGCAGCATCCACTGGACTGCGCCCACCGGGCACAGCTACCAGAAAGCCCCCGGGGCGGCAATCCTGTTCCCGCACTGGAACATTGACACACCGATCCCCCGAAAACGGGCGATCAGCCTCATCGACGACACCGACCGCGACACCAAGATGCCGGCCCGACAACGCACCCGCGCCCAAGACCGCGCCCAGCGCATCAACACCGAACGCGCACGCAACCAACTCGAACGCGCCCTCGAACTCGCAGAGAGCGACAGCGACCCGCCCTTCTAGCGTGCTCTAACCGGGTCGACACCCACGGCACGCAACGCCGCCAGATCGGGCGTCCCGCACCCGTGCAGACAGACCCGCAGCTCAGAAATGAAGCGCTCCAACCATTCCTGAACGGCCGCCGCCGACTCGATGGCCGGCACCAGCAGCGGATGCGCCACCGCCACCACATCGGCGCCCAGCGCGATCGCCTTCGCCGCGTCCATCCCGGTGCGGATCCCGCCGGAGGCCACCAGCGGCACCCTCGGTAGCGCCGAACGCACCTCGACCAGCGCCTGCGCCGTCGGCAGGCCCCACTCGGCCAGGCCCAGATCGGTGATCCCGCCGTAGCGCACGAACTGCTCCACCCGCGCCCACGACGTCCCGCCGGCACCAGCCACGTCGACCGCGGCCACCCCGACATCGGTCAACGACCTCGCCGCGGCCGCCCCGATCCCATGCCCGACCTCCTTGAGCAGCACCGGATACCCGACTGTGTCGATCACCTCGCGCAGTCGGGCCAGCGACCCGGTGAAATCGGTGTCACCCTGGTACTGCACCGCCTCCTGTAGCGGATTGGTATGCACCGCAAGGGCATTGGCGTCCACAGTTGCCAGGGCGCGGCGCAGTTCGGGCACCATTGCACGGTTCAGTTGGGCCAGCCCGATATTGCCTACCAGCAACACATCGGGTGCGACCTCCCGCACCTGGAAGCTGGGCAGCGACTCCTCGCCGAGCATCACCCGCTGCGAACCCAACATCATGCCCACACCCAGCGCCTGCGCCGCGGTGGCCAGATTGCGGTTGATGGTGCCCGAGAGCTCCGACCCGCCGGTCATCGCACCGATCAGCACCGGCGCCTGCAACGGCACCCCCAGAAACTCCGTGCCCAGGTCGATGCCGGCCAGGCTGGTCTGGGTCAGCGCGTTGTAGGGCAGCCGGTAGCGCTCCAGGCCCGTGGTGACGGTCTGATACTGGACGGCCTCGGACAGGCAGACATCGATGTGACGCCGCTTGCGCACCTGAATGCGGTCATCGAAACCGGGGCCGATGGTCACCAGCCCGAGACTGCCACATCCGGACGCCTCGCCTCGATGAGATGCCGAGTGGAATGCGCACGGCGACCAGGTGCTCGAACATGGCAGCCAGTGTCGCCTGAGACAATGGCCGGGTGTCAGATGCCTTATGGATCGCGATTGCGGTCGTAGCCGTCCTGCTTGTCACCGCGCTGGTCGTCGGGCTGGTGCGCTACCGCAAGCGGCGGATCTCCCTGTCCGCGCCGGACACCACCACTCAGATCGACAAGTCGGGTGGCTATAAGGCCTCATCGGGCATCACGTTCAGCGGGCCGGACACCACGGAGGCCGAGAAGGTCGACCCCACCGGGCTGCCCGGGGTGGGCGACGACGCCGCCGTGCCGCGCGACGCCCCCAAGCGCACCATCGCCGAAGTCAAACTGCCCGAGCCGCCCGTCGTCGAGCCGCCCAAGCCGGAGCCGACCCCGGAGCCGACCCCGGAGCCCACCCCGGAGCCGACCCCCGAGCCGGAGCCCACTCCCGAGCCCGAACCGGTCGCAACCCCCGAGATCGAGGCGATCGCCCCGGCCGAGGGCCGGCTGGAACGCCTGCGCGGGCGCCTGGCCAAATCGCAGAGCACCCTGGGCCGCGGCGTGCTCGGCCTGCTCGGCGGCGGCGACCTCGACGAGGAGTCCTGGGAGGAGATCGAGGACACCCTGCTGATCGCCGACCTCGGACCGGTCGTCACCCAGAACGTCATCGCCGCGCTGCGCGCCAAGATGGCCAGCGCCTCCGTGCGCACCGAGGCCGACGCCCGCACGGTGCTCAAGGAGGTGCTGATCTCCGAGCTGCGCCCCGACCTGGACCGCTCCATCCGTGCGCTGCCGCACGATGACAAGCCCTCGGTCCTGCTGGTCGTCGGCGTCAACGGCACCGGCAAGACCACCACCGTCGGCAAGCTGGCCCGCGTCCTGGTCGCCGACGGGCGCCGCGTCGTGCTGGGCGCCGCGGACACCTTCCGCGCCGCCGCCGCCGATCAGCTGCAGAGCTGGGGTTCCCGCGTCGGCGCCGACACCGTCCGCGGCCCCGAGGGCGCCGACCCCGCCTCGGTCGCATTCGACGCCGTCGACAAGGGCATCCAGAACGGCGCCGACGTCGTCGTCATCGACACCGCCGGACGCCTGCACACCAAAACCGGCCTGATGGACGAGCTCGGCAAGGTCAAACGTGTCGTGGAGAAGCGCGCCAAGGTCGACGAGGTGCTGCTCGTCCTGGACGCCACCATCGGGCAGAACAGCCTGCCGCAGGCCAAGGTGTTCGCCGAGGTTGTCGCCATCACCGGAGTGGTGCTCACCAAGCTCGACGGCACTGCCAAGGGCGGTATCGTTTTCCGCATTCAGCAGGAGCTCGGTGTCCCGGTGAAGCTGGTCGGGCTCGGCGAAGGACCCGACGATCTGGCGCCGTTCGAGCCCGCCGCATTCGTCGATGCGCTCCTCGGATAGCCGTTTGGCAACGCAGAAACACACGTGTAACAGACAAGGCCAATCCGTTCACGCGCGCGAAACATCTGTGAACCACGGATGAAACGCGCGCAAAAGAGTCTCTTCGGGAGGCCGATTCATCGGCGAAATCCCGAGGAGGTTCACACAAAGTGGTCTTTGCCTTAAGCGACGTCGTCACGGCTTTGCCGGACGATAGTTTCCTGCCGTTCGGCCCGGATGGATTGGACACCGGTAACACCGCCTGGGTCCTCATCTCGGCAGCCCTGGTGTTGTTCATGACGCCCGGCCTCGCCTTCTTCTACGGTGGTCTGTCACGGCAGAAGTCCGTGCTGAACATGATGATGATGTCGTTCGGCTCGCTGGGCGTGGTCAGCGTCATCTATGTGCTGTGGGGCTACTCGATGTCCTTCTCCGCGGGACACACCGGTGAGCAGCCCGGGCTGTTCTTCGACAGCCCGTTCGCGTTGTTCGGCGTGAACCAGCTCGCCGAGGTCCGCGAGATCGACGGCGTCGAGACCTTCGTCTACGGCGGCTTCGGCACCGTTCCGGCCATCGTCTGGGTCGCCTTCCAGCTGACCTTCGCCGTCATCACCGTCGCGCTGATCAGCGGCGCGGTCGCCGAGCGCATGAAGTTCGGCACCTGGCTGGTCTTCGGCGGCCTCTGGGTCACCATCGTGTACTTCCCGCTGTCGCACATGGTCTGGGGCGGTGGCCTGCTCTCGGCCAGCGACCAGGGCCTGGCGGCCAAGCTGTTCGGTGTCGACGAGGAAGG
Source organism: Mycobacterium sp. ITM-2016-00316 (assembly GCF_002968335.2). Taxonomy (NCBI): domain Bacteria; kingdom Bacillati; phylum Actinomycetota; class Actinomycetes; order Mycobacteriales; family Mycobacteriaceae; genus Mycobacterium; species Mycobacterium sp. ITM-2016-00316. The sequence goes on from NZ_CP134398.1 coordinate 2,171,693, forward strand.
TGCGGCCAACGTCGCACCCATCGACTTCGCCGGTGGCACAGTCGTTCACATCAACGCCGGTATGGCCGCACTGGTTCTCGCGCTGCTGCTGGGTAAGCGGGTCGGCTTCGGCAAGACCGCTTTCCGTCCGCACAACATCCCGTTCGTGATGCTCGGTGCCGCGATCCTGTGGTTCGGCTGGTTCGGCTTCAACGTCGGCTCCGAGGGTGGCGCCGACATGCTGGCCGGTCTGGTCTGGGTCAACACCACCGCCGCCACCGCCGCCGCGATGCTCGGCTGGCTGATCGTGGAGCGTCTGCGTGACGGCCACGCCACCAGCGTGGGTGCCGCTTCCGGTGTGGTCGCCGGTCTGGTCGCCATCACCCCGGCCTGTGGCAACCTGACCCCGGTCTGGTCGCTGGTCGTCGGTGCGATCGCGGGTGTGTTGTCGGCCTTGGCAATCGGCCTGAAGTACAAGTTCGGCTACGACGATTCGCTCGACGTCGTCGGCGTGCACCTCGTTGCCGGCCTGTGGGGCACCGTCGCGCTGGGCTTCTTCGCCACCGACGCCGGCCTGTTCGTCGGCGGCGACTACAAGCAGCTGGTCGTCCAGATCGTGATCGCCGGGGTGGCGCTGCTGTTCACCGCCGTGCTCACGACCATCATCGCCTTCGCGGTCAAGCCACTAGGCTGGCGAGTCAGCAAGGAAGACGAAGACACCGGTATCGATGAGACCGAGCACGCAGAAACCGCTTATGAACTCGCATGATCGGGAACAATTGACTGAGTCCTGGAAGGAATCGACTAAATGAAACTGATCACTGCGATCGTCAAACCGTTCACTCTCGAAGACGTCAAGACGGGCCTGGAGCAGACGGGCATCCTCGGAATGACCGTCAGCGAGGTGCAGGGCTACGGACGCCAGAAGGGGCACACCGAGGTCTACCGGGGCGCCGAATACTCGGTGGACTTCGTGCCGAAGGTCCGTGTCGAGGTCGTCGTCGACGACTCCGCCGTGGACAAGGTGGTGGACGTCATCGTGCAGGCGGCCCGCACCGGAAAGATCGGTGACGGCAAGGTGTGGGTGAGCCCCGTGGAGACCGTCGTGCGCGTGCGCACCGGTGAGCGGGGAGTCGACGCGCTCTAGCCAGTTCAAGGGTCGTTTCCCGGCCAAATATGACCGTTCGAATGTAGGGCCGGGGGAGGACCGAAATGACTGATCAGACACCAGATCCCGCTGCCGGCGCTTCCCGATGGGAAGCGCCGGCAGCGGGATCGCCGCGTCCGGCCACCGATCTGGCCAAGGCGTCCAAGCAACTGCTCGACGTCGGTGGCAAGCAACTGGATTCGGCCGCACTCCGGGACGCGCTGCTGGATCTCAACGAATTCTGGTTGTCCACCAAGGCAGCCGAGATCGGGATCACCGCCACCAGCGGGTTCGCCATCGTCGCCACCGGTGGCCTGGGTCGAGGCGAGCTGCTGCCGTACTCCGACCTGGATCTCATGCTGTTGCACGACAACATGCCGGCCGAGGCCGTCAGCCGGGTCGCCGAACTGCTCTGGTACCCGCTGTGGGATGCCAACATCCACATCGACCACAGCGTGCGCACCGTCCCCGAGGCGCTGAAGGTGGCCGGTGAGGACATCTCCGCCGGAATGGCCATGCTCGATGCCCGCCACATCGCCGGGGACGCCGAACTGTCCGCGCTGCTGACCGGCGGCGCGCGACGCCAGTGGCGGATCGGAATCGCTTCGCGCTACGAGGAACTCGTCGCGCACACCCAGGCCCGCTGGGAGCGCAGCGGGCAGATCGCGCACCGCGCCGAACCCGACCTCAAGAACGGCCGCGGCGGCCTGCGCGACGTGCAGCTGCTCAACGGCCTGGCCATCGCCCAACTCGCGGACGTCTACCCGAGCCGGCTGCTGGCCTCACCCACCGGCACCCTCGGCGAGGCACACCTGTCGCTGCTCAACGTCCGCACCGAACTGCACCGCGTCTCCAAGCGGGGCCGCGAACAGGTGCTGGCCCAGTACGCCGACGAGATCGGCGCGGCCCTGCGCATCGGGGACCGCTTCGATCTGGCCCGCACCATCTCCGATGCGGCCCGCACCATCAGCTACTACGTCGACGCCGGCATCCGCACCGCGGGGAATGCCCTGCCGCGCCGCGGATTTGCCGCATTGCGCCGCCCCGCCCGCAGACCGCTGGACGAGGGCGTCATCGAGTTCAACGGTGAGGTGATCCTGGCTCGCGACGCGAAACCCGAACGCGATCCGGGCCTGATCCTGCGGGTGGCCGCCGCCTCGGCCACCACTGCGCTGCCGATCGCCGCGTCCACACTGAGCCGGTTGGCCGGAGCCGCACCCGAACTGCGCACCCCGTGGCCGCGCGAGGCGCTCAAGGACCTGCTGGTGCTGCTGTCGGCGGGGCCGGCGGCGGTGAACACCGTGGAGGCACTGGACCGCACCGGGCTGTGGGGCCGGTTGTTCCCCGAGTGGGGAGCGGTGCGCGACCTGCCGCCCCGCGATGTCGTGCACATCTGGACCGTCGACCGTCATCTGGTCGAAACCGTCTCCCGGGCAAGCGCATTCACCACCCGCGTGTCTCGGCCTGACCTGCTGGTGCTCGGTGCGCTGGTGCACGACATCGGCAAGGGGCGCGGTGGCGATCACAGCGTCATCGGCGCCGAACTGGCCACCCAGATCGGCACCCGGCTGGGCCTGTGGCCCTCCGATGTCGAGGTGCTGTCGAAGATCGTGCGCTACCACCTGCTGTTGCCCGACACCGCCACCCGCCGAGACTTACAGGATCCCAAGACCATTGCCACCGTGGTCGATGCCCTCGGCGGCGACTACCAGCTGCTGGAACTGCTACACGTGCTGGCCGAGGCGGACTCGCTGGCCACCGGTCCCGGGGTCTGGGGTGATTGGAAGTCCTCGCTCATCGGCGATCTGGTGCGCCGGTGCCGGCTGGTGATGGCCGGGGAACCGTTGCCCACACCGGACCCCATCGACCCCCGCTACCTGGAGTTGGCCGCCGGCGGGGTGGTTCACGTCGAGATGGTGCCCGGCGAAGGCCCGCACATCCACAACGTCACGATGATCGCGCCGGATCGACGCGGTCTGCTGTCCAAGGCGGCGGGTGTGCTGGCGCTCAATGCCCTTCGGGTGCACTCGGCCTCGGTCAACAGCCGCGACGGCGTGGCCATCAACACCTTCGCGGTCTCACCGCATTTCGGGACACCACCGGCCGCCGAACTGCTGCGCCAGCAGTTCATCCTCGCCCTGGACGGTCAGCTCGACGTCATCGAGACCCTCGAGCGCCGCGACCTGGAAAGCGCGGCCGCCGCTCCGCACCGGGCGGGGGAGACCCCGGCCTCGGTGCCGGTCAACCACACCATCGCCCCGCCGCGCATCCTGTGGACCGACGGCGGCGCCCCCGGTGAGTTCTTCGTCCAGGTCCGCGCGACCGACCGGCCCGGTCTGCTGTCCCGGCTGACCGCCGTCATCGAACGCGACGGCCTGGACATCAACTGGGCGAAGGTCACCACACTGGGGTCGGTGGTGATCGACGTCTTCAGCATCACGGTGCCCGCGCTGGCCGCCGGTGGGGACGCCGCCAAGATCGCCGAGGCCCGTGCCGAACTGGAACGTGATCTGTACGCCATGCTGCCCGCGCCGCCGCCGAAGAAGGTGTCCGAAGCGAGTTGACTCAGGGCGTGGTCACGGTCACCCAGGTGTTGTTCACCGCCGCCGTGCCGGTGAAGGTGTCCACCTGATCGGGGTCGTGCAGATCGTTGACGTTGGCGCCGGGCAGCGTGTTGGCGTGCTGCCACCCGGTGTCGCGGTGGCCCCAACCGTGCGGCACGGCCACCGTGCCCACCCGCATCTCGTCGCTGATGTCCAGCGGGATGTCGATGTGCCCGATCTCCGAGGTGACGCGCACGGTGTCGCCTTGGGCCAGGCCGCGGGCGACCGCGTCATCGGGATGCATCAGCACCGTGCAGATGTTCTGTCCACCCGTCATCGACGGCACGTTGTGCAGCCAGGAGTTGTTGCTGCGCAGATTCCGTCGGCCGATCAGCTGCAGCCGACCGGCACCGGGCTCCTCGCCCGGGGTGGCCAGTCGGGCCGCGGCGTCGGCGATGAACTCCTCCGGTGCCAGGTGTACCCGGCGATCCGAGGTGGCCAGCACCTTGCCCAGCCGGGGCTGCAGCGGGCCCAGATCGATCCCGCCGGCACTGTGGCGCAGCGCCTTCATGGTGATGCCCTTGCGGCCGCGACGCAGTCGCCCGTACGGGCCGGTGGCCAATGCGGCGGCGGTGACCCGCAGTGGGTTGGCGAAGGCAATGAACTTCTCCCGCAGCGGTGCGGCGAACTGGCGCAGCGGGGCCGGGAGCAGTTCGAAGGTCAACCGGCTCAGGATCTCCCAGTCCTCCAGGGCGCCGATCGCCGGCTCGAAGCTGCGGTGCTGATAACGAATGTTGTTGCGCACGCTGAAGATGGTGGTGAGCAGGCCGACGTCCTCGCGTTCCAGCGGGGATACCGGTGGCAGGATGAAATCGGCGTGCCGGGTGGTTTCGGTGATGTACATGTCCACTGCCACATACAGATCCAGCTGCGCCAGGCCCTCGGCGAGCCGGCCTTTCTGCGGGATCGAGGACACCGGATTGCCGGCGTAGGTGATCATCGCCCGGATCTTGCCCGGGCCCTCGGTGAGGATCTCGTCGGCCATCGCCACCGCGGGCAGTTCGGCGCGGAACGCCTTGTACCGGCCGGAGCGGTCGGTCCACAGGCCGTGCCCGACCGGGATGAACTTGGCCAGCCGCGGTACGTCGACGATCGGCGTGGAGAACATCGTGCCGCCCGGCCGGTCCAGGTTTCCGGTGACCGTGTTGATCACCATGACCAGCCAGCTCACCAACGTGCCGGTCTCCTGCTGGCAGATGCCGATGCGGGCGTAGATCGCCGCCGATTCGGCGGCGGCGTGCTCGCGGGCCAGCGTCCGTATCTCGTCGGCATCGACACCCGCGCGGGTGGCCATGGCCTCGGGGGTGGCGTGGGCCACCAGGTCGGCGAGTTCGCGCCGTCCGCTCGCCACCTTGTCCAGGGACGCCGTGTCGCAGAGGTTCTCGTTGATGAGCACATGCAGCATGCCCATCAGCAGGTAGATGTCGCCGCCCGGGCGTACCGCGACGTGCTGGTCGGCCAGCCGGGAGGTCTCGGTGCGGCGGGGGTCGATGACCACGACCTTTCCGCCGCGGTCCCGGACCGCCTTGATGCGCCGTTTGGCGCCGGGCATGATCGACAGCGAACCGTTGGACACCGCCGGGTTCGCCCCCAGGATGACCAGCCGCTGGGTGCGGTCGATATCGGTGATCGGCACCAGGACGTTGGACCCGAACACCCGCCACGCGGCGTACTCGTGCGGCATCTGGTCGATGGACGAGGCCGAGTAGAAGTTCGGGGTGAGCAGCGCGATGCGCAAGGCGAGTCCGTACATGGCCCCGGAACTGTGCGCAGCCGGGTTGCCCAGGTACATGCCGAGCGCGCGCACGCCGTGCCTGCGGCGGACACGCCGCAGTCGGGTGCCGATCTCGGTGAAGGCCTCGGCCCAACTCACCGGTTCGAAGGAATCCCCGACGCGTCGCATCGGGGTGCGCAGCCGGTCCGGATCGTGGTGCAGGCCGCCCATCGCGGTGGCCTTGGGACAGATGTAGCCCTTGGAGAACACATCGTCTGGGTTGCCGGTGATGCGGCTGACCTGGTCATCGGTGACGGTGACGTGGATGCCGCAGTGCGCCTCGCACAGCGTGCACTGGCTGATGTGCGTCACACTCATCGGTTCGTCGAGGTTGCCGCGCACCTCGGGGAGGGGGACGTCGATCGCTGTCATGGGGGCCTCCGGCCAAATCTGTCATCGTGCGTTGACAGATTAGCGTCAGCGGGCCGCTTCGGGCCAGAACTTCGACCGTTAGGCTTATCGGGTGTTTGAATCGCTCTCTGACCGGTTGACCGGTGCACTGCAGGGCCTGCGCGCCCGGGGTCGGCTGACCGACGCCGATATCGACGCCACCGCGCGGGAGATCCGGCTCGCCCTGCTGGAAGCCGACGTCTCGCTGCCCGTGGTGCGCGCGTTCGTCAACCGCATCAAGGAACGCTCCAAGGGCGCCGAGGTCTCTGCCGCGCTCAACCCGGCCCAGCAGGTCGTCAAGATCGTCAACGAGGAACTCGTCGGCATCCTCGGCGGGGAGACCCGACAACTGGCCTTCGCCAGGAACCCGCCGACGGTGATCATGCTCGCCGGTCTGCAGGGTTCCGGTAAGACGACGCTGGCGGGCAAGCTGGCGCGCTGGCTCAAGGCGCAGGGGCACACCCCGCTGCTGGTGGCCTGTGACCTACAGCGCCCCGGCGCGGTGCGCCAGCTGCAGATCGTCGGCGAGCGCGCCGGTGTCGCGGTGTTCGCACCACACCCCGGGGTCTCACCCGACGGCGTGACCATCGACCAGATGACCAGCGGCGACCCGGTCTCGGTGGCCACCGCGGGGCTGGCCGAAGCCAAGTCCAAGCACTACGACGTCGTCATCGTCGACACCGCGGGCCGCCTCGGTATCGACGAGGAGCTGATGAGCCAGGCTGCGGCCATCCGCGACGCCGTCACGCCCGACGAGACGCTGTTCGTGCTCGACGCCATGATCGGTCAGGACGCCGTCACCACCGCCGAGGCCTTCGGCGCCGGGGTCGGCTTCACCGGCGTCGTGCTCACCAAGCTCGACGGTGACGCCCGCGGTGGTGCCGCGCTGTCGGTGCGCGAGATCACCGGCGTGCCGATCCTTTTCGCCTCCAGCGGCGAGAAGCTCGAAGACTTCGACGTCTTCCATCCCGACCGGATGGCCGGCCGCATCCTCGGCATGGGCGATGTGCTCTCGCTCATCGAACAGGCCGAACAGCACTTCGACGCCGAGCAGGCCGAGGCGGCCGCCGCCAAGATCGGCTCCGGCGAGCTGACCCTGGAGGACTTCCTCGAGCAGATGCTGGCCATCCGCAAGATGGGTCCGATCGGGAACCTGCTGGGCATGCTGCCCGGCGCCGGGCAGATGAAGGACGCACTGGCCGCCGTCGACGACAGTCAACTCGATCGCGTGCAGGCCATCATCCGTGGCATGACGCCCGCCGAGCGGGCCGACCCGAAGATCATCAACGGCTCGCGCCGGCTGCGCATCGCCAACGGTTCCGGTGTCTCGGTGGGCGAGGTCAATCAGCTTGTCGACCGCTTCTTCGAGGCCCGCAAGATGATGTCCCAGATGGCAGGCCAGATGGGAATGCCATTCGGGCGCAAGAGCTCCCCGCGCAAGGCCGGCAAGGGCAAGAACAAGCAGGCCGGTAAGAAGAAGGGCCGGGGGCCGACGCCGCCGAAGAATCAAATGGGCGCAGGCCTGCCCGCCGGGTTCCCGGATCTGACCGGGATGCCCAAGGGCCTCGACGAGTTGCCGCCCGGCCTGGCCAATATCGACCTGTCCAAGCTGAAGTTCCCTGGACAGAACTAGACATGGAGGCGCTGCATCTTCGCGGCCGGGCGCTGCCCGACGGTGAGGAGGTGCAGTGGTGGATCGAGCAGGGCACGCTGTCTGCCGAGCCGATCGCCAACGCCGACACCGTCTTTGACGGCGGATGGATCATCCCCGGGCTGGTCGATGCGCACTGCCACGTGGGGCTCGGGCCCGACGGGGCGACCAGTTTCGACGAAGCGATCGGCCAGGCCGAAGCCGAACGCGACGCCGGCGCCCTGCTACTGCGAGACGCCGGCTCCCCGGTCGACACCCGCAGCCTGGATGACCGCGACGACCTGCCGCGCATCATCCGCGCCGGCAGGCACCTGGCCCGGCCCAAACGCTATATGCCCGGCCTGCCGATCGACATCGAGGACGAAACACAGCTGCCGGCCTATGTCGCCGAGCAGGCGCGCTGGGGCGACGGCTGGGTGAAGCTCGTCGGCGACTGGATCGACAGGGGAGTGGGCGACCTGGCCCCGCTGTGGTCCGATGAGGTGCTGGTCGAGGCCATCGCGGCCGCGCACGCGAACGGAGCGCGCGTCACCGCGCACGTGTTCGGCGAGGACGCGCTGCCCGGGCTGATCAACGCCGGCATCGACTGCATCGAGCACGGCACCGGGATCACCGACGACACCATCGAGCTGATGCTGGCGCACGGCACCGCGCTGGTGCCCACGCTGATCAACATCGACAACTTCCCGGGCATCGCCGACGCTGCCGGCAAGTACCCGACCTACGCCAGGCACATGCGCGACCTGTACGCGTCCTGCAGACAGCGCGTCGGCGCCGCCCATGAGGCGGGGGTGCCGATCTACGCGGGCACCGACGCGGGCGGGATGGTCGCCCACGGTCGCATCGGTGATGAGATCGAGGCACTCAAGGGCGTCGGGATGAGCCCGACCGAGGCGCTGGGCGCGGCAAGCTGGGATGCCCGGGCCTGGCTGGGGCGCCCGGCGCTGGAACACGGTGCGTCGGCGGATCTGCTGTGCTTCGCCGCGGACCCGCGCGAGGTCGGGGTGGGCGACCCGGACCTGGTGATTCTGCGCGGCCGGGTCTGGAAGTAGCTCAGTAAACGTCGCGCACGTAGCGGTGGCTCTTGATCATGTCGTTGACGTAGGCGTGTGCGGCCGCGGCATCCACGCCGCCGACCCGGGCGATGACGTCGTGCAACGCGGCGTCCACATCCTTGGCCATCCGGTCGGCGTCCCCGCACACGTAGACGTGCGCGCCGTCGCGCAGCCAGCTGTAAAACTCTTCGGAGTTCTCCTGAATGCGTTGCTGCACATACACCTTGGCGTCCTGATCGCGCGAGAAAGCCAGGTCCAGTCGGGTCAGCACCCCGGAAGAGACGAACTCCTCCAGTTCCTCGCCGTACAGGTAGTCGGTCGCGCGGCGGCGGTCTCCGAAGAACAGCCACGACCGTCCTGTCGCTGCACTGGCCTTGCGCTCCTGCAGGAACGCGCGGAACGGCGCGATACCGGTGCCGGGGCCGATCATGATGATCGGTACATCGCCGGCGGGCAGTCGGAAGTGGTTGTTGGGCCGCAGATGCACCAGCAGTTTCTCGCAGCGGTCGGCTAGGTAGGTCGACGCGACACCGCCGTGCCGGCGCCCCTGCACGTCGTAGCGCACGCTGGCCACGGTCAGATGCACGTTGTCGGGGTGCACCAGTGGGCTGGAGGCGATCGAGTAGTCGCGGAACTGTAGCGGGCGCAGCGTGTCGATGACCTCGTCGACGTTGAGGTCGGCCAAGCCGATGATGTCCAGTACGTCCTTGCCGTAGAGCCAGGAGCCCTCGGTGCCGCCATGGGTGTCCCCGGACCGCAGGATCTCGGCGACCTCCTCATCGGCGGTACGCGACGCAGCCAGACTCAGCAGCGCGCGTGACGGCGTGCGGATCTCGAAGTGTTCGGTGAGCAGCGCGCCCAGCGGCTGGTCATGGCCACTGACCGCGTAGCCGGCGCCGACCCCGAGTCCGGACAGCAGCGCGTCGACCAGTGCCGGATCGTTGGTGGCGTGCACCGCGATGGAATCGCCTGCGTGATAAGTGATCCCGGTACCGGTGAGGTCCACTTCGAAATGCCGGACCTCTTTGTCGGAGTCGGTCGAATTGAGCCACCGGTTGACGGCCAGCCGCGCGACGACAGGAACGTTGCGTTCGCGGGGTTCGGCGCGTTCGGGGGCCGGGGCCGCCGAGTCCTCCGAGGCTTCTCCCTCACCCTGCTCGGCGGTCAGCTGCTTGACCAGTTCGGCGGTCCACGCCTTGGCCGGGTCCTCATAGAAGCCGTCGACGTCCACCCGGTCGGTCATCCGCTTGGCGCCCAGTTCCTCCAGGCGCTGATCGAGTAGCCGGCCGGCATTGCAGAACAACTCATACGAGCTGTCGCCGAGGGCCAGGACCGCGAAGCTGAGGTGCTCGAGGCGTTCGGTGTCGGCGCTGATCGCCTCCCAGAACAGGGTCGCCGAATCGGGGAACTCGCCCTCGCCGAAGGTGGATACCACCGTGATGAAGTGGGTGGCGTTCTGCAGTTCGGAGACCTCGACCTGGTTCAGTTCCACCGCTTCGACCTCGATGCCGATGGCCGCGACGGCCTCGGCGAACGTCATCGCGGCATCTTCGGAGTTCCCCATATCGGTGCCGAAGGCGACGATGAGTGAGAGATCAGCCTGGCCGGACACGTTGCCCCCTTGGTCACGCGCAGGACGGGTGTCCGGCGCTCAAATTAGGGTGACCTTACTTGGTTGGGGGCGGTTGTGGGGAGCTCCCCCTCAGGGTTGGCTGAATCCCCAGTCCAAAAGGCTGATCGCCTGGTCGTACAGGTCACCGGTTCCGTACATCTGTACCACAACGAGGCGCCGGTTCCCGCGTTGCGCGGCCCCGACGTACGTTTTGCGGGCCCGGTTGGTGAAACCCGTCTTCCCGCCCAGATCGCCGGGATATCGCGTCAGCAGTTCGTTCTGGTTGGACAGTGTCTTGCCGGGAAAAGGCGCGGACTGCGCCCGCATGATCTGCGCGATCAGCGGATACCGCAGCGCGGCGCGGAAGATGACGGCCAGGTCGTGCGGGGTGGTGATCGACTCCCAGCCGGGGCCGTCCAGCCCGGACGGCGACGATGCCTTGGTGCCGCGTGCGCCGACGCCGGCGGCCTTGCGGTTCATCGCGGCGACCGCCGCCCGCTGGCCGCCCAACATATCGGCCAGCATGTTCGCGGAGTCGTTGCCCGACACCATGAGTAGCGCGCTGAGCAACTGCGTCACCGTGTAGGGCTGCCCCGGCTTCAGTCCGACACAAGAACATTCGACCTTCGTATGTGAGGCATTGGCGCGGGCGAAGTTGTCGGGCCGAAGATTGTCGAGCACCACCATCGCCAGCAACACCTTGATGGTGCTGGCCGGGGCGTAGGACCCGCCTGGATCCTTGGCGGCCAGAACCGCGCCGGTGTCCAGGTCGGCCAGCAGGTACGCCTTGGCTGGCCCGTTGGTGAACGATTGCGCGCCAATGGGTTCCACGGTGGGTGCGGCCTGTGCGGGCGCCGCGATGACCGTGCTGAGGGCGAGCGCGGTCGCCGCGAGCAGATGTCGCACTGTGTTTCTTCCCGTCGCTCCGCTGGCGCTACGCTCGCCCAGGATCCCGACCCTATGGCGGGCAGGACTCGTTACGTGCGCGGAACGGTCTCCGTCCGGTCTCGACTAGAGCGCCCCGACGCCTGCCGACCGGTCCTGGGCGAACCCCCAGTCCAGCAACGCCGACGCCTGATCCCAGTACGTCGGGCCACCCTCACGGACCAATCCGAACATCAGCGCGACCACCAGGCGCCGACCGTCGCGCTGGGCGGCGCCGACAAAGGTCTTGCGGGCCAGGTCGGTGAATCCGGTCTTGCCGCCCAGCATGCCGGGGTAGCGACCCAACAGTTCGTCCTGATTGACCAGCACCCGATCGCCGGCCTTGCCGGGGAACACTGCCGTCGGCTGTGCGGTGATCTGGGCGAACACCGGATTGGCCATCGCCGCCCGGAACATGACCGCCAGGTCGTGCGGCGAGGACCACATATCGATGCCGGGACCGTCGATACCGGACGGGCTGCCGGCCACCGTGGCATGCGCACCCACCAGTGCGGCCTTCGCGTTCATCTGCGCCACCGCCGCCTGCTGACCGCCGAGCATGGTCGCCAACGTGTTTGCCGCGTCGTTGCCCGACACCAGCAACAGGCCCTCCAACAACTGGCGCACCGAGTAGGTGTGCCCGGCGGTCACCCCGGCGCAATTGCACTCCACCCGGGTGTCGGCCTCGTTGGCGATCACCGTCGCATCCAGGGGTAGCTCGTCGAGCACCACCATGGCCAACAGCACCTTGATGGTGCTGGCCGGGGCGTACCGCCCGTACCCGTCCTTCGAGGCCAGCACCGCGCCGCTGTCCATGTCCGCGATCACCCACGCCTGCGCAGGTCCCTCCGGTATCGGCACCGAGCCCAGGGGTTGATCGACGCCCAGCTCGGCGCCGGCCGTGCCGGTCCCGACGGAGCAGAGCAACACGACGGAGATGAGACCGGCTACGAGCCTTCGCATGGGGTGTGAGCCTAACGACCTTTCTGCACCAGAGGTTTGGCGAGAGCACGCAGAGGTAACGTAAGACCAGCGCGAACCAGAGTGGCCGAACACCATCGAGGGGGACGAAAAGAATGTGCGGCATCGCCGGCGAGGTTGCTCGCGGCCGGTCGGCAGACCTAGGGGCCATCGCCAAAATGGCCGAATCGATGGTGCCGCGAGGTCCGGACAGCGGAGGCTTCTGGGCCCAGGACGGGATCGCCTTCGGCCATCGCCGGTTGGCGATCATCGACCTCTCCAGCCACGGGCAGCAGCCGATGCACGATCCCGATCTCGGGCTCACCGTGGCCTTCAACGGCTGCATCTACAACTACCCGCAGCTCCGCCAGGAGCTGATCGCCAAGGGCTACCGGTTCTTCTCGCACAGCGACACCGAAGTCGTGCTCAAGGGGTACCGCGAGTGGGGCGAACGGGTGGTCGAGCACCTGTTCGGGATGTTCGCCTTCGCGGTCACCGAGGTCGACTCCGGCCGGGTACTGCTGGCCCGCGACCGGCTCGGCATCAAGCCGCTGTACTGGACCGAGGTCTCCGATGCCCTGCGCTTCGCGTCCTCGCTTCCGGCGCTGGTGGCCGCGGGCGGAGTGGACGCCGAGATCGATCCCGTTGCCCTGCACCACTATCTGAGCTTCCACTCGGTGGTGCCCGCGCCGCATACCATCCTTCGCGGCGTGCACAAACTGCCCCCGGGCACCCTGATGCGCATCGAGCCGGACGGCACCCGCACCCAGCACACCTACTGGGAGCCCATCTTCGAGCGCTCCGCGGAGCGGGCCGACTGGTCGGAGAACGAATGGGAAGAGGCGATCCTCGCCTCCCTTCGCACCGCGGTCGAACGGCGACTCGTCGCCGACGTGCCGGTGGGCTGCCTGCTCTCCGGCGGCTTGGACTCCAGTCTGATCGTCGGGCTGCTCGCCGAGGCCGGCCAGCACGGACTGGCGACCTTCTCCATCGGCTTCGAGGCCGCCGGCGGGGAAGAGGGGGACGAGTTCAAGTACTCCGATGTCATCGCCCGCCACTACGGCACCGACCACCATCAGATCCGGATCGACACCGCGCGCATGCTGCCGGCGCTGTCCGGGGCGATCGGCGCCATGAGCGAGCCGATGGTGAGCCACGACTGCGTGGCGTTCTATCTGCTCTCCCAGGAGGTCAGTAAGCACGTCAAGGTGGTGCAGTCCGGGCAGGGCGCCGACGAGATCTTCGCCGGTTATCACTGGTATCCGCCGATGGCGCACGCCGCCGATGCCGATCCGCGCGCCGCGCTGGCCAGCTATCGGCAGGCCTTCTTCGACCGCGACCACACCGCGCTGAACACCATGGTGGCGCCGGCCTGGCGCCTCGACGCCGATATCGCGGGCGATTACGTGCTCGAGCACTTCGCCCACCCCGGTGCGGCCACCGCGACCGACCGTGCGCTGCGCCTGGACACCACGGTGATGCTGGTCGACGACCCGGTCAAGCGCGTGGACAACATGACCATGGCCTGGGGTCTGGAGGGCCGGGTGCCGTTCCTGGACCACGAGCTCGTCGAACTCGCGGCCACCTGCCCGCCCTCCCTCAAGACCGCCCACGACGGCAAGGGTGTGCTGAAAGAGGCCGCCCGCAAGGTCATTCCGCATGAGGTGATCGACCGCCCCAAGGGCTACTTCCCGGTGCCGGCGCTCAAGCACCTCGCCGGGCCCTACCTGGACCTGGTGCGCGACGCGCTGCACAGCGACGGGGCACGTGCGCGCGGACTGTTCAACCCGACCGAGGTCGACCGCCTGCTCGCCGAACCGAATGGTCACCTGACCCCACTGCGGGGTAACCCGCTGTGGCAACTCGGGCTGCTGGAACTGTGGCTGGCGCATCACGTGGACGGGGTCGCGACGAGATGACCCCGGAAGAGAGCAGCGGATCCAAGGAGGTCATCCAGGACCTCGGCTGGGGTCGGCTGGTCTTCGGGCAGACATTCGACGATCCGGGTCAGCTGGGCACCGCGCTGCGTGCCGAGGCCAGTGGGCGTCGGGACATCGGGATGTACCTGGAGGCGCCACATGTCTTCGTGGCGCTCAACCCGCAGGACTTCTTCATCGATCCCAGCTTCACCTATCGCCTGGATCTCACCGAGCCGCTGGCCTACCGCCCGCCGGAGTTGCCCGGCGTCTCGGTGCGGCCGGTGCAGACTATGGCCGACTGCGCCGCCATCAATGAGATCTACGTGCAGTGCCGGATGGTGCCCGCCGATATCGACCTGATGTGGCACAACAGCCAGTCCGAGCCGCACATGATCTACCTGGTGGCCGTGGAGGACGACACCGGCATCGTGGTCGGCACGGTCACCGGGATCGATCACCACCAGTTGTTCGACGACCCGGAGAACGGCTCCTCGCTGTGGTGCCTGGCGGTCAGCCCGACCCTGTGCCGGCCCGGAGCGGGTGGTCTGCTGGTGCGCTCGCTGGTCGAGGAGTTCATCCGGCGCGGCCGCGCCCAGATGGATCTTTCTGTGCTGCACGACAATGCCGCGGCCATCGCGCTGTATGAGCGGATGGGTTTCGAGCGCGTCCCCGAACTCGGCGTCAAGCGCAAGAACGCGATCAACGAGCGTCTGTTCGCGCCGGCGCAGGCCGAGGAGGAACTCGCCCAGCTGAACCCGTACGCGCGGATCATTGCCGACGAGGCCGTGCTGCGCGGCATCGCGGTACAGATACTCGACGCCCAGGCCGGATACATGCAACTCACCCACGGCGGCACCACGGTCATCACCCGGGAGTCGCTGTCCGAGCTCACCAACGCTGTCGCCATGAGCCGCTGCGATGACAAACGAATCGCCCGCAAGGTGGTCGCCGAAGCGGGGGTGCGGGTGCCCAGAGGTATCACCGCGACCTTTGGCGAGGAGGACCAGCGCTTTCTCGCCACGGTGGGTTCGGTCGTGGTCAAGCCCGCCCGCGGCGAGCAGGGTGCCGGTATCACCGTGGGCGTCACCCGGCACGACGAGCTGGACCGTGCGTTGCAGCTGGCCAACAAACATTGCCCTGAGGTGCTGATCGAAGAGCGTTGTGAGGGTGAGGATCTGCGGATCGTGGTGATCAACGGCAAGGTGATCGCTGCCGCGCTGCGCCGCCCGGCGGAGATCATCGGTACCGGCAAGCACACCATCGCCCAGCTCATCGAGGCGCAGAGCCGTCGCCGCTCCGGAGCCACTCAGGGCGAGTCGAAGATCCCGATGGACTCCGTCACCGAGGACACCGTGCGCGATGCCGGTTGGGACATGGACGAGGTGCTGCCGGCCAACGAGCACCTGGTGGTGCGCCGCACCGCGAATCTGCACACCGGCGGCACCATCGTCGATGTGACCGACGACCTGAACCCGACACTGGCGAAGGTCGCGGTGGATGCGGCGGACGCCATCGGCATCCCGGTCACCGGTATCGACCTCATCGTGCCCTCGGTGAAGGGCGAAGAGTATGTTTTCATCGAAGCCAACGAGCGCCCCGGCCTTGCCAATCACGAACCCCGGCCCACCGCACAGGCTTTCGTTGACCTTCTCTTCCCCCGTACCGCTGCCACGCCATGGGCGTGGCACCCCGACCCAGTGGAGCCGCCTCAGTGAGTGCCGGAACAACCGCACAGACGCCCGCGCCGAGGATGCCGGATGCCGATCGCGACTGGATGGTCGACACCCTGTTGGCGTTGCTCCAGACGCCCAGCCCGTCCGGGCGCACCGACGCCGTCATGCAGCTGATCGGTGAGATGTTCACCGATCTCGGGGTGCCGTTCACCCTGACCCGCCGCGGTGCGCTCAACGCAGAACTGCCCGGCGATTCCGACACCGTCGAGCGGGCTGTCGTCGTACACGCCGACACCATCGGCTGCATGGTGCGTCGCCTCAAGGACAACGGCCGGCTCGAATTGATCCCGGTGGGCACGTTCTCCGCACGGTTCGCCACGGGGGCGCGGGTGCGGATCTTCACCGATGATCCCGACGAGTTCTTCACCGGCACCGTGATGCCGCTCAAGGCCTCCGGGCACGCCTTCGGCGACGAGATCGACACCCAGCCGACGCAGTGGGAGGACGTCGAGGTCCGCATCGACCGCAAGGTGTCCACAGCTGCGGACCTGGAGCGTCTCGGATTCCAGGTCGGCGACTTCGTCGCGCTGATCACCAGTCCCGAACTCACCGAGGACGGTTTCATCGTCTCGCGGCACCTGGACGGCAAGGCCGGTGTCGCGGTGGCCCTGGCCCTGGCCCGCGATGTGATGACGCAACGCATCAGGCTGCCGCATCGCACCACCATCATGGTGACCATCACCGAGGAGGTCGGCCACGGCGCCAGCCACGGCCTGCCACCGGACGTCGCCGAGCTGGTGTCCGTCGACAACGCGGTGTGCGCGCCGGGTCAGCACTCCATCGAAGACGGCGCGACCATCCCGATGGCAGATCTGCACGGGCCGTTCGACTATCACCTGACCCGCAAGCTGTGCCGGCTGGCCGACGAACGCGGTATCCCGTACGCACGCGACGTGTTCCGCTACTACCGTTCGGATGCGGCGGCGGCCATCGAAGCGGGCGCGGCCACCCGGGCGGCGCTGGTCGGGTTCGGCCTGGACGGCAGTCACGGTTGGGAACGTACCCACATCGAGTCGCTGGAGGCGGTCTACAACCTGCTGCACGCGTGGTTGCGGACACCGCTGACCTTCGCCAAATGGGATGCGCACGCCGAGGGCGAGCTGCGCGACTTCCCGTCGTCGAAGCAGCCGGCGCCCACCGAGCAGTGGGTGCCGCTGTCCCGCGGCGAGCACGCCGAGCCCGGCGAATGGTCCGGGGAGCACTGGCCTCCTGCCGAGGGTCCGGTCGGTCCGCCGACGTAGTGGTTCAATCAAGGCGTGCTGAGCATCGAAGAGATCTCCGACCGCCTGGAAATCCAGCAGCTGCTGGTCGACTACTCCACCGCCATCGACGCGCGGCGCTTCGATGATCTGGACCGGGTGTTCACCCCGGACGCCTATATCGACTACCGCGCCATGGGCGGGGTGGACGGGCGCTACCCGGAGGTGAAGGCCTGGCTGGCCCAGGTGCTGCCGAACTTCCCGGCCTATGCCCACATGCTCGGCAACTTCGACGTGAAGATCGACGGTGACAGCGCGACCTCGCGCACGCTGTGCTTCAACCCGATGGTGCTTGGCGGCGACGAGAAACAGGTCCTGTTCTGCGGGCTCTGGTATGACGACGAGTTCGTCCGCACCGCCGACGGCTGGCGGATGACCCGGCGCGTCGAAGAGAAGTGCTTCGACCGGGTGGTCTGACCGGGATTTGGGGCGATAACCCCTGCTCTGGCACAATGGGCGGCTGTCCCGCGCGCGACACGTTAGATGAGCCGCGCGCCGGTCACACACGTAAGGCAAAACCGGACCGGGCAACCCGCCCGAGTCGCTGAATTGCAAGCGTGGCAATCACAGGAGAACCGCTTCACCATGGCTGTCAAGATCAAACTCGCCCGCTTCGGCAAGATCCGCAACCCCCAGTACCGCATCTCGGTCGCCGACGCGCGCAACCGCCGCGACGGACGCGCCATCGAGGTCATCGGCAAGTACCAGCCGAAAGAAGAGCCCAGCCTG
The DNA here is from genome assembly GCF_002968335.2 of Mycobacterium sp. ITM-2016-00316. NCBI lineage: Bacteria > Bacillati > Actinomycetota > Actinomycetes > Mycobacteriales > Mycobacteriaceae > Mycobacterium > Mycobacterium sp. ITM-2016-00316. The sequence continues at coordinate 2,189,428 of NZ_CP134398.1, forward strand.
ATCGAGATCGACTCGGAGCGCGTGCAGTACTGGCTGAGCGTCGGTGCCCAGCCCACCGAGCCCGTGTTGGCACTGCTGAAGATCACCGGTGACTGGCAGAAGTTCAAGGGTCTGCCGGGCGCCGAGGGCACCCTGCGGGTCAAGGAGCCCAAGCCGTCCAAGCTGGACCTGTTCAACGCCGCGCTGGCCGCCGCCGACAATGCGCCCACCGGTGAGGCCACCCAGCTCAAGAAGAAGAAGGCCCCGGCCAAGAAGGCCGAAGAGGCTGAGACCACCGAGGCCGCCGAGGCCGAGGCTCCGGCCGCAGAGCCCGCCGCAGAGCCCGCCGCAGAATGAGCACCGTCGTCGTCGACGCCGTCGAACACCTCGTTCGCGGGATCGTCGACAACCCCGACGACGTGCGGGTCGACCTGGTGACCAACCGGCGTGGCCGCACCGTCGAGGTGCACGTACATCCCGATGACCTGGGCAAGGTCATCGGCCGCGGCGGACGTACCGCAACTGCGCTGCGCACACTGGTCGCCGGTATCGGCGGCCGCGGGATCCGCGTCGACGTGGTGGACACCGACCAGTAGTACGGCGGGCAGAGCGAAGCGACCGGGGAGTACGGATGGAGCTGGTCATCGGGCGGATCGCCAAGGCCCACGGCGTCACCGGCGAGGTCGTCGTCGACGTCCGCACCGATGACCCGGAGGCCCGGTTCGCCCGCGGTTCGGTGCTCCGCGGGCGTAAGCCCCGCGGGGGACCGGAGCGCAGTTTCGTCATCGACACGGTCCGCGAGCACGGTGGCCGACTGCTGGTGCGCCTCAACGGGATCGGCGATCGCAATGCCGCCGACGAACTGCGCGGCACACTGTTCCTCGTCGAATCCGGGGACCTGCCACCCATCGAGGACCCCGACGAGTTCTACGACCACCAACTCGAGGGCCTGGCCGTGCGCACTGTCGCCGGTGAGGCCGTCGGCACGGTGACCGAGGTGCTGCACACCGCGGCCGGGGAACTGCTGTCGATCAAGAGGCCCGAGGGCACCGAACTGCTGGTGCCGTTCGTCAGTGCCATCGTCACCGCCGTGTCACTGGCCGAGGGCACCGTGGACATCGATCCGCCCGAGGGTCTGCTCAACCTCGAAGATCTGTAGGGACCGCATGCGGATCGACGTCGTCACGATTTTCCCCGCCTATCTCGACGCGCTGCAGCAGGCATTGCCGGGCAAGGCGATTGCGTCCGGCATCGTGGCACTCGGTGTGCACGATCTGCGTGAGTGGACCCACGATGTGCACCGGTCGGTGGACGATTCGCCATACGGTGGCGGCCCCGGCATGGTCATGAAGGCCCCGGTGTGGGGTGCAGCCCTCGACGACATCTGTTCGGCGGACACACTTCTGGTGGTGCCGACACCGGCGGGCCGCCCGTTCACGCAGGCCACGGCACACCGGTGGAGCACCGAGGCGCATCTGGTGTTCGCGTGCGGACGCTATGAGGGCATCGACCAACGGGTCGCCGATGACGCGGCGCGACGGATGCGGGTCGAAGAGGTGTCCATCGGTGACTACGTGCTCGCCGGCGGTGAATCGGCGGTCCTGGTGATGGTCGAGGCCGTGGTGCGTCTGTTGCCCGAGGTGCTCGGCAATCCCGCATCGCATCAAGACGATTCGCACTCGAATGGTTTGTTGGAAGGCCCCAGCTACACCCGGCCGCCGGTGTGGCGAGACCTGGAGGTGCCACCGGTGCTGCTGTCCGGGGACCACGCCAAGATCGATGCCTGGCGCCACGAGCAGTCGCTGCAGCGCACCCGTGATCGCAGACCCGACCTGCTCTAGTTTTTCGGCGGGCTGAAGCGAAGCGACCCGGGAATTAGATCCGGCCGCCGGGGAAGATCGTCTGCACCGCTTCGGTGATGGTCCGTCGCGCCTCCTCAGCGCCGGCCGGCTGCATCGAACTGATGGCCATCACATAGCGCCGCTCCGGACCGACCACACCGGTGGACAGGTGCATCCAGTCCGCACCGATGCAGCACATCCAGCCCTGTTTGACCGCGACCGGTTCGGCGAACAGACCTTCCGGGATGCCGAACCGCTGCGGGTAGACACCGCCGGGCACCATGCCGTCGGGTGCCGTGGGTGTCGACTGCGCCAGGTTGGACAGGATGATGCTGGCCCGCTCCGACGGCAGCCCGCCGGTACCCGCCAACAGCATGTCGTAATAGCGCACCAGGTCGGTCACCGTGCTGATGGTGTTGAACCAGCGACCGTTGGCGCGCGTCGAGCCCAGCCCGTAGCGCTGGACGACCCGGTCGATGATCGCGCTGCCGCCGCTGCGGTTCCAGAACACCTCGGCGGCGCTGTCATCGGAGGACCGCAACATCACGTCGAGCATGGTGCGGTCCTCGGGGCTCAGCGTGGTGTCCCCGTTGGCCTCCTGGAGCAGCAGGTCGTCGGCGATGAAGAGCTTGACCACCGAGGCGATCGCGATGGCGTTGTTGCGGCCGTTGGTCACGAGCTGGCCGGTGTTGCGGTCCAGCACTGCCACGGTGATATCGGCCCCGGCCTCGGCGGCGTCGGCGGTGGCCTGCACCTCGCGGTTCTTCAGCCCCTCGAATGTTCCGGTCGGCCTCTCCGGCGGCGCTTCGGGTAGGGGCGCGGAGGAGCCCAGCGGTGCGACCACGGTGAGTCCTGGCGCGGTGGGCGGTGGCGGCGGGCTGCCGTACACCTGCGCTTCGCACCCGGAAATCGTGGCAGCCCCACACACAGCTGCCACGGCCACCGCCAGAAACGTCGACGGCCGCGGCATGCGTTCCTCCAGGGGATGGTGAGGGGGCGGGGAATCCCGGCCACGATGTCGGAACGTCTACCCCGGATACGGGTAGCGTAACCACCGTCGGCTACCCGCGCGCGCCCCGGGAGGGCGCGGCGTTCGGTGACCGGCCCGGTGCTCAAGGCGACGATTTCGCCTCGTGCGCCGCGTCTGGCACAATTGAGCAGTTGTCTGCGCAGGTTCACCCCTGCTGCGGAGACGAACACGTCAGATCCGCCCGAATACGTCGGTTCGGCCGCGCGTAACCGCGCAGCCCATGAAGAGCCGCCAACAGCAAGGAAGAGTCACCGATGAACACGCTTGACTTCGTCGACAAGGCGTCGCTGCGCGACGACATCCCGGCATTCGGCCCCGGCGACACCGTCAACGTGCACGTCAAGGTCATCGAGGGCTCCAAGGAGCGCATCCAGGTCTTCAAGGGTGTCGTGCTGCGCCGCCAGAACGGTGGGATCAGCGAGACCTTCACCGTCCGCAAGGAGAGCTACGGCGTGGGCGTCGAGCGGACCTTCCCGGTGCACTCGCCCAACATCGACCACATCGACGTCGTGACCCGCGGCGACGTGCGTCGCGCCAAGCTGTACTACCTGCGCGATCTGCGTGGCAAGAAGGCGAAGATCAAGGAGAAGCGCTGACGCTGATCGTGTCAGGTGCGCGCACCACGACACGCTCGCTCAGGCTGTCAGGCTGGTCCCCAGCCTCGCTGGCTACCCTGATGCCGTGACCGACGAAGCCGAGGACGCCGCTTCCGCTGAGACCGCCGAATCCGCCACCGGATCGGACACGGAAGCGGAGCAGGAGCCGAAGAAGAAGCACGGCGCGCTGCGCGAGGGCGCCATCCTGGTCACCATCGCGCTGGTTCTCTATTACGTGATGCTGACCTTTGTGGCGCGTCCATACCTGATTCCCTCGGAATCGATGGAGCCCACGCTGCACGGCTGCCCGGGCTGCGTCGGTGACCGGATCATGGTGGACAAGCTCACCTACCGGTTCACCGAGCCCGAACCCGGTGACGTTGTCGTCTTCAAGGGCCCGCCGAACTGGAACATCGGCTACAAGTCGATCCGTTCGGACAACCCGGCGATCAAGGTGGTCCAGGACGCGCTGTCCTTCGTCGGGTTCGTGCCGCCCGACGAGAACGACCTCGTCAAGCGGGTCATCGCGGTGGGCGGACAGACGGTGCAGTGCCGCGCCGACACCGGCCTGACCGTCGACGGCAAGAAGCTCGTCGAACCGTATTTGGACTCGGTCACCATGAACGCCGACGCCGAGGTCTATCCCTGCCTGGGCAACGAGTTCGGACCGGTCAAGGTGCCGGAGAACAAGCTGTGGGTGATGGGCGACAACCGGACCCACTCCGCCGACTCGCGGTCGCGCTGCTCCAATCTGCCCGGCGACGCCCGGCGTGGCCTCATCTGCACCGGTGACCCGGAGGCCGGCACCGTTCCCGTCGACAATGTGATCGGCAAGGCGCGCTTCATCGCCTGGCCGCCGTCGCGGTGGGGTGGCGTGAGCAGTACCAATCCGCAGACGGCATCGGCCGATTAGGAGTTCCGGCGTTGCCGGCGAGTTGGCCCCCCAGAACAGTGATCCGCAGGTCCGGCCTGCGCACTCTGGAATCCGCGCTGTACCGCAACGGCCTCGGGCCGGTGGCCGGCGTCGATGAGGTCGGTCGCGGTGCGTGCGCTGGGCCACTGGTGGTGGCGTCCTGCGTGCTGGGTCCGAACCGCTTGACCAGCCTTGCCGCACTGGATGATTCGAAGAAGCTCAACGAGGCCGAGCGGGAACGGCTGTTCCCGCTGATCCGCCGGTACGCGCTGGCCTATCACGTGGTGTTCATTCCCTCGGTCGAGGTGGACCGCCGCGGGGTGCACCACGCGAACATCGAGGGGATGCGCAGAGCGGTGGCAGGACTGCCGTTGCGGCCCGGCTACGTGCTCTCCGACGGCTTCCGGGTACCGGGACTGCCGATGCCCTCGCTGCCGGTGATCGGCGGCGACGCCGCGGCGGCCTGCATCGCGGCCGCCAGCGTGCTGGCCAAGGTGAGCAGGGATCGACTGATGGTGGCGATGGAGACCGAACACCCCGGATACGGCTTCGCCGAGCACAAGGGCTACAGCACGCCCGTGCACATGTCGGCGCTGGCGGAACGGGGTCCCTGCAGCGAGCACCGCTATTCCTTTGCGAATGTGCGGCGGGTCGCGGGCTCGGGTGCGACAGCGCGCCGCTTGGATGGTTCCGCGGTGTGGGGAATGATGGAGACCAACCTAGACGAAGGACAGCAGAGCAGATGAGTGCCGAGGATCTCGAAAAGTACGAAACCGAGATGGAGCTCTCGCTGTACCGCGAGTACAAGGACATCGTCGGACAGTTCAGCTACGTGGTGGAGACCGAACGCCGCTTCTATCTGGCCAACAGCGTCGAGATGGTGCCGCGTAACGCCGACGGTGAGGTCTATTTCGAGCTGCGCCTGGCGGACGCCTGGGTGTGGGACATGTACCGCCCGGCCCGCTTCGTCAAGCAGGTCCGCGTCATCACCTTCAAGGACGTCAACATCGAAGAGGTGGAGAAGCCGGAACTGCGGCTGCCCGACTGAAGCGTGGACCGTCTGAAAACTAATTTCCGGCAACGGGTTTGGTCAGGTCGTACAGCGTCACACCGTCGACGGTCACCGGTGCGAAGCTCTGCTTGACCCACTCCTTGATGCGTTCGGCTTCCGTCGAGCGGTTCACTCCGGGCGGCGTGAGCGGCTTGCCGGAGTCGCCCGTGTTCCTGGGCATGCCCAGGCCCGTCGATTCGATGTAGTAGTGCACACGGCCGTCGGCGACGTGATCCTGGAACTGCTCCAGCGTGGGAGCCGGGTCCGCGGACCCGAACCCGCCGAGCGCCATCACCGGCAGGCCGGTGGCCAGCTGGTAATAGCCGGCTTCGGTGGAGCCCGGCATCGCGGCGATCCAGGTGAAACGCTCACTGTCGGCCGACAGCGTGGCGGCCACCTCGGCAGAGACCTCGTTGGTGGTGTCCATCGGCCCGCCGCCGGGGCCGGGCATGCCGGGCAAGCCCTGTCCGGGCACCTGCGGGCCCGCCGTCACCACACCGCCGGTATGGGACGTGCTGATGGTCTGTATCGAATAGGACAGCGGACCCGCGAGGGCCACGGCCAGTGCGGTACCGGCAGCAACGGACTGGATTCGCGGGCGGCGCAGCGTCGGTAGAGCGGTGATCGCCAGAGCTGTCGCAGCAAGGATCGCCGCAGCCAGCACAACCCAGCGCAGCCAGCCGACAAAGTCAGGCGTGCGGGTGAGCAGTACCCAGGACCATGCTCCGGTTACCGCGACGGTTGCCGCGAGTGTCATTGCAGCCCAGGTATTTTCCCGGCGATTCCACAGATCGACAGCACCGATTCCCACCAGGGCGGCAACGGCCGGTGCCAGCGCAACGGTGTAGTAGTCGTGAAACAGCCCGGACATGAAGCTGAACACACCTGCGGTACCGATCAGCCAGCCACCCCACACCAGATACTGTGCGCGATGCGCATCGGTGCGCGGCCGGCGCCAGGCCACGATCAGGCCGACGGCCAGCACGATGAGGGCGGCCGGCAGCAACCAGGAGATCTGAGCGCCCGACTCCCCGGTGAACATCCGGGTGATACCGGGGTTCCCGAACGGGCTGAAACCACCACTGTCCATCTCGGGTGTGGGTCCGGCGCCACCCCCGGGGGTGTTGCTGTCTCCGCCCATGAGGCGGCCCAATCCGTTGTAGCCGAGGGTCAGATCGAGAAAGCTGTTGTTTTCTGATCCACCGATATAGGGACGGCTGTCGGCGGGCCAGAGTTCGACGAGCAGCACCCACCATCCTGCCGTGACGACCATCGCGCCCAGCCCCGCGATCAACTGCGCGAACCGGATACGCAGCCGTGGCGTACCGGCGATCAGATAGGTCAGGGCCAGCCCCGGTATGACGAGCAGGATCTGTAGCTGTTTGGTCAAGAAGCCCACACCGAGCAGTGCGCCGCACAGCACCAACCAGCGAGTGCGACCGTCGGAGACGGCGCGCAGCAGCGCCCAGGCCGCGACGATCATCACAAAGACCAGCAGTGCATCGGGATTGTTGTAGCGGAACATCAAGGTGGCTACGGGTGTGAGTGCCAGGGCCGCACCCGCGATCAGTCCTGCCGCGGGACCGAACTGCTTCTTGATGATGATGTAGAGCAGTGCGACGGACGCCACCCCGAGAAGGACCTGGGGAAGCTGGATCGACCAGGAGCTGACGCCGAAGATCCGGGCGGAGATCTGCATCGGCCATAGCGAGGCGGGTGGTTTGTCGACGGTGATCGCGTTCGCGGCGTCGGAGGATCCGAAGAGGAACGCTTTCCAACTCTCGGTGCCGGCCTGCACCGCGGCGGAGTAGAAAGCGTTGGCCCACCCGTTGCGGCTCAGGCCGATGCACCAGAACACCGCGGTGGCCGCGAGCAGAGCGGCCAGCGCGGGTCGTGCCCACCGCGGATCTGATGGTGGCTCAACGGTATGAGCAGGGATCTCTGCGTGTGTGGTGTCCGCGGAGGCGGGCATCATGCTCCTCGGTTCGGGTGGAACACCCAGCCTCGCAGCAGCGTGAAGCGCAGCGCGGTCGCGGTGAGGTTGGCGATGATCAGTACCGAGAGTTCCAGCCAGTGTGGGGTGACGATGACCAGGCTGTGCGCCAGGGCCAGAGATCCACTGGTCAGCGCCAGCGCAAGGGCGAAGACGGTGAGCCCCTCGGCATGGTGGCGCAGCATGCCGTCCCGCCCTTGCACGCCGAACGTGAATCGGCGGTTGGCCGCGGTGTTTCCGACTGCCGTCACCAGCAGGGCGATCAGGTTTGCCGCCTGGGCGCCGGCGGTGGCGTGCAGCAGGGAGAAGATCGTCAGATACGCCAGCGTCGACGCCACCCCGACCGCGGCGAATCGGACACCTTGACGCATCAAGCTGCGTGGCGCGGCGGTGCGCCGGCCCGAACCGAGTTGGGCCGCGATATCGCGCACCGGGATCGAGCCATTGGCAAAGCCTTTCAGCATCCGGGCGATTCCCTTGAGATCCGCTGTCGCGGTGGCGACGATGTCGACGCGGCTGTCGGGGTCATCGACCCAGTCCACCGGAACTTCGTGGATCCGCAGACCAGACCGTTCGGCCAGGACCAGCAACTCGGTGTCGAAGAACCATCCGGTATCGGCGACGTGCGGCAGCAGTGTGGCCGCCACATCCGCGCGGATGGCCTTGAATCCGCATTGTGCGTCGGAGAATTTGGCGGCAAGCGTCGAGCGCAGGATCAGGTTGTAGCAGCGCGAAATGACCTCGCGCTTGGCGCCGCGAACCACCCGTGAACTGCGGGCCAGTCGGGTACCGATGGCCAGGTCGGAGTGGCCCGAGATCAACGGGGCCAGCAGCGGCTGCAGGGCGGCCAAGTCGGTGGACAGATCGACATCCATGTACGCCAGCACCGGCGCATCCGAGGCAGACCACACGGTGTGCAGGGCACGTCCACGACCCTTCTGCTCCAACCGGATGACCCGGACTCCGTCCAGTTCATCGGCGAGTTCGGTTGCGATACGCGGGGTGTCGTCGATGCTGGCGTTGTCGGCAATCGTGATCCGCGTGCTGAACGGCAACGTCTCGGCCAGATACCGATGTAGGCGACGAATGGAAGCCGCCAGTGCGCCCTGCTCGTTGTACACCGGAACCACCACGTCGACCACCGGCACCCCACGGTCGCGGGCGTGAGCGCCGGCGTCGGGTCGGGTCACCGGCGTCGACACCGCGAGCCTGTCCACCACGTTCTGAGTCATGACCACATCGTGGGGCGCGGCCATGGGTGGACTCTGGGACCAACCTATGTGCTTGCTATGAGGCCCGCCGGGAGCGCGGAAGGGTGGCGCACCGGTTCACATTCGATTCCCAGAGCACGACTACGGTGCTCCCACGTCTGCGTCCTAGCGTCGAGATCGTCACTTCCGGTGACTCGTACAGAGGAGGAGATCCGTGGGAAACCAACGAAAGAAAGTGCTTGTGGCGGCAGGGTCCGCGGCCGTGTGCGGGGGTATCGCACTGGCTTCCGTCGGGTTCGGTGCGGGGGTGGCGAACGCTTTCCCCGCGCCTCCGCCGCCGGGACCGGGGCAGGGTCTGTGTCTGCCGCTGCTTCCTTGTGGAGGTCCACCGCCACCCCCGGCGCCGATGATGGGCCCGGGCCCCGGTGCAGGCCCGGGCGCGCTCCCGTTCGGGCCGGGCCCGAGGTTCTGACTGAGCAGCACTGCGCGGCGCGTGGGCCACGGTCCGCGCGCCGCGCTTCGGCATCGCCGCACTACCGGATCCGGTTCGGGTGCGCGGCAGACAAAGCTCGCCCACAGACTGTGCACAGGGCCCGGCTAAGGAGCTGTCACAGAATCGACAGGTGCACAACACCGGTGCGGCTGCCCATCGATCATTTTCGGTGGCGAACGCCGATCGCATAACCCACCCCGACGGATCCCCGATCGAAGTTCTCGTCGTCGACGACGAGCCGGCGCTCAGCGAGCTCGTCTCGATGGTGCTGCGGTATGAGGGCTGGGAGGTCGCCACGGCGTCCGACGGTGCGGCGGCGATCCATCGCGCGGCGGCGGTCTGCCCGGACGTGGTGGTACTGGACCTGATGTTGCCCGATATGAGCGGCCTGGACGTATTGCAGGAACTTCGTCGCATGAGACCCGAACTGCCCGTGCTCCTGCTGACCGCAAAAGACTCCGTGGAGGACCGAATCGCCGGACTGTCCGCGGGGGGAGATGACTACGTCACCAAGCCTTTCAGCGTCGAGGAGATGATCCTGCGACTGCGTGCCCTGGTGCGGCGATCTGGCCGTGGTGTGGTCGACGGAACCAGCCGCCTCGTCGTCGGCGATCTCGTCCTTGACGAAGACAGCCATGAGGTCACCCGCGCGGGGGAGGAGCTCTTCCTCACCGCCACGGAGTTCTCCGTTCTCCGGGTCCTGATGCGCAATCCGCGGCGGGTGCTCACCAAGTCTCAGATTCTGGAACATGTGTGGGACTACGACTTCGAAGGCCGTTCGAATGTGGTGGAGCTCTATATCTCGTATCTCCGAAAGAAGGTGGATGCGGCTCGGCCACCGATGATCCATACCGTTCGAGGCGTCGGGTATGTCCTCAAACCACGATAGGCCCAGTGGGCGCGACCGGGTCGTCCGGATGCTCAAGCCGAACACCTGGCCGTTGCGGATCCGGCTGGTCGCTGCGGTCGCAGTCCTGGGCGTCAGCCTGTGCATCGCCGTGAGTGCGGCGACACTGCTGGCACTGAGGACTTATCTCATCGGTCAACTCGATGCACAGGTGCTCGAAACGCAGTCGCGCTCGGTGATGTTCTACCAGATGGGCAGCGTGCCGTTTCTGCGCTTCTCCGGACCAGGGCCGCTCTTCCTGGACGGTCCGGGCCAGTCATCGGGAACGGTCGGCGCGGTCAAATCGGCGAACACCATCGCAGCGGCGGCGGTGAACACGGCAACCGGAAACCGGCAGGCACTGACTCCCGCTGCGGCTGATCAACTCAAGGATGTGCCGGACGAGCAGATGGTCAGCATCGATCTCGACGGGCTCGGTGATTACCGCCTGACCGCGTATCCGATCGAGGGCACCGATGTCGTCATCATCGCCGGCCTCTCCATGTCGGGGGTGCAAGCCACGCTCGCGTCCGCAGCCTGGATCATCGGTGGATCATCGTTGGTGGCATTGGTTGCCACCGTCGCTGCAGGCATGGTGATCATCCGCCGTCAGTTGGACCCGTTGTCGCGGATGTCGGTTGCCGCGCAACGTATTGCCGGCCTTCGGTTGGACCGGGGCGAGGTGCAGCTGCCGACGCCTCTGGAGCCGGTGAATCCTGCGACCGCCCACACCGAGGTCGGCCGGCTGGGCACCGCCTTCAACACGATGGTGGACAGGGTGGCCGAGGGACTGACGGCGCGTCACACCAGCGAAATGCGTATTCGCCAGTTTGTCGCCGATGCCAGCCATGAGTTGCGGACCCCGTTGGCGTCGATCAAGGGCTATACCGAGTTCGCAGAGCGCCTCGTCGGGGACGCCGATGAGCAGGGCGACCTCCACCATCGTGGGGACTTGGTGCACGCCCTGCGCAGGGTTCACGATGAGTCCCGACGGATGAGCCAACTCGTCGAAGACATGTTGTTGCTGGCCCGACTGGATACCGGTCGACCCGTTGCCACCGACGAGCTCGACGTATCCGACCTGGTGATCAATGCCGTCCACGACGCCCATATCGCAGGACCGGATCACCTGTGGACCTTGGATATTCCGCCCGAATCAGTAGGCCTGATCGGGGACCGGTCCCGTCTCTACCAGGCCGTCGCCAACCTGCTGTCGAACGCCCGCATCCACACTCCACCCGGGACGAAGATCGTCACCTCGTTGGTGTCGCACGTCGACCGATCGGTCACACTCACCGTCGCCGACGACGGCCCCGGAATACCCGAAGACCTGCTGCCCCACGTATTCGAACGCTTCGCTCGCGGTGACGGCTCCCGATCTCGAGACTCCGGCAGCACCGGGCTGGGGCTCGCGATCACGCGGGCGGTGATCAAGGCCCATCATGGCGGGATCGACGTCCGCAGCGACCGACATGGCACCCGCGTCACGGTGACACTCCCGGCAGGCGACTTTCAGGGCGTGCAGGCGGGCCGCGCCGTGTCTGCTCCATCCACGAGCGCCAGCCAGGACACCAACAATTGCTGTGCACGGCCGTTTCCCCCGCCGAACTGTGCGGAAATGCCCAGCCCCAAGATGAAGGCGAGCGTCGCTTCCACGGACACCGCGAGTCCGCCGTCTTGCTCGTCGGGGCCTTGATGGGCGGCCGCTGCACTCATCGACGAGGTGAGGAACCCGCGTACGAGCCCGATGATATCGACACCGTCATCGACCAGATCGGGGTGACGACTGCAATCCAGTATCAGGCTCGGTAGCGCCGCGGCGGCCGACCAATCGCCATGGGGATTGACCAGTTTGGTGATGAAAGCCTGCAACTGGGTGCTGACCTGCTCGCCGCGCAGAAAATGAGCGGTGGCTGACGCGGCACGGTCGATGTCCGTGTGAGTCTCGGCCAGCACGGCCCGGTAAAGCGCAGCCTTGGAGGTGAAATGGTAGTTGATGGCGGCGCGGCTCACTCCCGCCGCGGCGGCCACCGCTCCCATGGCGAGGGCGTCGAATCCGACTCTGAGCGCGAGAGACCTAGCGGCGAGCACGATTTCAGCTCTTGTGTTGTGTGAACCGCGGGGCCGCCCGCGACGGCGCGATTTACGTCCCGATGACGCGCGCGTCGGAATGAACGTTGCCGGCACCGTAGCGTCTGTGAGCAACGAAGCGAGGGCGTGCCAGCGCTCAGAGCGGGTCCGGTGGTACTCGTTGGTGCCCCGTCGCTGGGACTCCACCAGCCCGGCCTCGCGAAGAGTGGCCAGTTGTGTGCTGATCTCCGAGGCCGGTAGTCCTGCGATATCGGCCAACTCACGTTCGTTGATTCCCTCGGTGGAGCACTGGCCGAGCGCCGATATGATGCGAAACGCCAGCGGGTCGCCGAGAACACGCAAGGTGACAGCGGCGCCGGGCGAATCTCCATTCTCGTGCGCGGCGCACGAAGACCAGTTCTCCTCCACCGCGGCGCTACCAGGCATCACATTCTCCGTTCCCTCGCCGCCAACATATGCACGCCAGCTAGGTGCACACTGGCAGAGTTCTATGAAGGGCCTTTGTCTTTTGTCTGCCCAACGTCTGTCGCGGCCCTACGCTGCTTTTGCTCGTGCCGGCGCGGCTATCCGCCCCCGGCCATTCCTTGGTCGACTGGCGTGTGCTTTTGTCGATTCTGTTGCCAATAGCCGGATTTCACGCGAACCCAGTAGAATTAGCCGAGCAGAGGTCGCCGGCGGTGGCGTCCTCATCGAGGCGCCCGGGCATCCAGGGCGGTGTCGCGAAGTCGCCCGGCACACGTCCTATGATCATCGAATGAACCTTTCTATCAACACTTTTGCGTGATCCACCGTGAGTTCGCTGCATCCGTCACAGAGGGGTTATCAGTTGATCTGGGATCAGCGCCGGGTACTGGTTCTGCAAGACACGTCCATCGCCGGAATACAGCTGCGCATGGTCGACGTGGCTCGCCGAGCCTCAGAGCTTCCGGTGCTGAGGAACTTCCGTGCGGGTAACTACGAGAGTCGAGCGGCACGGCACCGCGCCTCCTTGCCAACGCTGACCGCCAAGGATGAAGCCTGGGTTCACCGCCTCGACACCGAAGGGGTTGCCAGTCGCAGACTGCACATGGAGGGTGCGGTGAACCTCGACATCGCTCGCGCGGTCGGGTGGTTGAGGGACAACGGCATCTCCGAACCGGTCACCTACCTGCCGCTCGATCAGCCCAAACTGCTTGGTTCGCTGTATCGATGGGGCTTTGATCAGAACAATCTGGACATTGCCGAGAGACATATCCGGCTGCCGGTGCGCTACGTGGGGATGGAAGTCAAGGTGGAGCGTGCCAGTGCACCGGCTGCGCGCCAGCAGGTTCGCTACTGGCACCTCGACGCCGAGGATCGCAGGATGTTGAAGATCATTGTCTACCTGAATGATGTGGATTCCGGGAATGGGCCTTTCGAGTACCTATCGCCATCGTTGAGCGAGTTGGCCCGCCGCCGGCTGCGCTGCCGTCCGGGAATCACGTTCCTGGCGGACGAGGCGATCGCGGCCGTCGCACCCCCACCCGGTTGGCGTCAGGTGACCGGACCCGCCCGTACCGCCGTGTACGCAGACACGGGTCGCCTCATCCACCGGCTGAAAGCACCGACAGACCGCGATCGCTATTCGGCGACATTCGTCTACACCAGCGACAAACCGTACTCGGTGTTCTCGCGGTTCATACCGCCGCGGACCTTTGTCGATGCGGTCGCCGAGACGTTGACGCCGCGCCAGCGCCGGGCACTGCCCGAGCCCGGCTGGCTGTGCTCTCCGGCCCAGACCGTGAGCCCGCGCAAACATTCTTGATAGGAGCACAGCCGTGTGGCCCGAGACGGCATCGTCTCGGGCCACACCTATTGGCTTTCTACCGCGGTGGCGGACAGGGCGCCGACGGCAGGCAGGGGCTGGGGCCCGGTACGCCGGGACCGGGGCGCGCCGGTCCGGCGCCGGGGCCGGGGCCCGGTGCGCCGGGAGCATGAATTCCTTTCTCGATCAGATTGTTTCGCGACGATCGTGTGTCCGACTCTTCCACCGTGTCATGAAATCGACAGCGATGGTGACCAGAACACTCCGTTTTGGTTACTGGTCTCATATCGAACTGCTATGTGCCGGCTGTGAGGTGAACATCTTGGGTGTGATTGACGGTTCGCCGGGAACTCTCGCCCATCCGAGTTGCCGGTAACTGTCCTTCCGATAGCGTCTGCGACGCTTCGCAATACATGTGCGCAGTGTGTGAAGACCCTGTCGCACAGGGGAAAGCGCGGACACACGTTGTGCATAGGGGGCGCACATGATCGTGCGGCAAGCTTGCCGGGATCGGGAGGGTCGGCTGCGAGGGCCGGCCCAGGCGGATGGCCAAGTAAGGTGTTGAGCACGTTGACGTTCCGGAATGCTGCGGTTGCCGCCGCGGTGAGCGTGGCCATGCTCAGTTGCCCCGCCGCCTTGGCGCAGGCTGAAGTCGTCGTCGTGCCGGACGTGACCCGGACGACGACGACGGTGGACGGTTGGCAGGTGACGCTGACGATGACCGAGGCCCGAATCGACGCGGTGCCGAACATGGCCGGTGCTCCCTACACCAAAGAGGGTTATCTCAGTGCAAGATTCACCCTGTCCGTCGAGGGCGCGGGTGTTCGGCCGGTCGACTCCGGGCAGCTGGTGGTGGGTGCGCAGCTCGGCTGCCAGATCGATCTCAGCGATGGCCTGGATCTGGGGGTCGGCTTCGATACCGACTTGTTCGATGACACCACGGTCCTGGGTGTCGGTCCCGATATCGGCACGACACTGCGCTCCGGCGGCATCGCGACCGTCGGACTCGGGGTCAAGTCGCTGAAGGGGTCGGTCGCCACCATCTCGGTTCAGGATGCCCATGTTCAGGTCGACGAGTGCGGCGGATTGGTCACCGCTCGTCTGTTCGCATCGGCTCAGACCAGCTCCGAGGTATCCGATGACGCGCTCAACGTCTACGGCCAGGTGCTTCCGCTGTGAGGGCAATGTCGAGGTCGGCCGTGGCCCTGCTGACGACCTTCGTGATCATGGTCGGCCTTGCGGGGACCGCGCAGGCGGGTGATGACGATGATGATGACGGACATGGTGATTCGAGCCAGAGTTCCGTCGAATCATGGCCGCCCACGGAGGTCGGCTGGCCGCCGCTGGCGGTACCCGAAAGCGATGACGGCGACGCCACACCGGTCGTTGTTGTTCCCGCACCTTGATATCGATCGGTTATCGCTGTCACACGAGATCCATAGACATCGGTGATCTTCTGTATGAACCGGGCATGAACGTCGAGTGAAAGGCAATGCGGCATTGAAGGATCTGAAGGAGTGGCTTGCGAAGAAGGCCGCTCGGCCCGAGACCTCGTACGAGGACGTGCCCACTGAGCCGACCGGCTATCAGCAGACGGCGAGTCGCCTGCATTCGTTCAACCGGTATGAGATCAAGTACCTTCTTGACGAATTCAAAGTCCCCGAACTCCGCGCGAGGCTCGCGGCGCGAATGGGTTCGGATCCGTTCTCGCCCCAGGGTGGATACCCGGTGACATCGTTGTACTACGACACCGCGGATCTGCGGTTCTACTGGGAGAAGATCGAGGGCTTACGGTTCCGGCGTAAGCTGCGCCTCCGTCTTTACGGGCAGCCGGCAGACTGCACCGACCAGACGCCGGTTCACGTCGAGATCAAACAGCGGGTCAACCGCGTCACCCAGAAACGCCGGATCGAAATACCCTACGGTGACGCAAAAGACTGGCTGGACAGGCGAGAGACACTGCTGTGCAGCAGATCTCAAAAGGGATTCGTCGACGAGGTGACGACGCTCATCGGCAATCTGGATCTGCGGCCCATCGTCACGACCGGGTACCTGAGAGAGGCTTTCGTGGGCCGTGATGCGGATCTCGGGCTTCGGGTGACGATCGACCACAAGGTGCACGGGCGCGACCGCGATCTGCATTTCGCGTCCGGTGCGACCAACCGGTTCATCATCCCGCCCAAGCTGGCCGTGGTCGAGATCAAGGCCAACGAGCGTGTGCCCTATTGGGTCACCGACCTCGCCGCCAGTATCGATATGTCGGTGGTCCGGGTCTCCAAGTACTGCCAGTCCGTGCAGGCCTTCGGCCTGGCGCCCCGCTCGCGGACCGGGGCGCCCGAACTCGATTACAGCGCACACGAAGTGGCCGGCGCAGCCACCTAGATCACCCTCATCGCACACTCCACAGACACCAAAGGAATGA